>CAYPAG010000007.1:0-29023 GCA_964408645.1 uncultured Pelolinea sp. | reverse complement strand
TATCCGGAAAAATCAAAATAGATCTGAAGTCCATAAGCAATCAGGCCATACCAGGATAGACCAAAGCCGACTTTCAGAAGGTCTGCTGAAAAAACAGAATCAGCGATTGGCGCGAGACGATCAGCAATTAAAACTTTTTTTGACAAGCCCAGGATGAATCGAGCAATACCCCGAGAAATATCAGCCAATGACGATTTGGGCTCTATGATTTTTGATTGAAATTCCTGAAAAATCTGTATAGGCCCTTGTTGAACCTTGGGAAAGAATAAGATATAGGACGAAAAATCAAAAAGATTACCTCTTTTTAACAATGCGCCTTTTGCGTTATCTAACTGATATGAAAGAAAGGTGAAAGTTATAAAGGAAATACCAATTGGTGAAAAGATTTCAGGAAAACTCTTAACCAACACGGCTGGGAGATTTAATATACGCTGGAGGATGTTGGCATCCCTAAAAAGCACCAACAAACCCAAGTCGATCGCTACAATACCCCAAAGAAGAACTTTCGATAACCAGGGTGTTTCTCTGAATCGATCTATAAGCCAGGCGAAAAAATAATTTATTACCACAAATGATAAAAGGACCCATAAGAAAATGGGTTCTGCCCAAAAGTAAAAAAATACTGAACCAAAAAGAATCCAGGCAGCTCTTAATCGAGATGGAATGAGATATAAAAAGAAAAAGAAAGCGGGGATAAAAAGAAAAATAAAAGTGAAATCGGTGAATTGCATACTTTATCTGATGTTTAGTATAAACCAGCCGAAAGATTTTTAACTTCTGGCCAAAACAATCAATACTTTATAATCACAGTTTATATATAAAAAATTTCAAAATTTGAGAAAAGGCTATGACGAAGAACTTAAGCCAAAAAAAATGCTATATGCTGGATATGGATGGTACTTTCTACCTGGGAGACAAGCTGCTCCCCGGGGCATTAGAATTCATGGATTACCTTCGTGAAAATAAAATAGATTATTTGTTTTTAACCAATAATTCATCTAAGCATGGCAGTATGTATGCTGAAAAAATCAAGAAACTAGGTTTTGATGTGGACGAGGCAAAAATCTTCACTTCGGGGGAAGCAACAACGATTTATTTAAAAAAGAAAACAAAATTTCGCCGTATTTATTTGGTGGGAACACCTGCATTGGAAGAAGAATTCAGTAGCGCCGGTTTTCAACTTACCGATCAATTTCCGGACGCCGCAGTTCTTGGTTTTGACACAACATTAACTTACGAAAAATTATGGAAATTGTGTGATCTTGTGAGAAACGGTTTGCCATACATTGCCACACACCCGGATTTTAATTGCCCGACTGAAAGTGGTTTTATGCCGGATATTGGATCTTTCATTGCTTTGGTTGAGGCATCCACTAATCGCTGGCCGGATGTGGTTATTGGAAAACCGCATGGACACATCGTGGAAGCGGTTGTAGATAAAACCGGATACAAGCTGGATGAAATCGCCATGATCGGTGATCGCCTTTACACGGATATTGCATTAGGAAAAGCGGGTATCACAACTATTCTCGTGTTGAGTGGGGAGACCAAACACGAGGAAGTTGAAAAAAGTGAATATCAACCAGATTGGATATTTAAGGATTTGGCTGATTTTGTTGAGGTCTTAAAGAATGGATCTTGTTCTTGAAAAAAAAAGCCGATGGGAATTATTTGAGCGGGCGATGGGGCTCGAACCCACAACCTTCTGCTTGGGAAGCAGACATTCTACCATTGAACTACGCCCGCGTTTATAGAATTATAGCGATGCCGTAAAGGCATGTCAAGCAATAGGCACAAAATGTGCATATTAAAATGTGAGTACAATTTGTATAATGTTATAATATCGCCCGTTTTTTTGGAGTAAACTAATAAATTCTCTAACTAAGAACAGGAGCTCTATTTGGTCACCAACCCACTAAACTGGCTAATGGGACTTTTCTCCCTGGATCTCGGAATTGACTTGGGCACCGCGAACACGCTTATCTACGTCAGGGGAAAAGGGATCATGATCCATGAGCCATCCTGGGTGGCCATTGAAAAGCGCACGCGGCGTCCACTGGCAATTGGCGCTCAAGCGAAGGAGATGGTTGGCCGGACACCCGCCAATATCATCGCCATACGCCCATTGCGGGATGGTGTGATATCGGAGTTCGAAATCACACAAGCCATGCTGGGGTATTTCATTGGTCGTGTTCACCAGCAATCTATCGTTCCCATGCCAAGGCCGCGTGTTGTGGTGGGTATCCCTTCCGGCGCAACAGAAGTTGAGAAACGCGCCGTCTATGACGCGGCAATGGCTGCCGGCGCACGTGAGGTTTATTTGATTGAAGAACCGACTGCTGCAGGTTTAGGCGCAGGGCTCCCTTTGGCGGATGTTCAGGGCACCATGATTGTGGATATCGGCGGTGGCACAACGGAAGTCGCCATCAGTTCTTTGGGCGGTATTGTTGTCTCCCGTTCGCTGCGCGTTGCAGGTGATGAGATGGACCAGGATATCATTAATTACATCCGGAGCAAATATAATTTACTGGTCGGCGAGCGAATGGCGGAACAGATCAAGATTGAGATCGGATCCGCTTATCCGTTGGAAACCGAAAAAACAATGACCATCCGGGGACGAAATCTGGTTACAGGTTTGCCTGAAGCGATAGAAATTTCATCGATAGAGATTCGTGAGGCATTGAACAATTCTTTGCGTGTCATCATTGATACCATTAAAGATGCACTTGATGAAGCCCCTCCGGAAATGGCGGCTGATCTACTCGACACAGGTATTTGTATGGCGGGCGGAAGTTCACAGCTGCAAGGGCTTACCCAACGGTTAGCCAATGAATTGAAAATGCATGTTTGGCAGGCAGAGGATCCCATGACTTGTGTCGCTCGCGGAGCAGGAATTATCCTCGAAGATCTTAATCGCTTTCAGCATTTACTTGTCGATATTGACCGTTCAAAACAACGGCCTGCCTAAAGTCTGGCATAATTATTTCTGAAAAAAATGAAATCCGTTTCACCGCGAAATCTGCGAAACGCAGTCGTTATTTTTTTGGCTGCTGGTGTTTTTCTGCTGGCGCTGAGTGGAATCTTGCGCCCTGTCCTGGGAGTAGTAATGGATCCATTCATTAGTACTCAGCGATGGATATCAGAACGTTTTATGGCCGTTTATGATTTTCTCACTTTGCCAAGAGATGTCACTGATTTACTTGCGCGGAATGCACAGCTTGAGGATGAAGTATCAAGTCTGCAAACCCAAATCATCCAGCTGCAAGAACAACTACAGGAAGCCAGTGTTTTATATTCTCTGCTCGATTTTGCGAGAGCACGGCCACAAGATAAATATATTGCCTCAGCCGTTATCGGAAGGGACCCTAGCCCATTTCTTCATTATCTAATCATTGACCACGGCACCGATGATGGAATTCGACACGGTATGCCTGTTGTAACTGAACAGGGGTTGGTTGGCCGAATAGATGCGGTTACAGCCAGTGCTGCTCGCGTCCAGCTAATCACAGATCCTGGTTCGGTTGTCAATGTTCGACTTCAAAATCAAAATAATGAAGGACAAATCAGCGGTGCTGTAACAGGGGAAATCACCTTGGAAATGGTTGCCCAGAATATTAACCTTGCGTCTGGGGAGATTTTGTTGACTTCCGGTTTGGGCGGAAACTTCCCTTCAGATATTTTAGTTGGACAGGTCCTGGAAGTGTCGCGGACAGAAAATCAATTATTTCAATCAGCGTCAGTGCAGCCAGTCGTGGACTTTTCGGCTGTCAGAGCAGTATTGGTTATCACAAGTTTTAGGACAATTAATATCGCCCCTTTGGTTCCTACACCAGCGCCTTAAGAGTTAAGAATGCTCAGCAACCTAATCTCCATACCAGTGATGCTAATTTTTTCCGTGCTTCAAATGACAGCGATAAGCCGTATCAATTTACTCAACGGTTCCGCCGACTTGATATTATTAGCCATAGCAGCCTGGGGTATTCGTGAAAAGAATAATAACGTATATACTTGGGCATTAATTGGCGGCCTGATGATATCCATAAGTTCTGCGCTGCCTTTTCTTTCACCCGTCATGCCTTATATGGCTACCGCCTTGATAGCACGCGTTGTTTCCAAAAGGCTTTGGCAAGCGCCAATTTTGGCATTAATCATTACTATGATTACGGGAACATTGTTTCAACATTTATTCTATATTTTTATCTTGCAGATTTCCGGTGTTCCGCTAGAATTTGCTGAAAGCATTGGTTTTGTAACCTTACCGAGCTTGCTTTTGAATTTTTTCTTTCTATTTCCGGTATTTGTTGTGATCACTGATCTCTGGAAATGGGTAACCCCTGAAGAGCTATATGTTTAATACAGAAAACTACAATCAAGTTCAAGCATGGCGAATAAAAGTGATCTATGTATTGATCACTTTGATATTTGGCTATTACGTCCTCAGGTTGTTCAATTTGCAAATCATACGCGGAGATACATACCTTGCCCAAGCGGACGACAATCGCACAAACGAGATAAATCTCCAAACTGAGCGCGGTGTTATTTATGACCGAAATGGGGTTATCTTGGCACGCAATATCGCTTCTTACAATGTAACGATTACACCTGCAAATTTGCCAGGTGATCCCACAGAAGTACCGCTGCCAGGTGCGGTTGAGTCTGTTTATCGTGTATTATCACCATTGATTGATGTTCCAGTTTCTAATGGCATTCTCAACGACGACACTGTGAAGTTGTTTACTCCATGCCTGACAGATTTTGGAATAACCGAAGTTGTGATTATTGCGGATACAAATGCCCCTTACACTCCGGTACGCGTTGCATGTGATGTGGATGAACAAACGGCAATGATTATTCGCGAGAAAGCAAATGATCTACCCGGTGTTGAAATTGAGATTACGCCCATCCGAGATTATCCAACAGGGGAGATGACCTCTGAAATCATAGGCTTTTTAGGCCCAATCCCTGCGGTGCTCGAAGAAGAGTATCGAGATCTTGGATTTGTGCCTAATAGAGATAAGGTTGGGTATGCGGGGGTGGAAGCATCGTTAAATGATATACTGGCTGGCCGCAATGGAGAGCGCATTGTAGAAGTTGATGTTGCCGGAAAAGAGATTCGAGATCTTGAACCACCTGTTGAACCAGTACCGGGTAACAATATAAAATTAACTATAGATACCAGGCTTCAGGCTGCAGTGAAAGCCGCATTTATTGGGGATTTGGAATTATGGAATCGTTATTTTAATGAACTACGCTATACAAATGGGGCAGTGGTTGCAATAAATCCAAAAACAGGCGAGATACTCGCTTTGATGTCTTTTCCGACCTTTGAAAACAATCGGATGGCGAGATTAATTCCTGCATATTATTACCAACAATTAAGTAATGATCCACTTAGGCCGCTCTTTAATCATGCAATTAGCGCCGAACACCCACCTGGATCAATTTTTAAGCTTTCAACTGCCATCGGGGCAATTAATGAAGGTGTGATCTCTCCCTCCCGAAGTCTTTTCGACCCCGGAAAAATCACCGTACTTGAGAAATATGCTCCCAATGATCCAGGTACGCCCAGAGATTATGTATGTTATGACGATTTAGGCCATGGGCTGGTAAATTACACCCGAGCGATTGCGATGTCTTGCAACGTTTATTTTTATAAAGTCGGCGGAGGATATCCTGGTGAAGTTGAGGTAGGGTTGGGAGTTGACCGTTTGGCTGAATATGCAAAGGCATTAGGTTATGGTCAAGTGACAGGAATTGAGCTTCCGGGAGAACAAGATGGTCTAATCCCAACTTCTGCCTGGAAGAGAATAAATTTAAGTGAAAACTGGTCCATTGGTGATACCTATAACGCTGCTATGGGGCAAGGCTATGTTTTGTCAACTCCAATCCAAGCTGCAGTCTCTGCAGCAATAATCGCTAATGATGGTGTTTACATGCAGCCTACTTTAGTTTATGAAGTTTTAGACCATGAAGGAAATGTAATACAACCATTTTCACCAAAAGTGAAATGGGATATTACTACGGATCCTGTAATCACGGTTTTTAATGAAAACGGTATTCCAACTGAAGAAAAAAAATCTGTTGAAGACTGGGTTGTCGATCTGACTCAACAGGGAATGCGTATGACAATTACTGAAGGGACTCTGGAGAGGTATTTCAGCAATTTTGTCATCAATGGTAGGGATATTCAGATCGCTGCCAAAACTGGAACTGCCGAGTACTGCGATAATGTGGCACAATCCAGGAATCTGTGTGTACCTGGTAATTGGCCATCGCATGCCTGGGTGTTGGCATATGGACCTTACGAGGATCCGGAAATAGCAATTTCTGTTTTTGTTTACAACGGCCAGGAAGGAGCTTCTGTCGCTGGACCTATCGCCAGAAAAATACTTGAAGCATATTTTGAATTAAAGGCAATAGATAGTGGAGAACCGGAATTCACAGAAGAAACGACTGTTGTTGAATAAACGAAATATTGGAGCACATGGTGGTAGTTGAAAAAAAATTTCCAATTAAGGGTTTCAAAGAAGGCCTGCTGATCAAAGTGGGAGAAGGTAATTGGAAGGATGTGCAAACAAACCTTTTGGATCAAATAGATGAAAGAATTGATTTTTTTAAAGGCGCAAAAATAGCGCTAGATCTGGGCGAAAGGATCATGCGAGCAGCTGAAATGGGGGTGTTGCGCGACAAGATGTCTGATCGAGGAGTCAATCTTTTCGCGGTCATAAGCAAGTCAAATGTTACGGATTCTGTCGCTGAATCACTGGGATTATCTACACATCAAACTGTGATGAAAGAGAATGATAGCGCGGTCAGGAACGCCTTGGCTGATGGTGAGGCTGCTGTCTTGGTTCGAAAAACTTTGAGATCTGGTGTCTCAATAAAATATCCTGGCCACGTACTCATTGATGGAGACGTTAATCCTGGTGCAGAAATCCTGGCTGGTGGCTCAATTTTTGTCTGGGGAAAGCTGCGCGGAAAGGCACACGCAGGAATTGATGGGTCGGAAAAAGCGGTTATCTGTGCCTTGGAAGTTGATTCACCACAATTGCGCATAGCCAATTTCTCAAAAGAGTTTCAAAAAAATAAAGCAATATTTAAAAAAGGCAAAATTGTCTCACAGAAGATTTTCCTGGAATCGGGGGAGATGAAAATTTTGAATTGGAATTCAGATAACCCGTTAAAATAGTGAATTCAAAACTAAGGTTTCAATGAGGAGCGGATGACTGCAAGGACATTAACGATTACATCAGGAAAAGGCGGCGTTGGTAAAACAACTGCTACTGCAAATTTGGCTGTTGCAATGGCTTCAATGGGGCAGAAGGTAACATGCATTGATAGTGATATTGGTTTGAGGAATCTTGATGTGGTCTTGGGTTTGGAAAATCGCATTGTCTATGATTTGGTGGATGCGATTGAAGGCCGCTGCCGTTTGCGGCAAGCGATGATACGCGATAAACGCTTTGAGGAACTTTACTTGATTCCAGCAGCGCAAACCAGAGACAAAAACGCCGTTTCTCCAACTGACATGATAAAACTTGTTAATGAACTCAGGGACGAAATGGACTGGGTGATCGTTGATTCTCCTGCAGGTATTGAGCGAGGTTTCAGAAATGCGATTGCACCTGCTGACGAAGTTTTGGTGGTGACAAATCCGGATGTTTCAGCTGTTAGAGACGCAGACCGTATTATTGGGATTATTGAAGCTGAACAAAAAGGACCTGCAAAATTGATCATTAACCGGGTCAACCCCCAGATGATCCAGCGCGGAGATATGATGGACGCTGATGATGTTCTCGAGCTACTCGCGATCAAGCTCATCGGCATTGTCCCGGAAGATGAACATGTGATTGCGAGTACAAATGTCGGAAAACCAGTTGCTTTGGATGAAAAATCCCGCGCTGGGCAAGCTTTTCGGAATATCGCCAAAAGGTTGATGGGGAACGATGTGCCTTTTATGGATCTATCGCATAAAGATGACATCTTTTTACGATTAAGCAAAGTTTTTAGATCTGGAGGGGAGTAGCATGGCTGACTGGCTTTCAAGAATAACCGGCAGAGCTTCCAGCGCTGATGCGGCCAAAGAGCGACTAAAATTGGTGTTGATTCATGACCGAACCGATATTAATCCTGAAGTGATCGAAAAACTGAAGGACGACCTTTTACGTGCCATCTCCCACCATATTGAAATTGAACCCGAATCTGTAAAAATCACGATGATGCATGAAGGCAGAGAGCAGCGGCTAATAGCTGACATTCAATTAAAACCACATGAAAGAAAAAGGATCTAGTCATATTCATTACCTATGAGAAGAGAAACCTGGCGCAACTTTGATTTTTGGTTATTTGGGGCTGCGCTTTTCCTAAGCATTTTTGGGGTTATGATGATCCAATCAGCCATTGCAGGGAATGAAGTATTGGCTGAATCGGTATCGCGCCAGCCAATTTTCCTGGGGTTAGGTGTTGTATTAATGTTGGTGATGGCAGCCATTGACTACCATTACTGGAGTTCTCTTGCCAGGTTTATTTATATCTTCGCGGTCGTTGCTTTGGCATTCATCGGGATTTACGGACAAGCTCGATTTGGCTCCGCCCGTTGGTTTGACACCGGTGTGATTTTGATCCAACCATCTGAGATAGTCAAAATATTGATGATCATGGTGTTAGCAGATTACTTTGCGAAAAATTTTGACCAACCTCGAAACCTGGGCTGGATTCTTAGAAGCTTTATTATGACGATGGGCGTAGTGATTTGGATTTTGCTTCAACCAAACCTAAGCACGTCAATTGTGATTTTCGTCATTTGGTTTGCCCTGTTGTGGATTTGCGGTTTACCCGTCAAGTATTTATTTATCATGGGCGGCGCAGGTTTGTTATTAATCGCAGCCGCTTTTCCGCTTTTAGCCGACTATCAGCAGGCACGAATAATCAATTTCATATTTCCTGATCCTGAAGCAAGTTATGGCGAAACCTATAATGTGGAGCAAGCCCTAATCACCATCGGTTCCGGCGGCTGGTTCGGCCAGGGATATGGACAGGGGTCACAAGTCCAGCTGAGATTCCTCAAAGTTCGTCATACTGACTTTATCTTTTCAGCCATGGCACAGGAATTTGGATTTGTAGGTACAACACTTGTGATGGCCTTGCTGGTGTTCATCATTATCCGCTGCATTCAAGCAGGGCGCAATGCCAGTGATCTTTATGGTTCACTGATCGCTTATAGTTACGCCGCGATGCTGTTTTTTCAAGCGGCTGTGAATATTGGGGTGAATATGAATGTTGTGCCTGTTTCAGGTTTGCCTTTTCCATTTATAAGTTACGGAGGTTCTTCATTGCTCAGTTCCGTGATGGGAATTGGGCTGGTGGAAAGCGTCAACCTGCGCAAGGGGAATCTTGCATAATCGACTTTACTTAGGAGAACGATGATTGAGAAAAATCCTTGCCGTGTGCGGTTCGCGCCTTCACCAACAGGACATGTTCATTTGGGATCTGCGCGCACCGCGCTGTTTGATTACCTGATCGCCAAACAGACCGGTGGGCAATTCGTTCTTCGCATAGAGGATACTGATCGCAAACGATTGGTGGAAGGTGCGGAACAGGAGTTGATGGATTCTCTTAGGTGGCTGGGAATCCAATATGATGAAGGACCTGATATTGGGGGACCATTCGGTCCGTACAGGCAATCCGAGCGAAAAGAAATTTACCAAAAATATGCACATGACCTGATTAACCTGGGAATGGCTTATCCCTGTTTTTGTTCGACTGAACGGCTTGCTCAAGTGCGTCAGGAAAAACAAAGCCAAAAACTCCCAACCCATTATGATGGTTTATGTCGAAATTTATCCGAAGAAGAAGCCCAAAACCGCGTAAATGCCGGGGAAAGTCATGTCATCCGATTTAAATCTCCAAAACAAGGAACTACGATTGTCAACGACCTTCTTCGTGGGCCAATCATATTTGAAAATAAAAACATGGATGATTTTATCCTGGTCAAATCAGACGGTTGGGCGCTCTATCACCTGGCAGCGATTGTTGACGATCATCTGATGAAGATCACCCACGTCATACGCGGATCTGAATGGCTGCCAACATCCCCCCTGCATTCACTTATTTGGAAAGCTTTTGGATGGGAAGAGCCGGTTTGGGTTCACCTCTCCGTCTTTCTCAAACCCAGCGGTAAAGGAAAAATGAGCAAACGGGAAGCGGCAGAGCTGAGCAATGATGGTTATTCGATTTTTATCAAGGATTTTGAAGAACTTGGATACCTACCCGAAGCTGTAAACAACTGGATCGCGCTGATGGGTTGGTCTTTTGATGACCGTACAGAGTTTTTCACCATGCAAGATCTGATCGAGAAGTTTTCACTTGAAAAACTGAATCCATCACCAGCGGCGATCAACTTCACCAAGCTCGATCATTTTAATAAACTGCATATAAAAGCACTACCCGATCGAGAATTGGCTAAACGAGTGAAACCTTTTTTCGACGCCAAGGGAATCAAAGTGGATCTAGAAAAACTCAACCAATTGGCTCCGGTGATCAACGAACGCCTGGTCACACTGGATGAAGCTGTTGATTGGTGCGCTTTTATCTTCGTTGAGGACATCAATGTGAGCAAGGAATCATTAGCTGTCAAGGGGAAAACCGATGCGGAAATAGGTGAAATGGCTGCTGATGCATATCAACTGCTTGAAAATGTTGAAGCTTGGAACGTAACCTCGCTTGAGTCAGCCCTACAAGGGTACATGGAAGGGCAAGGATTAACTCCGGGACAATTTTACGGCTTTCTGCGGGAAGCAATCTCGGGGCAGCGGGTCACTCCACCTTTATTTGAAAGCATGACAGTGTTGGGTAAAGAAAAAACCCTTAACAGAATTTTGGCGGCAAAAACTTTATTTTCTTGAAAAAATCCACAAGCGTGATAAAATAGTTCCCGCACCCACTCTGGGGGCTCGTCTAACGGCAGGACAGCAGACTCTGAATCTGTTTATAGAGGTTCGAATCCTTTGCCCCCAGCCATAAAGCTCCGCTAGGAGCTTTTTTAATTTGTTACATTATTCTAGGTAAGAATCTTAATCTAAGGTTCAGAAATTTTAGATAGTTTCTTAAAAATATTAAAAAACGCAGCCGACGAGTGAACGGAGGGCTCTCCTCTTCGGCTGCTGACCTTCCAACCTATGATCGCGGCGGCATGGAAGGCTATTATGATTATACAGAGTTGGTTATAAAAAGGCAATCAAATGTTTGAGGAAACATGCAGTTCATCATTCATTTATGGATGATAAGTAATCGCGTCGTGACAATTTCAGATCCTCAACCATTTTATCGTATTCCACCTGTCTATTCTTCGATCGATAATAACATTTAGGATTCACAATTTCTTCTGGAATACCGGGTATAAGGTTTTCTGGAGTGGCGTAACCAAAATCTAAATCGTCAGTCCAATGAATCTCATTGTTCAATAGGGCTTCCAGCAATCTGGAAGAGTGCGCAATTTTTACCTTCATTGCGCAAGGATCCTCAGATTTTCCGCCCACGCAGCCTGTATTCATCAAAATCACTTTAATTTCAGGATTTTGCTCCAAAATTGATTGGAATCGTTGTCCTTGAAGTTTGTCATAAGTGTGGAAAAATGGGTTGGTGCCTGGGACGCGTAAAAATTTTCCGGCCTCCGCTTGCCCTCCTGCGGATGTGCCGGTTGTCTCGCCTAGCATGAAGTACTCAATCGCTTGGTCGGGTTTCAACTGTACGATTCCAGGCAGGATATCAAAATTTCGATTGAGAATGATTATATGGCTCACTTCAGGAAGATTATAGGGAACCCGATGCTTGATCTTATCAAGAGTAAACGTACCACGCCCATTGGTAGTATGGCTGCCATTAAAATAGTCTACGATCCCTTGATTGTCGACAGCTACATTCTCAAGCCATGAGTCAGGCTCTTTTAAAGCGATGTAAATCTCAGGTTCATGGGTCACATCCAAACCATAAGTTTTCGCGAAGCATCCATTTTCTGAAGCATACAGGCGTCCATTCGGAAATAATGCGCAGAAATCATCCTGTACTGGTAGTGATCCCAAGTGTGAATTAAATGTAGTGGTTGTTTTCCCTGTGCCAGACAGGCCAATGATCACTATTGCTTTTTCAATTCCGGAGGGAGCGAAATAGGTTTTACAACCTGCGTGCAGAGCCAAACCGCCCAAGTCATATACCCATTTATTCCACATTCGCAAACCACCTTTTTTTGATTCACCAAAATAATCCGTACCCATAATCCGGGTGGTGTAATTCTCGAAGTCAACAGCAATCAAAGCTGGCAGATCCCTGAAATCAGGGAACAAATTTGGTGTGTAGATCACTTTCATTATTGACTGGTGATTTTCCTGGGGAGAAAAATATAATTGAGATTGCATCGCTGCGATATTTACATTAGCAGTCTCAACAAACAAGGAGATGGGTGCTCTGACAGGTTCCTCCAATCCAATCATTCCTCTGATCTCGATCATGTCATTCTTTTTGATGTAGGCATCCTGATTCCTCGAAATTATTTCATAATCCTGTCTGTCAAGGCAAGGATGACCCGTTTGCTCATTGGTTACAAAAAAGGTGAATTGGTTGGATCGGGCGGTGATTCTCGTGCGGATGCTGTAATTTCCCCATTCAGTCAAAAGAGCGTTTGGCATTTGCGCGGCTAATCGTCTTAATAATTGAGCAGGAGGGGAAATTATCAACTTGGCCATAAAAAAATATTAACATGCAGGAGAAATAACCGCACACCAAATGTCAGAGAATTTGTATGGCGTTTGTCCTTAAAAATTGACATTGCAGCTATGTTAAAATATTGTTAACCATATCTTCGAGCCTTTCCAACCTAAAACACTTGTCATGGTTGACTGGCCGATAGGGTGTGAGCGGAAACGCTCTCGCCTCCCGCGCTTGGAAAGGAGATGTGCTGTTGCTAAGCTAATTTCTAGCCAGCAGTCCTTTCAGGCTGCTGGCTTTTTTATACTGAACCAAAAAATGTACCTGATGAAGAAAAAACAGTTCTACTTCTCAACTAAAGACCTGATGATGATGGCCGCGCTAGCCGCATTAGGCGGCGTAGCCAGCACCTACATTAATTTTATTGGCGATTTTTTCCAGTCAATGCTCGGATTTGCTGGTACCACCCAATGGGCCGCGGGTTTACATGTGATCTGGATCATGTTAGCCGCAGCGATCATTCGTAAATCCGGCGCTGCCACAATGACTGGAGTACTTAAGGGATTTGTTGAATTTCTCAGTGGGAACACACACGGTCTTCTTGTTCTGATCGTCAACATCCTGGCAGGATTGATTGTCGATTTTGTACTCCTGCCGAAAAGAGAAAAACAACCGGGTTTTTTGTTTTACCTCGCGGCGGGTCTAGCTTCTGCCTCCAATATTATTGTTTTTCAATTCTTTGCTTCAATTCCTGAAGATATCCTGACCTTGTTTGCAATACTTTTAACTTCAGGTATCGCTTTTGTATCAGGAATTCTTTTTGGAGGTGTGCTTGTTAGGTCATTATTGGGAAGTTTACGAAAAATAGGAATACTAAATGATCAAGCACCCCTCAATAACACAGAAAAATACACCTGGGTCATCGGGATATTATTTGCCGCTGTTTTATTAGCCATTGGCGCAGGTTTTTTGTATTATCAGCAGTTAAGTAATAGTAACGATATTTCCATTGAAGGAAACATTAAACAACCTTTTTTATTTTCAGAAGTTATAGCCGAATTCCAACAAGTTGAAATCGAAGCAGAATTGAACGGTGTTAAGCGAATGTATTCGGGATATCCATTGATTGAGCTGGTTAAATTTGCTAACCCTCTCGATGAGAATAGTCTTCTTCAAATCACTGCTTCCGATGGATACAATTTTTTTATTTCGATGGATGAGGTTTACGAGAATTCAGAACTTATTCTTTCGATTCAAGATGTGGGTGGCAATAAATCTTTTAATATTGTAGGCGCTGAATCCCCAAAGGCCTGGGTGCGTGGTGTCGTGGAATTGAAGGTCATCGCGACAAATATTCTTGAAATTCAAGGCAAATCTAATCATCCTTTTTCGTTCAATCCATCTGAATGGGTAAACGAGATGGATTCGACTTTTGTCCGTTTAGGAGATAAAAGCGTTAAATTACAAGGAGTAGCTTTACGCGCTCTTTGGATTTATGCAGAGCCTGAACCAAATTCAACAGACATAGTGATTAGTTCAGAATCACAAGTTATTAAATTAAATTCAAAAGAGTTCAATGACAGCGATGAAATCCGTTTATTCACTTACCTGGATGAAGAAGGGATGGAATTCATTCTCGGCAGGATGAATGGAGAAGTGCTTCTAAGAAATGTTACATCCATGGAAATCAAATGATCGAAGTCAAGAACTTTTCCTTTAGTTATCAGGGCAGCGACCATCTGGTTTTGGATCATATCAACTTAACCATTCAACCCGGTGAATGGTTGCTGATCAGCGGTGGTTCTGGATGTGGTAAATCAACGTTGGCTTTAGCCTTGGCGGGATTTCTTGAAAAGGTGATACCTGGAAAAAGCAACGGTGAGGTATTGATAAACCAGCGAAATATTCAAAATATGGAGATATACGAAATATCTGAAATTGTATTTCTTGTTCAACAGAATGCTGAAAACCAATTTTGTACATTAACTGTTAAAGATGAATTAGCCTTTGGACTGGAAAACAGGTGCCTTCCTGACGATATCATTGGTCAACGGATCACTTTTGCACTCTCGGCAGTCCAGGCGCAAAACCTGATTGATCGTCGATTGGATGAATTGTCAGGCGGGCAACAACAAAAGATTGCTATCGCGACCGCTTTGACTTTGCAGCCTGAGGTTCTCATCCTTGATGAACCCACTTCAAATCTGGATTGTGATTCTCTGCAAAACCTTCTCAAAGTACTGGAAGAATTGCGTTTATCGATGAATCTAAGCGTGGTGATCATTGAACACCAAACAGGATTGTTTAATGAACTAGTGTCCAGGCATATAGAAATTATGGATGCCAAGCTGGTTGAATCTAAACTAAAACCTTCTGGATTGGTTTCGAAAAAGAATTTGAGTAAAAAAACTAAATCCTCAAAAATCTATAACGAAATCCTATTGGCAGCAGAAAACCTCCAGGTGGAATATGAAGGAGTCAAGGTTTTGGAGGTCAACCATTTTGAGCTTCATGCAGGCGAGGTCGTTTCCTTAATGGGTCAAAATGGCAGTGGAAAAACAACAATGTTGTTAAGCCTCTTGGGATTGATTGAAGCAGATTACCAATCTATGAGGATATTAGGAACCACTATTTCCGGGAAAATCAAAGAAGATATCATGGCTTCTGCGGGATTGGTTTTTCAAAATCCTGATCATCAGCTATTCTGTGACTCTGTTGAAGAAGAAATTAAGTATGGTCCAGCGAACTATCCGTCCAAGAAAATCGAGGAAAATTGGATCAATTGCATTACTGAGACTTTCGGTTTTTCAGAAATGAAGGATAAGCACCCTTTTTTATTGAGTTATGGACAAAAAGGCCGCTTAAATCTGGCGTCTATCCTTTCTTACAAACCCAGGATTTTATTGTTGGATGAGGTTTTCATCGGCCAGGATTCAATGAATGTCATTTTCATTCTTGATAGTGTCCGGAGATATGTGGATGAGCAAAAAGCTTCGGTCATTTTAGTTAATCACATGGTTAACCCCGTACTCAACTTTTCGGACAGATTAATATTTATGGAAAATGGCAAGATTGTTATTGACTGCAAACCGGAAAATGGTATTGCTGAGTTTAATCGAATCGGGAAAAGTAATTGGCTTGGAACCTAATATGGATAAACGGACTAAGGCGCTCCAATACTATCGCACGGGTCATTTCTTAGAGACGATAAATCCATTGTCAAAATTTACAGTGCTTTCATGTTTATCAGCTTTTGTTTTTATTTCTGGATCCGTATATTCCCCTATAGTTGTTTTTATTTCGTGCGGGATAATTTTCTTTTTGTCTCCTTTTCGATTCTTTGAATTTCAGGGCTCAAGAATATTGTTTGTTACAACAATGTTTATTGCAATTTTGCAGATAATATTTTTAGAGCAGGGAAGTGTTCTTGTCACGTTGCCATTTCTTCGAATAACAGATCTCGGTTTGATCAATGCAGTTAGAGCTTCTCTTCGATTTATTTCGATCATTTTATTAAGTTATCTCTTCGTATTGACCACAGATCCTGGAAGTTTTGTTGCGTCATTGGTTCAATTAGGAATACCTTATCGTTATGGTTATACATTGATCACCGCTATGAGGATGATACCAATGGTCAAATCAGAGGTAAACAAGATCTCATATGCTCAAATAACACGCGGGGCAAAGTATTCGTTATTTCCAATCAATAAATTGATTTCAAATATCAATCGATTTTTCAAGGTCGTCCTCATTGCCATGATCAAAAGAGTTAATCAATTAGTGATCTCAATGGAGGGAAGAAGTTTTGGCCTTTATCAAAAAAAAACCACTCTCAACCAAATTACTTTTAATTGGTTGGATTATTTAGTGATCTTTCTTTCTCTCTTGCTGATTCCGATTTCATTTTTATGGAGATAAATCGATGGAAAATCAAAACAAAAGGAGTTATAAAAAATGGTGGGTGTGCGGAATAGCTGGAATTATTTTATTAATTGCTGTTTATTTAATCGCTTCAGCTGCACCTGTGCCTTACCGGATTATTTCCGAATACCCAATCGGGATGATTTTTGAAGAATCTGCAGAGATGCATGAATGCGCGGAATGCCATGAAACAGAGAAATTCCACACATGCGCCACATGTCACAATGAACATGGATCTGCAGTATTTGCCGGATTGAATCTTTATTCAACCATCCACCTCACTGGAGATGTGCCTGAAAGCAAATTCATTCCCACGAATCAAATATTCCTTGAGGGCACACAAGAAATTGGACAGATTACGATTCAAGAGTTCCTAAAACAAAATGGGGTTGAAAGTTTTTCGTCTATTACATTTGCTTCAAATGATGGTGGATTCACCACCATACAAAATGACCAGCTAGGGGATACTTCGTTTTTGTTACCTTTTGAAAATGGGGTCCGATTTGCTGATGAGAATATTCATATATCAACTTGGATCAAAGGAATCACCAAGATTATTGTGGTTGGAGAAAACAAAGATCTGATTATCAGTGATAAGTCATTCTCTTTAGGGGAATTAATGCTAAAAGACACCGTTCGGTTCACTGTGGAGCAAGCCCAGGTGATGCTGAAAAGTGAGCTTGATGGGGTGATACGCAGAGGATTTACTGCTGAGCGATTGGAAGGGATCGAATTGGGAAATTTAATTGAGCTTTTTCCTTCAAAATCCTATCAATTATCTGGCCAAGATGGCGAAATAACTGAAGTACCTTACGATGAGATGATTAATGCAAAGTTGGTTCTTATCGGGAAGGAAATCACACTCGTGTTTCCGGATAAAAGCAGAAATCAATGGATACCTGGTGTGACTGCGATCACTGAGGTGAAAAATTGATTAATACAACCAAATTCTCTATCAGTCTTTTACTATTTGTCTTATTAACCAGTTGCCAGCCGGATTGGTCTCTTTCAATAACCAGTGGAATTGGGAAATGGGAATTCACCAAAACTGAGTATAAAAATCTAATAGATCGCTTCCCTGCGAATGAATACTGCGATGGATTATTGCTTGAACAAGTTTTATATGAAAACGAAATCGAAGTTGTAGATTCAATAGAAATCGATACGTCTGATGGAGAAAAGCTAATTTATGCGTGGGAGGATGCCGCTGAAGCCCTATGTATTAATGAAAATGGTGAATTAACTACTTTCGATGGCAATTTCAAATCTGCCCTGATCTCGATTGATGAAGCAATAATTGATGAAGATCGAGTTCATATCACTAACATCCCACCAACTGTTTTATCTGCATTAGATTTACCTCATGAGAGTATGCCCGAAGAAGTATTAATTACGGATACCTATGATCATGTGGTGATGATTTTTCTCGATGGTTTTGGTTTTCGGAAATTCCAGTATGCAGTGGAAAAAGGTTTGATCAATTTTCAGGAGAATGCCGAATTAATCAAACAAGCGATTACTGTATATCCACCGAGGACAATCACAGGTAGTGCCGCGGTTGTAACCGGTTTACTTCCCAAGGAAAATGGGGTGGATCAATCAGGAATTCGTAAAACTGAAGCAACGACCATTTTCGATGTCGCTGCTGAAAATGGGATTTCTTCAATTGCAATTGAAGGGGAGAGTTTGGCTTTCAATTTGCGAAATACTGAATTAAAACTCTCCGGTGATCGGGACCTAAATGGCGGGACAGACGATAACGTGTTAGCAAATGCGTTAGAAGTAATCAATAACTCGATGCCTAGGTTGCTTTGGATACATTTTCATGGGATCGATGATTATGGGCATACTTATGGGCCTGCGGATCTGAAAGTAGACGAGAAAATTGTCGAGGTCAACGGTTATCTTGAGCAAATTTATTCAGCTTTACCGGAAAATACGTTGATCATATTTTTTGCAGATCATGGCATGCATGCTGTCCATGAAGAAGGGAGGTCAGGAAATCACGGTCATCTAATCCCGGAAGATATGCTTGTACCTGTAATTATCAAAACAAAGTGAGAGGAGAAAATATGTCAAGAATAGGGAAAAGAGTAGGTTTAATCATAGCCATTGGGGCAATTATTTTAAGCGCTTGCGCATCAGCACCCAAAGTTGATTGGAATTTGACGATTTCTGGCGCAGTAAGCAATCCTCTGACGGTATCCTATAAAGAACTCTCAAAAATGCCTCAGACCGATTTGAAAGATGTGTTTATGGATAAGTCCACAGGTGAGGATACAGTTGGATCTTGGAGTGGGGTTCTGCTTTCAGACTTACTGTCCCAATCTGGCGCATCAGAAGACTTTGTCAGCGTGACTGCATTGGCAGCTGATGGTTACGCAATTGAGATCACACGGGATGAATTGGAAAATGCGATTGTCGCGATGAAGGAGGAAGGCGAATGGATCCAGAATTCCGACCCTGAACATGGACCTATCCGCATGGTTTGTCCACAGACACCCGCTAACCGCTGGGTGTTTCAACTGATGGAAATTCAAGTAAATCAATAGAGGAGAAACAAATGAAAAAGAGTTTGTACGTAATCGCTAGGTTAGTTGTTTTATCTGCGCTGATTGTTTCATGCGCGCCAAAGGAAACTCCCGCCGAAGCTGAACCGGTTGTTGCGGAAGCCGCACTAACCCTATCTGGTCCCGCAACGCAAGTGTCATGGAGTCTGGGTGACCTTAAGGGTCTGGAAACAATTGAAACTGATTACACGAATAAGGATGGTGAAACCACAACCTATACTGGTGTAGCATTTTCTACGCTCCTGGCTGAAGCTGGAATTGATTCCTTCACCAGTCTGACTTTAGTGGCTTCGGATGAATATACTGCGGATGTGACAGCAGACGAATTGGCAGGCTGCCCGAGTTGCATCGTCGCTTTTGATGAGGATTCTTTAAGGTCTGTCATGCCTGACTTATCAGGGAAAGTGAATGTGAAGGATTTGGTGGAAATTCGAATTAACCAATAACTTGAACGATCTCCTAGAAACCGGTCAGCTAAAACTGACCGGTTTTTTATCCTGGCTTTACCCTGAAAGCGTCCATCACATTTGGCAGTGATTCAGTTAAAGTGAGTACTCGGCTGAGTTGGGTGATATCCCCAATGTCCAGCATTAGATCGATAGTGGCAAGATTGTTATTAAATTTGACATGAATGTCCCGCATATTTACACCTTCATTACTCAGCACCGTTGAGATGTCGCCCATCAAACCCTGGCGATCGTACGCCTTTACTTGAACCATCACCGGGAAAGTTCTGCGAGGTTCACCCCAGGTTACCTTTACCATCCGCTCGCGGTCCTTGATACGGAGAATATTTGGACAGTCCCGGCGATGAATGGTCGCCCCACGTCCCCTGGTAATGTATCCAACGATGTCATCCCCCGGCGCAGGATTGCAGCATTTGGCAATGTTGGTGAGAATGCCTTTTAATCCGAGCACATTAACGGAATCTGTATCCCGGCGTTCGACTTCAACAGGTTTTGACGCAAGTAAAGGATCGTCACTTTTTGGCTCAACCTCTGTGAGATAGTTAACAATTTTGCCAACCGCGATATCCCCGCTGCCAAGCGCAACATAAAGTTCATCAGTGTCTTTAAAATCAAATGATTTCGCTAAACCTGTTATATCCAGGTCAACAATCCCAAGGCGTCGTAACTCTTTGTCAAGCATCGTACGCCCTTGCTCGAGATTTTGGTCACGGTCCTGTTTCTTGAACCACTGTCTTATCTTCGCCCTTGCCCGCTGGGTGTTTACCAGCCCTAAGTGAGGGTTCAGCCAGTCCCGTGAGGGTCCACCACGCTTGGCAGTCAAAATTTCAACCTGATCACCTGTTTTTAATCGGTGATCAAGGGATATAAGCTTTCCATTAACTTTGGCACCTCGGCAGCGGTTTCCCACTTCTGTGTGAACCATATAAGCGAAATCAATAGGCGTGGCACCCATCGGAAGGTCAATGATGTCTCCCCGAGGGGTGAATATATAAACCCGGTCCTCAAAGACATCTGTTTTTACGCCATCCACAAATTCCTGGGCGTCATCCACGTCCGCGCGCCATTCCATCAACTTACGCAGCCAAGTGATACGCTGCTGGTAATGGTCATCCTGATCGCCTTTTTCCTTGTAAAGCCAGTGAGCGGCAATGCCAAATTCAGCGTTTCGATGCATTTCTGGCGTACGGATTTGGATCTCAAGCGGTTTTCCATCAGAATAGATCACTGCAGTATGAAGAGACTGGTAGAAATTATCCTTGGGTGCGGCAATGTAATCATCAAATTCATTAGGGATGGGACGCCAGTGGGTATGGATGATTCCTAGTGCACCATAACATGAAGGAATGTCATTGACGACCAGCCTGACTCCACGCAGATCCATGACATTCTCAAAAGCTTTGTCCTTCTGCTTCATTTTTTGATAAATCGAGTAGATATGTTTTGTTCGACCGCTAATCTCAGCTTTGATTCCACCATTCGACATGAGCTGTTCGAGTTCATTTTTAATTTTGGTTATTTCAGATTCGCGGTTAACGCGGCGATCAGCCAATTTCTGTGCGATCTCTTTATATTCTGCTGGCTGCGTATAGCGGAACGAAAGATCTTCCAATTCCCATTTTATTTGCCATAAACCTAGTCGGTTTGCGAGAGGCGCAAAAATCTCCAACGTTTCTTTGGCAATTCGACCGCGTTTATGTTCCGGGATATAGCTGAGTGTGCGCATGTTATGAAGACGGTCAGCCAGCTTGATCAGAACCACACGCACATCATCCCCCATAGCCATCAATGTCTTTCTTAAGGTTTCAGTAGCCAACTCTTTTTTGCGGCTTTTCTGCAGCTCATCTTTCATCAAAGGATTATCGGATTCTGATGCTGACGAGGATTTACCATCTAGGGGGGTTGATAAATGTTTATTCGATTGTGATACCCGGGGAAGATTGGTGAGTTTTGTTACACCATCAACAAGCTTTGAGACTTCTTCACCAAACTCAGATCTTAATTGGTCGTTGGTAACATCTGTGTCTTCCACGGTATCATGCAGCAGGGAGGCGGCGACAACAATTGGAGGTACCTGGAGCTGGCACAAAATCTTGGCTACAGCCACACAATGCGTGATATAAGGCTCACCAGAGGCGCGAATCTGCCCCGTGTGTGCCTTTTCAGCGAATAAGTACGCTTTTTTGATGATTTCCCTGTCTTCACTGGCGTAAGATTCGGGAAATTCTTTCTCCAACTCTTCGTAGTACATTAATCTTAATTTTACTAGTCTTAAGTAATAACCGTATTAATTCTTTTCAAATTGCTCGATAAGATTCCTGAGGGGCAAGATGCTCAGAGACGAAATTACTAGATCGGCTTCTGCAAAAGAGAATTGCTTGGTGACGGCGTTTGGAACTGCCACAGTAATCAATCCAGCATTTTTTGAAGCAGTAACTCCATTGGGTGAGTCCTCAAGCGCAATGGTCTCACAGGGCTGTAAACCAAGACATTCCAATGTGAGTAAGAATAGAGTTGGATCAGGTTTTGTTCTTTCGACATCTTCAAATGTTCTAATGCATTCAAAAAATGGTTTGATTTGTAATCGAGTCAGGTGATAGCTAATCCAGGAAAAAGGAGAACTTGAGGCAAGACCAATCTTTAGACCTAATTCCTTGGCATCTTCCAAGTATTTAATCACACCAGGGCGCAGTGGTTCGATTTTAATTAGCTCCTGGTGATAACGGTGCATTTTCTCTCTTGCAGCATTCAGATCAACGCAAGTTCCTCCCAACTCCTTCAACAAAACTAAAGGGGTTTCATCATTGTGTACTGCGCCTATTGTTTTCTGATATTCATCAAATGGGAAAGGATAACCATATTCGCTGTATAACTTTTCCCAAGCTCGCACTTCTGTTGATTCGGTATCACAGATTAAACCATCGAAATCAAAAATTATTCCTTTTATCGCCATCGTATGGATTAGAGTTCCAATTCGTGTAAACCAAGTAAATCTTGCACATGTAAGAGATCTTTCCTTAAATTCTCATTGATTGGAACACCTTTTTTTCGCACATCCAAAGTCGAATAATATTCTTTTTCTCCGGCAGTGTAAATCCTTGTTTGTCCAGGTGCCTTTTTTGAAGCACGCAGTTCACGCAGGAGATCACCGATATTTTTCTTGAAAATAGGGAGATCAACAAAATTCTCGATATTAATCGCCATAAAAAAGTGACCCACTCGGAAACGGGTTGGATTGCCTTGTTCATCCAAACCAGAAAGCGCTGAGAGGAAGGCGCCGGATTGCAGTGATGCAGAAAGGATTTCCACCATCGCAGATAACCCATAACCTTTGTGGCCGCCATATTCTTCTCCCAACCCGCCCAAAGGTAAAAGTGACGCCTCACCGCTTACGAGCCCTGAAAGAACTTTACCGGGGTCATCAATTAGATTTCCCTCATTGTTTACTACCCAGCCTGCTTTTACAGGTTTTTCCTCTCTGTTAAGTACTTCAATTTTCCCGCGCTGTGTGATGGATGTCGCCGCGTCATAGAGAAATGGAAAATCCTCGTCCGTAGGCGCTCCGAATGCGATCGGATTAGTGCCAAGGACTGGTTGGACGCTAAAGGTAGGTGCAACGGATGGGCGAGCATTGGTAAAACTCATACCGATCATGCCTGCATCCACAGCCATCAATGGATAATATCCATCGATCCCAAAATGTGTGGAATTGCGAACTGCCACAGATCCCATACCAAATTCTTTTGCTTTCTTAATTGCCAGCGTATTAGCATAGTGGCCAATCACCATTCCAATTCCATGATTTCCATCGACTACAGCGGTGGTGGGAGATTCTTTAATAATCACTGGCTTAGAGATTTTTTCAATCAGACCATGATAAATACGATCCACATATAATCTTAAGCGGCCAATGCCATGAGATTCAATCCCCCGAAGATCGGAAGTGATCAGAATCTCAGCGCAAATCTCAGCATCATTCTCGGGAACTCCTAATTTTGTGAATGCATCTCGCATCAAGCGTTTCAGGTCGGTGGGTGGAATGTGAAGCATAAGCGTCTCCTTAAAAATGATTCATGACATTTTAACATCCGTTTGTTCGAAAGAGGATGATATTTTCTGATGCGTGTTAGAATTTTCCATCTTAATTTTTTGGAGTCCTTTATGAACAAAATCGCTGTTCTCACCAGTGGTGGTGATGCTCCTGGAATGAACGCAGCCATCCGGGCGGTTACCCGCACGGCTATAAAAAAGGGTTGGCAGGTATATGGCGTCCGGGAAGGTTATAAAGGTCTGATTGAAGGAAAATTTATTCCGCTGGGAAGTCGAGATGTTGCGGGAATTCTTCAGAGAGGTGGAACATTTCTCGGCAGCGCGCGCTGCGAAGAATTTAAGACAATTGAGGGCCGGCGTGAAGCCATCCGGTCGTTAAACGGGTTGGGGATTGAGGGGTTAGTCGTCATCGGCGGAAACGGCTCTCAAACAGGCAGCTTAGCTCTTTATCAAATGGATTATCCTGTGGTTGGCGTAGCATCTACGATCGATAATGACCTCGTGGGTTCCGATATCACCATTGGCGTTGATACTTCTTTAAATATTTCACTCGAAGCGATAGACAGGCTCAAGGTGACCGGATCCTCTCACCAAAGGGCATTCCTCATTGAAGTGATGGGCCGCAACTGCGGTTATCTCGCACTCATGTCTGCCATTGCGGGTGGTGCTGAGGCAGTGGTAATACCAGAGGTGAAAACTGATCCTGAGGAAATTGCCCATGAGCTGAGCGAAGCTTACGAAAAAGGGAAATCGCACGCAATCGTCGTAGTAGCTGAAGGCGCTGAATATAATGCAGTAAAACTTGAGCAGTATTTCGAAAAACACAAAGAGCGCATAGGTTTTGCACTAAGAGTAACTGTTTTAGGCCATGTACAACGAGGCGGCACACCAAGCGCCTCTGACCGAATTTTGGCTAGCCGACTGGGCGCAGGTGCAGTGGATGCGCTCGAAAAGGGTGAATATGGTGTGTTGGTTGGCTGGGTGAATGGACATGTGAAAACAACCCCATTGGCAGAAGTTGTAGGAAAAACAAAAGAGATCGATCTCGATCTCTTTGAACTTTCAAGAGTATTGGATTAGAAGGTGGTTATAACTTTAAATAAGCCTCAATAAATCCATTAATATTTCCATTCAACACAGATTGCGTGTTGCCAACTTCAAAATCGGTTCGATGATCTTTGACCAGCTGATAAGGATGAAGCACGTAGGATCGGATTTGACTGCCCCATTCAGCTTTTTGATATTCGCCCTTAATACGGGCCAGCTCTTTTTCCTGTTCCTGGATTTTTAGATCATATAAGCGCGCACGAAGAACCTTCAGTGCATTGTCGCGATTTTGAACTTGGGATCTCTCATTTTGGCATGTAACCACGATTCCCGTTGGTTTATGTGTGATTCGGATTGCAGTCGCATTTTTCTGAACATTCTGACCACCTGCGCCAGATGATTTATACACATCAATAATTAAATCATCAGAGCTTATTTCAACTTCGGGATCCTCCGCTGCAACTTCGGGTAAAACTTCTACTTGAACAAATGACGTGTGGCGCCTGTGAGCAGCGTCAAATGGTGACAGTCGAACCAGGCGGTGAACACCTTTTTCAGCTTTAAGGTACCCATACGCATACTTTCCCTCAATTAAAAGTGTAACTGACTTGATACCCGCTTCCTCCCCGTCAGATTTCTCCAGAACTTCAATGGAATACCCAGAATCTTCAGCCCATCGGGTGTACATACGAAGAAGCATTTCGCCCCAATCCTGTGCGTCCGTGCCTCCCGCGCCGGAATTAATTGAAAGCAGAGCATTTCCTTTATCGTAGGGTTTTGATAGAAGTGTTGATAGCTCAAGGCGGTCAATTTGCTGGCTGATGCGATCTGATTCATTTTCCAGATCAGGTCTGAGACTCTCCTCACCGGTTTGTGAGAGTTCCAGCAATTCCTGGATATTATTATTGAGTTTTTCCCATTGGTTGATCTCATCTTTAAGGTCTGAGATCTGCTTCATGACTATCTGGGCAGCGCGATTGTCTGACCAAAAATCATTTGATTCCGATTTTATAATCAGTTGGTCTAGAATTCCTTTTTTTGAATCCCAGTCAAAGATGCTCCATGAGGCTTTTTACTCTTTGCTGGTAATCGCTAAATCTTTCGATCAGATCCTGCATAATCTCTCCAATTATTTTTGGTTTATTGCCGCCAACTGTCCGCAGCCGGCGCTAATTTCAGAACCCTGACTTTCTCGAATGGTCAAGGTGATGCCATGATCCAAAAGGATTCTACCAAACTCCTTTATTATCGTTTTATTGGATGCGTTTCCCGCATAATGTTTGGTTGAATTCAATGGAATTAAATTAATGTGGCTGTTCAATCCGTTTAAAAGCGCTGCTAATTGATGCGCATGTTGAGGTTGGTCGTTTAGATCCTCAATCATCACGTATTCAAAAGTCACCCGGCGGTTTGTTTTTTGAAAATAGTACTTACATGCCTTGATCAGGTCTGAAACATGGTAAGAACTCGCAAGCGGGATTAATTTCCTCCGCAATTCATCGGTGGGGGCGTGTAATGAGACAGAAAGATTTACCTGAGATTCTTCTTCTGCAAATTTCTTAATCTTATCGAGTATTCCGATGGTGGAAATAGTGATTCGCCTGGCACCCAGATTCAACCCATCCTTATGGTTGAGTAACGCTACCGCTTTCATCACATTGTCGTAATTTAGAAATGGCTCTCCCATGCCCATGAAAACCACATTCGTTATTTTTTTGTTTTCTGCGACCAGCTGCCGCTGCATGATTAGCGCCTGCTCAATGATCTCGCCGGTCGATAGATGGCGGAAAAACCCCAAGTTTCCTGTGGCACAGAAGGCACATCCAACCGGGCAACCGGATTGAGTGGAAATACATAATGTAATTCGTCCCATCTTTTTAAGTAGGACAGATTCAATAAAATTTCCATCAGATAATTTAAATAACGTTTTTTGAGTCTCGGTGTCGAAAGATTCAATTTTGTTGATCTCAAAAAGTCCACCAAACATTAACTCTTGAGCTAATTTGGAGCGTAAAGTTTTTGATAGATCAGTAAATTGAGCCCAATCCTGAAAGAGATGTCGATATAAGCCATGCCAAATTTGTTTGGCATGGAATTTTTTTTCACCCGCCTGGACGACAAAAGCTTCGATCTCTTCAAATGAGAGATCAAAAATATTTTTCATTTCGCTTATTTAGTCAAAAAGGTTCATAATGTTTTCTATGACCATATCCGGTTTCGGCTCCCAGCCATTTAAATCATCTTGATTATTTACACCAGAAAGGACGAAAACTGTTCTGCATCCGGCTTTATATCCCCCAATGATGTCTGTGTTAAGCCGGTCACCGACCACAAATACTTCATCTGCCTTAAGATCCATCCTTTCCATGGCTACGTCAAACAAGAATGGCTCTGGTTTGCCAGCTAATTGCGCTTTCACCCCTGATGCTGCCTCCAATGCTGCCAGAACTGTTCCCGCGCCAGGAACGTTGCCTTCATTTGTGGGGTAAGTAGGATCTGGATTGGTGAAGTAAAAAGGGAGTCCCTTCTGTATCATGAGAGAAGCGTTCTTAACGCGTTCATAATTAAAATCAAGACTAAGTCCGGCAACCACAGCCTGTGGATTTTCTTCAGAATGAAAAAACCCATGATCTCCAAGAGTGGAAACTAGTGCAGGAGACCCAAATATATAAACCGGACCACCCTCTGGCATGAACTTTTTTGCAAGATATGCAGTTGCCATGGGTGACGTGACTACCTGCCATTCCTCAACTTTGACGCCATAACTAGCCAGCTTATCCACATATCCCCGAATGGTTTGAGTCCCGTTATTTGTAGCTAAAGTTACTTTAATGTTGTTGTTTTTTAAGTTATCGAACAAGCTGGGTAAATCGCACAAAGGAGTTTTTGCTCTCCACAAGACCCCGTCCATATCAAGGATAGCGCCTTTCATCAACGAACCATTTATTTTGATCAAATTTATCTCTCCAGCAATATAAATTAAAACAGATAATCTTTATATAATTAATAGATTATCTGTTTCCTTTAATGCAATCGGCTATTTTTTCTCTGGTATCGCCAGCACCTTGTCGACCAGGCCATATTCAACAGCTTGTTCTGCGCTCATATATAAATCTCGTTCTGTATCCTTTTCGATTACTTCGATTGTCTGCCCTGTGCTTTCCGAAAGGATATTATTTAATCTTTCCTTTAGCCGAAGGATTTCTCTAGCCTGTATTTCGATATCGGTTGCCTGTCCTTGGGCACCGCCCAGTGGTTGGTGCATGTGGATAGTCGCGTGGGGGAGTGCGTAACGCTGTCCTTTTGACCCTGCCGCCAGCAAAACAGTACCGAATGACGCGGTTACGCCAACCGCTACTGTGCTGATTTTGTTAGGAATCATACGCATCGTATCATAGATCGCCAAACCGGCATAAATTTGACCACCGGGAGAATTGATATACATCGAAATTTCTCGATCTGCATCTTCATGACTCAAGTAGAGAAGTTGGGCAACAACCACATTCGCGACCTGATCATCTATAGGAGTGCCAACAAAGATAATGCGGTCCCTCAGGAGGAGAGAGTAAATATCATAAGCTCTCTCGCCTCGCCCCGAAGATTCGACGACCATCGGGATGATGTTCTTAAATTGATTTGTCATTTTTTCATTCACCTTATTTATTTTCAAGTGTAAATCATAAGGCATAAACATGAATTTTTCTATAATTTTTTTATTTGAATTCTAGTCTGACTTAGGTTCGGATTCCGTTTTTACAGCTTTCGATGGTTTTTCTGATGGCTCCGATTCAGATGGTGATTCGACTTTTTCCTTCTTGTTCTCCCCAGTCACAATGGATTTCAACTTTTCCAATGTCCGGCGATTCATCAAGCGGGTGGCAGCCTGCATCACCACCATATTGGATAATTTCTTGGTAGTGAATTCTTTTTGAAGTTCTTTAAAATTAGGCGCGGACTGCATCTGCATAAAAGAACGGGTGAATTCTTGTTGAAGTTCGGATTGATCTAATTCCACCTTCTCCTGGCGGCTTATTTCATCCAAAACCAAGGCATGTTCCAGCCGTTTTTGAGCTGCTGGTTTAACATCCTTTTCAATGAATTCATCTCTTTCACGCTTGTTGAGTTTTAGATATGTATCAAGGTCAAGATTTTGGCGGGCAATATCTTCCTCAATGTTTTTGAGGACATCTTTGATCTCATCTTCCAACATTTGTGGAGGGTATTTAATTTCAGATGCCTTAACTACTTTGTCGAGCAATTCATCGT
>CAYPAG010000006.1:0-29954 GCA_964408645.1 uncultured Pelolinea sp. | reverse complement strand
AAATACGCCCAGTAAATCACTATCGCGATGATCAGAATAACGATTGAAAGCAAAGCGATCAAGTTATCAATGGCCGGTAATCCATATATCAGCTTATAAGTCAATCTCAACAAACCCAAATAAAGGTTCCCTAAGCTAACAAAAAGGATGAGCAGAAAAACCAGGTTCTCTTTGAAAACCTGGGTTAATGCATGGATTAATTTTTGAAGTGTTATTGCGGTGATGACCCACAAAGGTATAGAAACCCAAACCAGGTCAATCACGCGATGACCCGGATTAATGATTGTTAATAAATGAGATGATGCAATCCAACCAACAAAGAAAATCCCTTTGTTTGACAACGGCTTTTGCGAAATGCTAACGAATGCCATCACGATAGCCAATGGTAAATAAGAGAGCAATGCAACAGGATAAAGCAATGGCAAGTTATCCGTTTGATATCCTCCTTGAATACCTTTCATAAAGCCCACCAAATCAGCAACAAATATATTCAGATCCGTTTTAGCAAAAAAGAAAATTAATGCCAAAATCATCAATCCCAAAATGGCGAATACCTTTTGAGTCTGGGGTGCTCCGAACCCAAACAATTGATCTTTTATGCTCTTTAGAACAGGTTTTACTCCGGGGATGATTATGATGCAGATTAGCGAGACCAACAAAAAATGAGTAAATCCTCTTCCTGATAACGCCATAAAAACAAACAAAAATGGTATTAACGAATATTTTCCTTTGATCATGAGAAGCGCGATTACGCATCCGACCAAGATTGACAAGGTATTCCCAGTAATCAGTACCGAATTTGCGATCAAGAACGGATCGATAGCCAGAAAAAAACCGAGAATTATCGCAGCGAAATTTCCGATGTGATGTCTCAGGAAAAATGGCATTATGGCAATCAATGTCCCGGCGATAACATGGATCAATCGAAAAGCCAGAGTTGAATACTCCGGTATTCCTAGTGCGATCTGATTGATAAGATTCTGAAGAAGCGATGGGGAGAAAAGGCCGGGTTCGTCCCATCCCATGGTATATGCGGCTTCTGAGACAGTGAAATTAATATGAATAGCGCCATAAAGTCTAAAAATGAATGCCAAGACCATAACAGCAAAGAAACCAAAAAAAACATAGCTTGGTACATCAAGCTTTGCACTGAGCATTTTAGATCGAGTTTTTTGATCAACGGTTAGCGGCATAGATCTTAATATCCCTATTTTCATAAATCATTGGGAGATTTTCAAGAAATTTGTTTTCATTCACAGAATATGTAGACTTTTCTAAAGGTCCAATATAAATATAGTCGATTTGATATAGGCCAATAATATTTCGGGCGATATCCCATGAATTTGTGGAATAGAGTGTTTCGATATCTGATTGGCGAGATCCAATCTCATTGACACCCCCACGCCACTGGAGCTCATGTCCTGGCCAACCCAGCACTGTCGGTAGTCCTGTAAGCCGGGAAATTCTACCGTAATTTGTGTAGCTTCCACCAATGGCTTCAGTGATCACGCCATACGGGATTTCTTTAAGAAATTGAATCGCATCATACTCTTCTGGATAAGATAATTTATTGAAAGCATTTCCATCCAAAGTGATGTTTCTGCCCGATAAATTTTCAAGGCGCTCTTTGATGGCGAAAAACGGGTATACCAAGCTAATTGATAAAACCAAAACGACCGATCCAGAAAAAATCCATCGCCGTGGTTTTTCATGTTTTAACTCCAGAAATTTTGCGGCTATAAAATATGATGAGACTAAAGACAAAAGCGTCCATGCTTGAAAGTAAAACTTAAAAATCGTGTTCATGCGCCAGCCAAACTGGTCACGCAAATAAAAAAATTCAGGTACTAAACAGAGTAAGGAACCAACCAGGAGCATTGCAAGGAGAAAAGGGAAATTGGAATCTTGATTGCTTGTTTGCCCTGTGTTCTTGTTACTTCGAACCGATAAAAATGCAATAACGATGGCAATCCAACCGATGATTATCAAAAGGACCATCGGTTTTGTAAGAAAACCCTGAATAGAAGCCGCGATCAATTCCTTTGTATTTTGACTGCCATAAATCCCTAATAATCCTTCAACATTTGATTGCCAGTTTACACTAAGGGTTCCCGTATTGATATTAAGTAAGTTATTTGCAGCTTTTATCAAATTGGGAATTTCGCCATATAGATAAATAAAAAGTAATGAAATGGAGAATAGCACCACACTTCCAAGAAGTATGACTAGAAAATAACGAAAAATTGACGAGATCCCAAGGTTCTTAATCAGGTTAAGCATCATCCAGCTAATAAAAATAATCTGGGGAAAAAACATCACCAGAAAATGAATCCCGCGAGTACGATAAATTAAACTGGGCAAAAATCCACCGGCTTGCGATGATAAGCCGAGTAGAAATGGGATATAAAGTGCGATACTGCAGATTCCAATCGAAATCGCGAAGGATACTATCTCCCTAATCAATCTTTCATGCTCATTTTCAGCCAAATATCTTCCCATCCCAAAAAGGATAATCAATAATCCAGCATAAATGGGGAAGTCCCAGGTGTTAATGAAAATCAGGCTCCCGCAAAAAAAACCAGAGACCCAAATGATGGGATCTGATAAAGAAATCCGTTTGATCGGTTTTATCACTTGCGAAAATGAGGAATAAATCCAGGATAGGATGAGCAAGACAAAAGGAATCGAGATGACATGAGGATGAAAATCCGCAAGTAGAAAAGAAAAAAATGGAAACTCATCAATGATCTCACGGGGATTTCCCATGAGATCGTAATCCAGAAGTACCCTGGATGCTCGCCACCACCAGGTGCCGCCAATCCGATTTGGCTGCCAACTGAGCGGCAAAGAGGGAGCGCGGGTTAATTCCTGGATATCCAGCCAGCGCCAGAAACCTGAAGTTGCCAATCCGTCCTGCGTAAAATTCCAGAATATACCTCTTGCATGCAATATTTCCAAAAAACCTTCCGCGTTGCTCATCAACAAGATCATCAATGGAGCGAAAAGACTTAACAGAAGTTTCGGTAAAAATTTTCTATTGTTCGGTCCAGCTTCAACTTTTTTTGCCGAAATCAGATTAAATAGCAGCCCCGCTGAGGTGATCGTAATGAGTGCAAACCATAACGACACCGAAAGGTTAAATGCAATTCCCGACACTGTTCCAGTCACATGCATGATCATGGCCACCAGCATGTAACCGAAGTAGTAATACGATATCGCGTAGCCTGAAAGCCAGGGATCATTTGGGGGGAATCCCGGTGACCGATAAATGGCATTGATAAAAGCCAGTTCCATTGGTTTTTCTGTTCCAATAATTTCGGGGGCTAACGATCGGAAAAACGCCATAAATGCGAAAGCGAGGAGAAATAGAAATTCAAAGAAAAGGATAACTGGTGAAATTTCTTTCATAAAAGAAAGTAGCTCACCAATCCGATTTTTTAGAAGAATGATTGAGCCGAGCGCTATGAGTAGCAGGAATAAAACCGCCCCCGCAGTTGAATTGGATGCCAAACCAAACGTGTTTGCCAGCCAATAGAGATACCCCCAGATTAATAATCCGAGGATTTTTGATATCGTGAATCCTTTATCGCTTAGGCGGTTAAAAAGAATAAACGAGATGGGATAGGTAATCCACCCAAGGAATTCAATAAGAATAAACCATTTCAAAAACTCCCACATGATTCGAAATTAAAATCCTCTGACCTTAAAGATCTTGGTATCAACCGACTCGTAGATAATATCCCATAATTCTCCCGAGTAATCTTCAAACTTCATCAATCCTTCGACGGGATAAACCGCCTTTTCCAATTGACCAAGGATTATATATTCCACTCTATATCGGTTGATAAAGGATTTGGCATTTTCAATTTCAGAGGTGGAATAAAAATCAGAAACATCATTGACCCGGTCAAACACCCATTCTCCAGGATTGATCGCTCGCTGCTGTCTTTGATGCCAATTCCAGCCAACCACACTCGGCAAGCCAGTATAAATAGAAAAACGACTTCCCCAACGGTATTCCGGCACGTTCGCTTCCACGATCACAGGTGTCCCACTAATATTTTTCTGCATCCAACGAATGGCATGGTAATCCTGGCCGAGATCCATCATGACACCATTTTCCGAATAAGTGGAGTACTTCATGTAATCCATCCCATCCAATGTCAGCGGAGTCATATCGTTCATTCGGTCGTTTATTTTGTCAATGCTGGCCGCAAGCGGAAAAAGGAGAACTGATGCAAGGAACAGTCCGAATAGCGCTTTCCAGCCTGGTGGCAAGGCAAGTCTTTTTTCATTTTTACCGGTGAAAAGATTGATCAGCAGAAAAGCTGAGGAGATTGATAAAAGCGTCCAGCTTTGGAGATAAAACTTAAACACAGTATTCATGCGCCCGATATCGCCCTTCAAGGCAATCACTTCCACCGCCATTGTGAGAGCGAGTCCTGTTAGGACTAAAAATGTCGAAAACCTGAAAATGTCATTTTCTTTTTTTGAAAAAAGAAGAACCCCCAAGAAGATCAGAACCAAAGGCAGGGTGATGAGTGAGATCTCAAGACCCCAAATAACCAGGGCAATAATGAAAAACAGCAAGAGTAATAGTCCAAGAAACAATTTTTTCCGGTGCTCATAGTATGGCTTAATTGATGAAAGTGGCGTTGATTTTGCCCAATCCCACACTCGGAAACAGAGCCATGAGATCAGAATGAAGAGGAAAAACCCCCAATGAATAAAATATGCCCACAATGGCGTACGATCACCTTGCCAAAGTTCAATGGATGAATATGCCTGACCGTACCAGCGATCAAACGACCGGAATAAAAAGAATGACAAAAAGGCGAGAGCAATAACCAGGATGTTCGTAGAAATTAACCGCCGGATCTTTTCATTTAATCGGGGGAATATCTTATTTGGTACATCTCCCTGGTTAAATGACGCATAGAAAAGACTTACACATCCAATCGCCAAATAGACTGGATAATCCCAGGTGTTGGTTGGACGAAGGACGCCAATCAACAAGGCGCCCATTAAAATTTTCCAGACCCAATCCAATGGCTTGCCCCAACGGATTTTTCCAAGCACCACTGATAATGACCAGCAAAGAACAACCAGCGTGAGGGGATAAGCAAACAGATGCGCGTGCGGATCGCCATACAAGAAAGTGAAATATGGAAATTCAGTAATTACAGTGCCGGGTATTGCGCGGCTTGGGATCCAGTACCAATCACCAGGATAATAACTGAAGTTTTCTCCTTGAAAAAAACGCCCTATTCCATTGATAAAGTAAGCGAATTTGTCAATGATCCCGACACCCGATGACACCGTACTGGTCATGCCTAGCTTGAATATGCCCTGAAAAAACATGGCAATAGTGCCAAGATTCCCAATTAACAGTACAAAGAGCGCAGAGGTAAACCCCAAGAGATAGGCTGTCTTATTATGAGATCCATCACCTTCAATATTAGGTTCGTGTTTACCCCCTTGAAGATTCCAACCAAGTGAGAAAGCAGCCAAGCCGGTAAAGCTGAAAAAAGTGGGCAATATGAGGTTGTAGGCGATAGAAGGAATGATCCCAAGGAATTTGACAATAATCCCGGAAAGGACGAATCCAAAGTAATAGTAATTAATATAGCCACCGGCATACCAAGGGTCATAGGGTGGAAATCTCACGCTTTTTATCACCGCGTTCAGATAGGCAAAATCCATTGGTTTTTCACCGCCCTTATAAGGGTGCCAAAGATCAGGATTTCCCAAACGAATTAACATGAAAAAAATGAACAATCCTAAACTGAACGATTCAACAATGATGAAATATCGCCGCTTGGCGTTTATTTCATCCATAATTTTTTCTTTATTTTTCAGAAATATCACAACATTGAAAAAAAATATTCCAAAAAGCGTTAAGGTGATGAAAGCCCGGCTAAACGGAATTCCAGCAGAACTGCCAAGCCATGTGAGAAATGCCCACAGGACAAGCCCGGTTATTCTTGCGAATGCAAAACCTTTGTCCTTTAGTCCTGAAAAAGCAGCGCGGGTCATTGGATAGGAAATCCAGCCAAGCAGGAGGATGAAGAAATACCAATATGCGGCTGTAAGGATTTGATTGTTGTTCAACAGAGATTGAGAATTAAACAAATCCGCCCAAGTTCCGCCTGATTTTTGTTCAAGCAAGTGAGAAGTTTCCAGGTTGAGAAGGCCCGGCCTTTGCTCTGAATCTTTGATGGAGAGGTTGATCACCTGGTTTAGATCAACTGTTGTTAGTTGACTTTTTATACTAGTAAAATCAAAGTCATTTTGTTTTTCAAAAACCATGACTTTAGGGTGGTCGTAAACAGTAAAGGCTTCTTCGGCAAATTGTGAATTAACCTCGATTCCAAAAACAGAGGGATTAACCTGAAAATTTTTAATGAGATCAAAACCTAGCTGTCCATCAAATTTTCCAGGTTCACCCACGCGATAACACCATTGGATGTCGTCAGCTTGACAGCCAATTAAATGGCGATAAAAATACGTGGTTAATGGGTATCGCTCAGAAATCTGCGTTACACTACCCCATTGGCGGTTGGAACTGATGATGAAATAATCCGCCTGATCAAGACCTTCCAAAAACCGTTCGAGTTTGGAGCGGTCATCATCCCAATAGATTTGAAAGTTGAGATCTGAGGCGTAAATACCTTCAAAGGTGTTGTTGGGATCATAACCATACATATAAAGCGGCAACGCGTCATCCCAATCTGTCTCCTTGACCGCTTTACTGCCATTTAGGGCAATTTTTGCGTTTTCATTTAATACCGTCAATCTCACCAAGTAACGTTTTGCCTGATGCAGTTCTACGGGTTGGTCAAATTTAAATAACACCGGCCGACCCCGGAAATCTTTTGATTCGCCAGGCGAAACGCTGAAAATTTGCGAAACCATTTGCCCGCCTGTTTCAGCGTCAATAAGCTCGATTTTCAAATCAGTGCTCAAGCCATTTCCTAAATCCAGCCAACGGAAAATCTCCACGCCTGTGAGTTGACTGGATTCGATGGGTTTGAAATCCTTTTCGTACCCTGTGCTGGATTTCAAGATATTCGTCGCTTCGAAAATTGGTTGAGAAAAATTAAAGTCTTTTGTTTCAATCTCCATCGTGATATTGCCTGCAATTTGGAGATCATGTTCAAGAGTCACTGCTGTTAGATCGACCTGGTAATCCTGCGATCTCGTAACTTCAATGGGTGTGGTGAGAATAATTTCCTGAGGTTCTCCCAACGGATCTCCTCCACGCGGAAATATGACTTCCAAGTTTTGGGAAGTGAGGACATCACCCTTTGCGGTTGAGATAACTACATTTATTGAAGAAGTACTTTCAGGATTGTCAGTATTAATTATGTGGTCAAAAAGAATGGATGTTATCTTCCCATCCACTCGTGGTAAAAACCTCAACTGAATCGTTTCTCCTGATTCCAAACGTGAAATATTCGGATAGTTCAACGGTTGGATGAAATCACCATCTAGATTCAACAGCTGGAGATTAATCGCGCCTGGGATATGTTTATAGATCCATTCACTCGCGGCAATGCGGGGCATTGGCTGTCTATAAATATTCAAAAAAGCGATCGACGCAAGGATCGTGGATGTGATAATGGCCACAATTAACGCAACCACTACTGAATCCCTGATTTTCTTTCTTTTTAATTCTCCCGGGATTTTTACTAGATATCCAATCATCCAAGCCGCAAAAACCGCGAAAACAGGATATAAGATAAGGAAATATCTCATGGTGGGGTTCCAACGCAGCGCCTGCCATATGAGATAAAGAATGGTAAAAATCCATAAAAGCGTAAATTCTTTTATTCTCCTTGAAAACAGCTCGTATGCCATGGTCAGCAAACCACCTGCAGCAAGAAGTCCCACCGGCAATCCTAAACCCCAAACGACAAGATTCTTGATTGGGAACCAAAATGATCTGCGCGCCCATTGAATGGATGGTGGATAATTGGACTCGCCTGAGCTGATGAAGCTCAACTCGCGCAAGTTCGCAATCCAGCGTGGATTGGGAATCATGCCGAAAAAGCCGGGACCTGTGAAGGCATACGGCTGGAATATTCTGAAAACAATGAAGCTGATCAGCCCAGCAAACACTAAATTCCTCAATCGCAGCTTCCATTTACTGGCCGATATATCCTTTAACCCTTGAAAATCCTTCTGGATTAAAGCCCCTGGTAGAAGCAAGGCGATCACCAGTGTATTAATTTTTGAGGCAGCAGCCAAGCCCAATGCGATACCAAAGAGGGCATAAAGACCAAAACCTTTCCAATTCTGCCGTAAAAGTTTGGTTAATTCATTTTTGGACGCAAGTAACTTCTCATCATCCAATTTTTGGACTCTAATCGCAATGAAGATCGCCCAGGTCGAAAATAAAGTGGCATAGTTATCGACAATAAAGAAATGTGAGATCTGAATCGGCAAGATCGCACATGCATAAAACAGAGCAGCCAGATAAGGCAGCCATTTGGACTTAAACAACTCTTTTGAAACAAGAAAAACAGCCAAAATCGTTCCAAGATCAGCGATTCCGGAAAGGTAACGCCCAATGATATGGACCTCGTTATAACCCGCCATTCCCAGCCATTCCGCAATGTATCTCACCAGAAACAGGGGAAATGTGCCGTACACGAAAAATGGGTAGATTGAATTGCCGTTGGCGTCCAATACGTTATGAGGGTTAAGCGAAGATTTTGCTGTGTGGAAGTATTCGCTCAGGGATGCAACCGGAGTGAGTGAAGTTTCCACCATAGTAAGAAAGCGCTCGTCTGGATGCAGGTGGAAATTCTGGTCCCAGTTAACACCATAAAAACGGAAAAAAGCGCCAACCAGGAGAATTCCGGCTAGCAGCGCTATTTCCAAAATGTTCTTAGCGGCTCTGTTCTTACGTATCGGCATGAATTATGATGAAATCTTTTCCCGGTGTTCGGGAGTAGAAGATTTCTTCCTGGGCATCAGGGTAAAGAGATTTTATCGTATCCAACGCAACCTGGTCTTCCGATTTTAATATAAACAGTTTTTCTCCCTCAAGTGATGCCGACATCGTCAGTTCTTCTTTCCATAAGGCAAAATCTATACCTGGAAAACCGGCGTGAATACCAACCAAACGAGTGTCCACCCAATGTGGGTAAGGAACAACAAAAGCATTTTGAGAAGAATTCCCCTCTTTAACAAACTCTTTGATTTGATTGCCGATCTCGCTGCTGTTCCAGGCATTCTGTATGAATTGTTCGGCATATTGGTTAAAAACCAATTCAAAATTCATCATTATGGAACCAGCAATGATCAAAGCCAAAGCCAGTACGCCAGTGATCCTGGCTGGTTTTTTGACTGATGAATTAAAAAGTGATGATGCCAGGGTGAAGAATCCATATCCACAAATTAGAAATACAGGCACAATCGCTCCGCTGCTTCTATTGAGAGATGGATTTTCCGCAGGGTATGCTAAAGAGAGTATTGAAGGAAGCATCAAAACAGGGATGGAAATCAGTATCGATATTTGGCGCCAATTATTCTTCTTACTCTTAAAGATATCAAAGCAAAACCGAATCAGTCCAATGAAAAACAGCGCCGCAGAAAAAACATCCAGTGCTGGGCGGTTTGGAATTGAATTAACCCAAATGACGCCATTGTTGAAAAAAAACATGGTTAAGGATTTCCACAAATTATGCAGAAAGATAAAAAGTATTGGTCCGTTGATTGGATTTTCCAACGATGTCAGCCGGGACGCAAGCCGGTAGTTGAAACCCGCTGGATTCTCCAACATATAGCGCAATAAAGGCAGGAAAACGATAAGGGAAGTGAACGCCAAAAGACAAAAACCGGTAAGAGCAAATTGGCGATCATCATGATCTTTATGGGAAATTATAAAAATTAAAAAAACCAACGAAACGAGAAAGGGTACAACTCTAAAAGGGCTGTATCCATGAAGGCCGATTCCAACCATCAGGCCCGAGAGAATAAGCAGGTTAATTCGCCTCTCTCTTAATCCCTTGAGGAGAAAATACATCACTGGTGCTGCGAACAGCGGATAGAAAGGGAAACGCAAACCAACTCTCGAAATGACATTTGGCCAATAAGCGATTCCGGCAAAAAATGCCGCAGAGAGTCCAAGCCATTTTCCATCCAATTCACGCCCAATGAGAAAGATAAAAATCAACGTGAGAAATCCCGCACCAGCTGTACCGAGTTTGAGACTGAGGAAGCTAACTCCTGTGTTGAAAAGTCGGATGATTACAGCGGTCAAGTAAAACTGAAATGGTTCACGGCCGGTATTGCGGACAAAGAAAATCGGCGAACGGCCCGATAAAACATCCATGACATCAAATAGTTTTTCAGCATGATCGCTGAACATCTCACCCGGAACCTGATTTAATTTAAAAAACCTAAAAAAGAGCGAAATCCCAAAGGTGAGGACAAATGCAATCAGATATATTCGGCCCTTATGGCTTTTAATCTTAATCTTTTTTTCAATCTGCCAAATTGAAAAGAGGAATAAACATCCACCGAATGTCCATAAGACCAGATTCCACAGATTAAATTCATTTCCACGGAAGAGTATGAACGCAAGAACAAGAAGAATCAGGCTGACTATCAAAGGCCATTTTCTGAACTTAATTTCAACAGCCAATTCTGATGAAGCTTCTTGTATTTTCTGCTCCGCATCTTCAGATTTCCTTAATGAAAAAACGAGAACCAGAAATGAAAACGTGTAAAGCAATATTGCTGGAGTTTGCCGTGGTAATGGAGGCTCCAGTAAAAATTGTCCTATAACCGCAAAAATCATTGCGACCCACAGCAAGGTCAAACTGCTTGATGTTCTTTTTGAGTGATTAATTTTTTCTATTTTTGGGGTGCTCGTAATCAATGAATCAAATTTCCCGACATTTTCACCAAAATATTCGTCGAGGTCGATTTTCTCGCCCCTCTGAAATATGGTTCGCAGGAAATCAAGGACGGTTGGTTCGTCTTTCATGTTATTGCGTGGTTGAAATAAAAAAAGAATAAGCCCCGTCAGGTGTTTCTTGATCTTTAGCAATGTGTTTCGACAACCATTGATAAACCAGATAAAGAATCGGATTTGATGGACTTGGAAACAGAATCCATCGACCAAAGATATGCCTATTGATCAATGAAGGCAAACCAAAATAATGTCCCCATTCAAGAATCCCAAGGGATATCGGGGTAAAGTATTTCCATGATCTTTCGATTTTAAAACCTGATTTTTCAAGCCGATTCGTCCATACCGCATGCGGATCCGGGTGAAAATGGCGTGAGATTTTGTTAAAAAATGTTCTATACCAGGCAGCTGCCAACTTAAGACCCAAATGATCAAAAAATCGGGCAATGGATAAATTCCTGGTGAAATTGTCGTTCGGAACGCAGATAACCAACGTGCTGCCCACCCGCATCACCCGATGGATTTCAGTGACCACAGAATCAACATCTGGAATATGTTCTAACACCGAGTTGCTCATCGTCGTGGAGAAAAAGGATTTGGCGAAAGGCAGGTAATCTCCCCTGGCGCACACGAGATGAGAAAAGACTGAATATTGCCGCGCCTCGTTCAAGCTTCGCCATTCCGGATCAACTCCAATCAGACAGACAGGCCGATCGCTTAATGTGACCGAGGAGAAATGACCATCTCCGCACCCCAAATCCAGAACGGGTTCATTAATGTCAATATCTTCATAATATTTCCCTTCGACCGCCCGAAGGAATCCACGGAAATACGGCAGAGATCTGATGTTTTTCCAAAGCAAATCATGTGGAAAATTTCTCGATTTCATTAAGTTCTCACTTGCTCTTCAAATCAACCGAGATTCTGCAGAAAAGCGCTTCGTATGATTTGGCGATGGAATCTGGAGAATATGTGCTGAATAATTCTTCTTTAATCACACGATAATCTCCAGGATTTCTGGTGATCTTATCAATTGCCCTGGCTAACTCATCCGCGTCTCCAATCGGTATGATCTCACCCATCTTGTGTCTTTTCACCGGCTGACGGACACCAGGTAGATTTGAGGCGATCGATGGTTTTCCATTCATCATCGCTTCAATTTGCACCAATCCAAATGATTCTGTGGAATTGAGGCTGGGAAGCACCAGCATATCGATCGATTGATAGAACGCCACCATTTGGCGGGGATTTAATAATCCCAAAAATTTCCAATTTCCCGATTGCTCTAAAACCTGTATACGTTGCATCAATCGCAGGAAGTATTCGTCTTCCCCCAGAATATTTCCATAAGGGCCGGCAAACCATGCCTGCAAGGTTGGATACTTGCTAACCAGTCTTTCAATCGCACCGAGTAACACCTCAACGCCTTTTTCCGTGGCGAACCTGGCAGCCATACCAATGACTGGTTCCTTCCCTTCAGGATTATTTTCTTTTAAGAATTCATTTTTCTCATCCAAAGAAATCTCAGGAAGCACCACCGGGGGATTGATCAGCTCAATTTTTTCCGAAAATTGTTTTAAGAGTTTGGAATGCTCAGCGTAATCCTGTGTGTACGCCACGATTTTGTGTGAAAAAAGCGCCGCAAAATAATTCATTAAGTTGACGCCTTGATTGGCAATCCAACTGAGTAACCCCTTTGGCATTTGAAGGTCACAATGGTATGTAATGACCGTTGGTTTTTTAAAGAGCCTTCCCCTCAACGCAACGCCAGCCGCATCCAATTGGGGTAAGTGCAGATGGATGACATCATGCGAAAGGACCAATTTAGTCGCCAACCAGCCAAATGTAGGCATGATCACTCCCTTGCTGATGCGGAATAGCACCGGTGCCCGAACGATCCGCACTCCTTCCAGTTTCTCCTCCCTGGGAAGTTGTCGATCAAACTGCGAGGTTAAAATAGTGACTTGATGCCCGCCTTCCGACATGGCTTTGGCCAGACGCTCTGCGTAAATGGTCAGACCACTGGTGTGTGGGCGGTAATAAGTAAGGACAACCAGGACTTTCATTTGCTATACGAATAATTCCTTGTTTTTCTCAGCCCACTCATACAGCCTGGCAATCCCCTCATTCACACTCACCTTTGGTTTCCAACCAAGCTTCTGATTGATCTTCGTGATGTTGGATATGTATACTTTTTGGTCTCCCGGCCGCCAGCCCTTCCGGTCGACATTGATTTGCCTTCCTGATATCCGTTCCAATAGCTCACTAAACTCAACCCAAATCGAAATGGAATTCCCCAATCCACCGCCGATGTTAAAAACCTCACCTTGGCATTTTTCAATGTTACCAACAGCCAGGTCGTAAGCGTTTAGGAGGTCCTCAATGTAAAGGAGATCTCTGATTTGTTTCCCGTCCCCATAAATGGTGATCGGGTGTTTCTTGATGGCAGCGATGATAAACCATGCCACCCAGCCCTGATCTTCAATACCAAATTGTCTGGGGCCGTAGATGCAGCTTTGCCTGAATACCACGGACGGGATGCCATAGATTCTGAAATAATCTCGTACATACTGGTCCCCTGCGCCTTTAGAGCAGCCATAAGGCGAATGAAAATCCAATCCACGGGATTCTTTAATCCCTTGCGGCTGATCTTTCAGCATGTATCGTGTATTTTCTTCCACGACTTGAAGATCTTCAAGCCCACCATACACTTTATTCGTTGACGCGTAAATGAAAACAGGCTTTGAATTTGATGATCGAGCTGCTTCCAGTGTATTGAAGGTGCCCCGCGCGTTGATCTCGAAATCAGTTTGGGGATCCTCCACAGATGTGGTTACAGCGACCTGGGCAGCCAAATGCACGATGACATCTTGTCCGACGGCTGCTTTGGTAATCGCGGGTAGATCAGTAACATCATCTTTAACGAAATCGAAACTGCCCTGCCCATAAGAATTCATCAGCCAAGAGAGATTTTTCTCAGCCCCTCCGCGAGAGAGGTTGTCAAATATGGTCACATTCTCGCCCCGCTGAATCAAGCGGTTGGCATAATTTGAACCAATAAATCCGGCACCGCCGGTGATTAAATACTTCATATTAATATTCCTGATTCTTGATCTTTTCTTTGAAAAGCTGCCCCCGGATTTTTTCTATGATCGATGATATTTTGAAGTCATGGATAAATAATCCGGCTAATCCAAAAATAATGGTAATCGCGATTTGAATGATATGCATGAGGATTGCCGCGCCTAACGCGCTGTCACGCGAAATCCCAAAGACTGACAACGCAAAGACGATCGTGCCCTCGTAAACACCGAGATTTGCCGGCGCAGCAGGGAGCGCAATCCCCAAAGCGATTATCCCTTCGGTGAAGAGCGCCCACCATATAGGAGCACCAGGTGACAAGCGTAATATGGCGTAATATAGCATCAGAACCCAGAAGCACCAGGTCACAATGATCCACACAAAGGCAGGCAGCAGCTTTCGCGGCTGGCTGATGGTGGTCAAGCCCTGGATCGCTCTAAGGATGATCGGCTTCACCCTCGTCTCGATTAACTCATTTTTAAATTTCTTTTCTCTGATAAAGGTCTCTATGGTGGGTGAAAAATATGCGATTAAGAGAATCATAATTAACAATAGCGTAAAAACCACCATGATCCAAGTGGCTGTTGATCTTAGCCATTGCAATTCCAGAACAAGTGACAAGGTTGACAAGAACATGCCTGCTGCAATTAAAAGGTCAACTGCCCGCTCAAAAAAGATGGCAGCCGCAACCTGAAAAGAATCATTTTTTGTAATGCTGTTAGTAATAAAAATCCTGGCGATTTCCCCTGAGCGCGGGATGAGGTTATTCAATAAATACCCTTCATTGATAATTAAAAATCCGTCTCGAAAGGACATATTATTAAAAAATGACTTCCAAGCCATACCACGGGCAGCCAGTGAACAGACCAGAATCACAGTGAGAACAAGAACATCTGCCACCGTGAAAATTTGGAATGAAGCGATCAGATCTTTTAAATTCACGAAACGCGACAGAAAGAAAATCGCGAGAATGCTGATCAGAATTCCTGGAAGATAACGCCAAATAATGGCGGATCCTTTAGATTTCAATCGTTCTCCAGTTTCAGAACCGCCATAAAAGCTTCCTGGGGAATTTCCACATTGCCAATCAACTTCATTCTCTTTTTCCCGCGTTTTTGTTTTTCCAACAGCTTCTTTTTGCGGGTGATATCACCCCCGTAGCACTTGGCTAGAACATCTTTACGAACGGCCTTAACATTAGCCCGTGAGATCACCCTGCCCTCAGCTGCCGCCTGAATGGCCACATCAAAAAGCTGGCGTGGAATCAACTCCTTCAATTTGCTTACCAGTTTCTGGCCCTTCATGTAGGATTGTTCCTTGTGAACTATCGTAGCCAGGGCATCCACCGGCTCTCCACCGATCATCACTTCCAATTTGACCAGATTGCCTGGCTTGTATTCTTTAAATTGATAATCCATCGAGGCATATCCGCGTGTCCTGGATTTGAGGTCATCAAAGAAATCAATGATGATCTCGGAAAGCGGAACCTCAAATTTGAGCTGCACGCGGTTTGGCGCAGGATAATCTTGTTCGATAAAAACGCCATTCCGCTTATTAACCAATTCCATTACGGCGCCGTAATATTCGGTTGGAGTGAAGATCCACAGATCCATCCAAGGTTCACGGATTTCTTCGATCAAGCCTTCCTCCGGGAGATCAACGGGTGAATCGATCAGTAAATTCGTCCCATCCCGCATAATGATCTCGTACTCCACTGTCGGCGCGGTAAGAACTATGTCCAGGTCATATTCCCGCTCCAAGCGCTCCTGGATGATTTCCATGTGAAACAAACCCAGAAAACCACAACGAAATCCGAAATTTAGCGCTTGTGAAGTTTCCGGCTGGTATTGAAGTGATGCGTCATTAAGCTGGAGCTTTTCCAGCGCCTCTTTCAATGCGTTATAACTTTCGCCTTCCACTGGGTAAACACCCGCGAAAACCATCGGTTTAGGGAATTGGTAACCATGGAGCGGTAGATCAGCAGCGGCTCGTTCCCCAGTGATCGTATCGCCCACCCGGCACTCTCTTACCGTTTTTAAACCTGTGGCAATATATCCCACATCTCCTGCCTCAAGTTTGCTGACAGGTACCATACCCGGGTGAAAGATACCCACCTCGATGGGTTTAAAACCGATCTGATTGGACATGACTTTTAACGCATCGGTGGCGTTTAAAGCGCCGTTAAATACGCGAACATAAGCGATAACGCCTTTATATGAATCATAATGGGAATCAAAAACCAACGCCTGTAATTTATCTTCTCTTTTACCTTTAGGTGGTGGTATACGATCAATGATGGCTTTGAGCACCTGGTCCACATTCGTGCCCATCTTTGCGGAAATCGACACCATATCCTTGGGGCTGATACCCAGCAGGTTGGAAAGATCTTCTGCCACCTCTTCAGGGTGGGCGGATGGAAGATCTATTTTGTTTAAAACCGGGATAATGACCAGGTCAGATTCAAGCGCCAGGTAAAGATTGGCCAGTGTCTGAGCTTCGATTCCCTGTGTCGCGTCCACAATGAGCAGCGCACCCTCACATGCTGCCAGCGCACGGCTGACTTCATAGCTGAAGTCCACATGGCCGGGTGTGTCAATCAGATTAAGCTCATAACGGCTGCCTTCGTATTCATGCTCCATCCTCACCGCAGACGCCTTGATTGTCACGCCTTTCTCGCGCTCCAGGTCCATGCTGTCAAGCACCTGTTCAACCATTTCGCGGTCGGAAACAGTGCCGGTTAACTGAAGCAGGCGATCTGCAAGCGTTGATTTCCCATGATCAACATGGGCGATGATGCAAAAATTTCTGATATGGTCTGTCTGCATGGTAATTTGTTAGTATAACCGAAGTGCTGTAATCCCGACCTGACCAAGGGCTTTTTCTAAAGACAAATCTTGAAAAAATCAGAAAACCCTGAAATCCAAGTTTATCTCGCGATTCGATTATTCTATTTGTATTCTATCCAAATAGACAAGAAATTCCCTGTTTCCCTTTGGGCCTTCTATTGGCGATTCTGTCGTCCGCAAATGCCTAAATCCCAAGCGCTCAGCGAAACTGATCACCTCAGAGATCACGCGCTGCTGAATCTCCCAGCTTCTTATGACACCTCTGCCGCGGGCAGCCTCTTTCTTGCCTGCTTCGAATTGCGGTTTGACCAACGCGATCAGGTCCATTTTCTTACCAAATTTCCACATAGCGATTGTCGGCAAAATCGATTTTAACGAGATGAATGAAGCGTCGATGACAATCAGATCCACAGGTTCAGACAAGGTTTCTACGTCCTTGATGTTGGTTCGCTCCATAACAATCACGTTTTGATTCTTACGGAGGCTATCATGTAGCTGGCCATACCCAACATCAATCGCGAACACTTTTCCCGCTCCATGCTGTAAAAGGCAATCCGTGAATCCTCCTGTTGAAGCGCCTATATCCACGCACACTTTCCCATCAAGATTCGAGAATCCAAATTCTTCCAATGCTTTCTCGAGTTTCAAACCACCTCTGGAGACATATCGAGGTTTATTTTTAATCTGGATATTGGTTTCTCTTGAAAAAATCTGGGATGATTTGTACACCGGTTGATCATCAGCCAGCACCTCGCCAGCCATGATCAAGCTTTGCGCCTGGCTCCGGCTCTCCGCCAAGCCCAGCTCAACAAGCAGTAAATCAATCCGTTCTTTGTCCATCATCCTGTACTCCAATTTTATAACCTGATTGTGATAAGATACAAAAATGGCAGCGGATATCATCAAGTCATTACGCCCAAAACAATGGATAAAAAACTTGTTTATTCTGGCTGCGCTCATATTTGATCGCCAGCTTATTAATTTTCCAGCGGCTGTCAGGGCCTTTTGGGGATTGATCGTTTTCTGTATGATTTCCAGCGCAGTCTATCTCTTTAATGACATTTTTGACAAGCAAGCCGATGCTGTCCATCCAGTGAAGAAAAATCGACCAATCGCCTCAGGACGCATTAGTATCGGTTATGCTGCAGTCATTGGGGCGATATTGTCTGCCGGCGGTTTAGTTTGGGCAAGTCGTCTTTCACCCGCCTTCTTTTTAATTTGCGCGGCATACCTGATCATCAACTTGCTCTATTCCAAGTGGCTTAAGCACGTGCCCATTATTGATGTTATGATCGTCGCTTCGGGTTTTGTGCTTCGGGTTGCTGCCGGCGTCGCCCTCATTGACGTTGAGCGCTTTTCGCCATGGTTGTATGTGGTCACAACCCTGCTTGCTCTTTTCATCGGCTTCGGCAAGCGTCGCGCTGAGCTCACGCTGCTTTCCAGTGAAGCCAATAATCATCGGGCAGTTTTCGAGGGTTATTCACTCGAGTTTCTGGATCAACTAATCACCATCGTGTCCGGCACCACCATTGTGGCGTATAGCCTTTATACATTCTCCGCCCCCAATCTCCCCGCGAACCACGCCATGATGCTGACGATACCCTTTGTGCTGTACGGCATTTTCAGATATTTGTATCTGGTCAAGGTAAAGCATTCCGGTGGCGAACCCGAAGAGCTGGTGATAAAGGACCGTCCGCTTCAGCTTTCAGTACTTTTTTGGGGATTAAGCATTTTGGCAATTTTTTATTTTTCTTAAGCCATGCCCGCACTCAGCGCTTCAGCACCTGGAAAAACGATCCTCTTTGGTGAACATGCCGTCGTCTATGGATATCCAGCGATCGCGTTACCGCTCCCTGATATCTCGTTAAATGTTATCGTTCAAGCATTGCCCGGAAAAGATCAATCCAGGATTATTAATCATGAGTTTGGGGAAGATTATCTTCTTACGGATAATTCGGACGATGTTTACCAAGCGGCGCTTATGACTATCCAACATTCGCTCCATCTAAATCACCTGCCGGCAATGCAATTGACTTTTTCATCAACCATCCCCCCGGCTTCTGGTTTAGGGTCAAGCGCTGCGTTTGCAGTCGCGCTAACCAAAGCAGTCACGGCATTTCTGGGATTTCACCTTTCATTCGATATAATCAACGAAATCGCTTTCGAGATTGAGAAACGCCAGCATGGCACGCCCTCGGGTATCGATAATACGGTTGTCTGCTATCAGACACCGATTTTCTTCAGAAAGCATCATCCGGTTGAGTTCCTACAACTTGAAAAACCGATTCATGTAATTCTCGCCAACTCAGGTGTTCCTTCATCAACCAAAGCATCGGTGAACCAGGTACGCCAGTTAAGAGATTCTCATCCGGTAAAAACCGATGAGATTTTCGAGCGGATCGGTTCTATTGCGGAAAACGCTAGAGAGCTGATTATGAACGGAGAAATCGTGTCTGTAGGAAACCTGATGACGCAAAATCACACGCTTTTAAGGCAGCTGGATATTTCAACAAAGATACTCGATCAATTGGTAGAAGCGGCCATAAATTCCGGCGCTTTTGGCGCAAAGCTTTGCGGCAGTGGAAAAGGCGGCAACGTGGTTTCTCTAGTTCCAGCTGAGAAAACTCAACAGATCAAAGAAGCGTTATTGAAAGCAGGCGCGGCTTCCTGTTTTGTTTCCACGATTAATCCAACTGGGAAATTAACATGAAAACCATATTTTTAAAACTTGGCGGATCGCTTGTGACCGACAAAGACAAACCATTTACCGCCCGGCTCGAGATTATCCGATCGATCGGCAACCAAATCCAAAGAGCGATAGGTAGGCTTCCTGATACCCGTCTGGTGATCGGTCATGGGTCAGGTTCATTTGGCCACGCTGCCGCAAAAGCTTCTGGGTACAAAGAAGGAGACACCCGCTTTTTTAACTCTCAAGGATTTCAGTCAATTTGTATGGCTGCCCAGCAATTAAACCGCATTATTCTAGATGAATTCAATCAACTCGGATTGCCGGTGGTTTCATTTCCGCCTTCAGCATCTATTCACTCTTCCGGCAAGAATATTATCAACTGGGATTTGACGCCTATTCAATTGGCGCTTCAACATGAACTCCTGCCTGTGATCTTTGGCGATACCGTATTTGACACAGACCTGGGAGGGGTGATTTACTCTACTGAGGAGCTTTTTCTACACCTTGCTAATGTATTAAAACCTGAGGTGATTTTACTCGCCGGTAAGGAACCAGGTGTGTGGGCTGATTTTCCAAAGAAGAGCAAGATCATATCCGAATTGACAGAAGATAATTTTTCCGGATTTCAACCATCCATCAACGCCTCTCAATCAGTGGACGTCACTGGTGGGATGCTTAAAAAAGTACAGCTTATGTTTCAGACCAAGCGGCTTCTCCCCGCAACAGAAATTCGAATATTTTCCGGTGAGACGCAGGATGCTGTTTTGGATGCTCTACTCGGTAAACCATTGGGTACATCCATCAATTAACCTTTTTTCGATATAGTAAAATCTAGAAACGAAAATTCAAGGCAGATGAATTGGTCATGAACGAAGATATTTTTTTAACCCAAGAAGGCATCAACAACCTCAAGCAAGAGCTTGAGAATCTCAAAACAAACGCTCGAACCGACCTGGCCAAGCGCTTGAGATCCGCTATTCAAATGGGCGATTTGTCTGAAAATGCCGATTACACTGCAGCGAAAGAAGAACAGTCTTTTGTTGAAGGCCGCATCCTTGAACTTGAAGAAACACTCAAACGCGCGAAAGTTATTGAACAAATCGAAAAGGAGCCCGGAACCATTCAAATTGGATCTGAGGTTGTGATTCGCGAAGAGGGGTTTGATGAGGATGAAGTTTATTCCATTGTTGGATCCAAAGAGACTGATCCCGCCAAGGGCAAGATCTCTTATGAGTCGCCGATCGGCAAAGCGCTACTCGGTCATCGTGTTGGAGATATTGTACGGGTTCAGACACCCACCGATTCCATCAACTTTAAAGTGATCAAAGTTAATTAGCCAAATAACAAATACTTTATTGGGTTAAATAGAAAAACCGGTTTCACAAAGAAACCGGTTTTAATTTTTCGACTCTACTTCGGCCAGACTGAGATTTCCAAGGTCAAGCGGGAGAAATAGCTGTTCTCGGGTAATGGCCCTCGGGCGTAAACCATATCCACAACTTTGGCTTCCAATTGCAGGGATGCAGTTTCCATCAGGAAGCGCATGCCCGGTTCTACAACCACCGGTTCACCCTTCGAGAGCAGTCGCTGCTTTATTGCCGGATCATTATATGCGTGCTCGCTTAGCAGCACTTTGGTCACGGTTTGGATATCATTTTTATCAAACAACCAGACTTCGAGCGCGGTCACCTTCTTCGGCTCACCAACGCCGATAGTTTCAGCGATACCGACACCACACTCACCCAGGAATTCACCGTTGATGGAGTCAATGCTAAATGAATCATCGTAAAGGTCATCACCCTGCCTGTAAGTGGTCATGAATTGGGCAAGCGGAGGTTCGTTTTGAGATACTTTCGCATCGGGACGACCAACAGGAATTCCCTGTTCATCCGTTGATTTCACACGAGGAGTCTTGGGCACGCCACCACCTGCCGCATGTTTTCGGCGGATAAGCAGGAAGACAAATACTCCACCAACCGCCAGGGTCAAAAGCATCAGAATCGCCAGGGGCAACAAGGAGAATGAGCTGCCCTTTTCATCGGGAACTGTTTCTGATTCAAGGGGAGGTAAAGCGCCCTCTACTACAGTTGCGGGTTTCACCGCTTCTGGCGCAACTGCCTCTGGCTCTGCAGCTGTTTGGGCGCCTGTTTCAGCAGGCATCGCGGCTAATCCCGCACTCACAATCTCAGTAAAAGCATTGATTTCTTTTTCTGAAGTAAAACGGCAAAGCGCTGGAGTGAGAGTGGAGAGTAAGTCATTTGCCTTATCGCCTAATCCATCAATTCGAAGCTGGACAAGCGCGGCATCCTGGTTGCGGATATAAGAATCAATCACCATGCACATGTAGTCACGCTGGTAATCCATTTGCAGGTCCGCGGGAGCTGCATCCACCCATTGCAGTGGCCACAAACCCCATCCCAGGCCTACCAGACCAATCAGCAATCCAATGACCAATCCGGCCACGCCAAGTGCGATCGGTTTCTTAATAAAACTTTTAATTTTTTCCATAGCTACCTCTCCTGATTAATTACCTCATTCACACTATTAACATTGCAAGTTTTATGCCGTTTCCTCTATTTCAATCGAACCTACCAGAAATGTTTCCTCGCAACTCAAACATTGATATTCGTTTTTATTCTTAATCGCCAAGAGGCCATCACAACTTGGGCAACGCGCGTTAACCGGACGCTTCCAAGAGGTGAAATCACATGCGGGATAATTTGCGCAGCCATAGAATACTCGCCCCTTACGTGATTTTCTAACCACGATATCACCGCTGTCTTTTGGGCATGAAATACCGATTTTTTCAAGATACGGTTCCGTGTGTTTGCAAGTCGGGTAATTGCTGCAACTGATAAATTTCCCAAAACGGCCCCATTTGACGATTAAGTCGCTGCCGCAATCAGGGCATGGACGGTCAAGCTTCTCCGGCTCCATCGCTGTCTCAGGCATCATTTCTTGAGCGTGTTTTAATTTAGGCTCAAAGGTGCGGTAGAAATCGCTGAGCACATCACGCCAAGCGCGTTTCCCGCCGGCAATTTCATCCAGGTCCTCTTCCATCTGGGCGGTGAAATGAACCCCTAAAACATCGGGGAAAAATTCCACCAGCAAGTCATTAACAACAAAACCAGTTTCAGTTGGGATCAGACGCTTAGCATCACGTTCAACATAACCGCGCGCCTGAATGGTTGAGATTATCGGTGCGTAGGTTGAAGGACGACCGATCCCGTATTCTTCCAAAGTCTGAACCAGAGATGCCTCAGTAAACCTCGGCGGCGGTTGAGTGAAATGCTGCTCGGGAAGCAGCTTAAGTAATTTCAGCAAATCACCATCCGTTAAACCTTCAGGCAAATCAAGTGTTTCATTTTCAGACTTGACATCCTCGCCTCTGGCTTCTTCATAAATAGTCAGGAACCCGGGAAACTGGAGTTTGGAACCAGACGCCCTAAACAAGTACTCGTGCTGAACACCTTTACCAACCACCTCGATGGAAAGAGTTTCATAAACAGCCGCCGCCATTTGGGAAGCGACAAAACGGCGCCAGATCAGCTGGTAAAGCTTGAATTGCTCAGGCGTCAGATGACTCATCATTTTTTCAGGAGTTCTAAATGAGGAGGTCGGCCTGACTGCCTCATGTGCTTCCTGAGCTTTGGCTGCCTTGGTTTTGTGAAAATTAGGTGATTCAGGCAGATAACTGGCGCCATGCACATCTTTGATGTAATTGCGTACTTCTTCTATTGCCAACGGGGACACATTTGTGGAATCGGTTCGCATGTAGGTGATCAACCCGGTTTCGCCACCCTCCCCAATATCAATGCCCTCATATAGTTGTTGGGCTATACGCATGGTTCGTTTGGCCGTAAACCCCAATTGTCTTGATGCCTGCTGCTGGAGCGTGCTGGTGGTAAACGGCGGATATGGGTTGCGTGTCCTTGATCCCCGTTTAATTTTCGCGACAGAGAAATTGGCCATCTCCAGATCTTTGATCAAGCCATTGACCACATCCTGCGAAGGCAATTCTGGTTCTTCTCTATCAATTCGAGCCAGATGCGCCAAGAAGGACTTTCCTTTTTTCTCCGGTGCAAACTCCGCGTCGATGGACCAATATTCTACGGGAATGAATGCTTCAATTTCACGTTCCCTCTCCACGATCAGGCGCAACGCGACCGATTGCACACGCCCTGCAGAAAGGCGGCTCCTCACTTTTTCCCACAACAGCGGTGTTAGATTGTAGCCAACAAGCCGATCCAGGATACGACGAGCTTGCTGGGCATCCACCAGATCCTCATCAATCACACGGGGGTGGGAAAAGGCATCTTCAATGGCAGGTTTGGTGATCTCGTGGAAGACGACACGTTTAACGCGCTCATTATCAATTTCAGCCGCTTCCAATAGATGCCAGGCGATCGCTTCGCCTTCCCGATCGGGGTCAGTGGCTAAAAAGATCTCTTCCGCGTGTCCAGCTTCAGCTTTTAGCTCCTTAACGACCGTGCGTTTTTCATTCGGCACGCGGTACCGCGGCTCAAAATTATTTTCTACATCCACTGATAACTGCGATCTCAGCAAATCCCGGACATGGCCTACAGACGCTCTGACAACATAATCCTTACCCAGAAAATTGCCCACCGTTTTGGCTTTGGCAGGTGATTCAACAATGACCAGTTTCCCTTTGCGTATGCTTGCATTCGATTTTTTGACATTTTTTTTCTTGGGTGCAGGTTTCTCTGATGGTGGGGGCGGCGTCACACCTTCATGCGATGGTGTTCTGCCGACTTTATACATTTTTGTTCCGCACACCTGACATATCCCGGCTGTCGCGGGCGCGCCGTTGGAATAAAAGATCGCTACCGGATCATTCATTTCTCGTTTTTGTTTACATTTAAAACAATATGTTTCCAAAATCACTCCTACAAATATTCATCGAGGTTTTTGCGTTTCAACTCGTCAATTACACGCCTGACTGATTGTGATTCGCCTTTTTTGCATATCAGCAGCGCGTCAGCGGTGTCTATAATAACAAGATTTTCCAGGTTTATGGTAGAGATTATCTTTTTGGGATTGTCTTCGAGAACTACAAGATCATGGCTGTCAATAACAATACTCTTTTCCGCCTTGACGACATTAGAATTTTCGTCAGCAGGTAGAATCTCGACCAAAGAATCCCAACTGCCGACATCATTCCATTCCAGGTCGGAAGATTTCAACATCACCACATCATTCGCTTTCTCCATGATGCCATAATCGATCGTTTGTGGCGTTATTTCTGCCCAGTAATCACCCAGCATTTTTTTGAAATCCGGCTTCCTGATTGACATCTCAATCTTCATTAAAGTATGCCTAAGGGTGGGCATATGATTCGAGATTTCTTCCAGAATTCGATCTGCCCGCCAGATGAACATCCCGGAATTCCAGTAATAATTCCCTGATTGGATATAATCCGCAGCGGTATCCAAATTTGGTTTTTCAACAAATTTTTCAACCAAATAACCGCCATTCCCATTTATCGGTTCACCTACCTTGATATATCCATAACCAGAAGAAGGATATTCCGGCCTTATTCCTAAAGTCACAAGCCGTCCTTCCATTGCGTGTTGATAGCCAGCTTCCAAGAGCCGATGAAATTCCTTCAGATTCCCAATGACATGATCAGCTGTCAATATCGCCATGACTGCGTCCGGATTAATTTCCTTTAGCATGACAGCTGCGAACCCAACCACAGACGCGGTGCCTTTGGGGAAAGGTTCGATGATGAACTGCTGTAAAGTGAGATCCGGCGCTTCCTTCATGAGTGATGCAACCTGGTCTTCGATGGTAACGACTTTAATATTCTCGATATTAAAGGGACCATCCAATCGATCAATCGCTGTCTTAAAAAGTGAGCCTTCACTGCCAAAGGATAATAATTGTTTGGGATTATCTTTTCTGGAAAGAGGCCAAAGGCGGGTTCCCCCACCTCCTGCCATGATTACGGGATAGAAGTTGCTCTTCATTTCACCTCATATTCTGTGATTTCATCGGCGATCGAAATATAGGTCAAATTTCCAACTTTTCTTACCATTCCTTTGAGCTCCATCATGACAAGCGCTGCCGACACCTTTTCCATCGACAAACCGGTGGAGTTTTTGATTTCATCAATGTGCATAGGTTCATTTTTTATTACATCCGAGAGCATCTGTTCGATTTCATCTTTTTGGATCACTTTTTTGGCATACCGGTATTCTTCTATCTGTGTGAGATTTAGCGCTTCCAGTAATTCATTAAAATCGGTTAGTGGTAATGCGCCATCCCGAATCAAACGATTGGTGCCTTTGCTGCGAGGACCGTAGATCGGTCCGGGCACCGAGAAAACCTCTCTGCCTTGAGTGGCAGCAAATTCAGCCGTGATCAAGGCGCCGCTTTTTTCACCGGCTTCGATAATCACCGAAGCCAACGACAACCCGGAGATGATCCTGTTTCTCGGCGGGAAATTGACTCCATCCGGAGGTGTTCCTGGAAAATAATCGCTGATCAGGGCGCCTTGTTCAACAATCCTCTCTGAAAGCTGACGATGCTCGGGGGGGTACACTACATCAACCCCATTGCCAAGCACCGCAATAGTACGTCCCCCCACGTTTAACGCCGATGTGTGAGCGACAGAATCTATCCCGCGCGCGAGTCCGCTCACGACCGTGATCCCGTTGGCTGCCAAAAATTGTGAAAGCTCCTGAGTGACTTGCCGCCCATACGCTGTTGGATTGCGGGTGCCAACGATGGCAACTGATGATTCATCAGATTCTTTGAGACTGCCCTTAAGATAAATGACCGGTGGAGGTTGTTCGATTGAAAGCAGTTTTTGAGGATAAGCGCTATCCCTGATGGTCAGGATGTTAATCCCTTTGGATTGGATTCCAGCGAAATCCTTTTCCAAATCAATCGTATCCCTAACTGATAGAAAGTCTTTAATCAATCTGGCGGGTAAACCTGCTTCCAACAAACTTGTTTCAGTGGCATTCCAAGCTAACTTGAGGTTGCCGAAAAAATCTAGCAGCTTCATGGTTCGGACATAACCGATCCCACGGATCTTATTGAATCCTATCCAATAAGCTTTTTCATCCATTAATCAAACCATTCCTGCTGCTGAACCACCATTAAATTAGATTCTATATCAATTTTCAGCACCACCGATTTTATGGCTGGGATCAGGATCTCTGTTTCTTCTTTTTCATTGGCAACCACATAAACATCATTAGCGCCGGTTTCGATGATCTCGTTGATCTCTCCCAGATAATTACCCGCCTCATCTTCCACCTGTAGACCGATCAGCTGCAAATGATAATATGAACCTTCCTGAGGTTCGGGCAGGTGATCAGATGGAATGTACACCAGCTGATTGGTGAGCATCCTGGCTTCTTCCAGCGTCTGGATATTTTCAAAGCGAATGAGCAGGTCTTTACCCATTTCACGAAATGCAGCGATTTTCCAGGGTTTGTGACTTTTCCCGATATAAACCTGGGTGCCTGGTAAAAATACACCCAATTCGTCAACGTAGGACTCAAATTTAAGATCCCCCGCTAAACCAAATGATTTACGTAATTTACCAACAACTAAAAATTCAGGCTCACCATTGTTCAGCGAGCCTGAATTTGTGTTCTTTTTAATCGGACCCCTGTCCTTCATGCTTTAGGGTTCAACAATATCCAGGGTGGCACGTTTGCCTTCCCTGGCAGCAGCGACCCGTAATAGTACGCGGATCGAATTTGCCACACGGCCGCCTTTTCCGATCACACGGCCCATATCTTCTTTAGAGACCTGAAGTTCGATGCGGATACGGCCGCCCTCTTCGATTTCCTTGACGACGACCTGCGATTTATCTTCAACAAGTTCGTTGGCGATGTATTCGATTAGTTCCTTCACATTGTCTCCTTGGAATAATTGCCCGCAACCTGATTAAGCTTTCTGACTGTCAACTTTTCGGGTTTTGGGATTTAACATCCTGGAATCAAAAAAAGCTTTTGATTCAGCCAGAAGAGTATCAACATCCTCTCCTTTTTTCAGACGCTCAAAACGATCGCTCAATCCGATCTGTTTGAATATCTGAGCCACTGATTCACTTGGCTGCGCGCCGTTGGTTAACCAGTGATATATACGGTCTTCTTTTACCTCAATGGTCGAGGGTTCTGTGCGCGGATTATAGAAACCGAGGATCTCCAGAAAACGGCCATCGCGTTGTTTTTCTTTTTCAGCGGCGACGATACGGTAGCTGGGCTGATTCTTTAGGCCTACCCGGCGCAATCTAATTTTTACCATTCAAACACTCCTCTTATTATTAATCATTTGTGCTAACCTGCAGATCGCCGAAACAAGAGGAGCGAGAAAGGATTCGCGTCTTTTCTTAAATCTGCCCGAGTAGATGATGAAATTATAATGGTGATTTACTTATCATGTAAACCACAAGACAAGCGATTCTATTAGAATAATGGTAGTCCGTCAAGTTAACAAGTTGAGTTCCAATTCAACATTTTGAGGAAAAACAAAAATAATGCGAAACTACCCCACGATCGGTTTGCAGGCGCCTGACCTGCTGTTGCCCAAATCAGACATAAATCTCACATGTTGGTCAGTGGTTGCCTGCGATCAATTCACCGCTCAACCTGAATACTGGCGGAGAGTTGGAGAAAAAGCTGAAGGCGCTCCTTCAACTTATCATCTCATGCTCCCCGAAGCTTATCTTGGGACATTAAAAGCAGATGAACATCAAGCCAGGGTCAATCAAACCATGTCCAATTATCTTGATAGCGAGGTCTTTCGAGAAGTAGAAGGTTTCACCTACGTAGAACGCGAAACCTCAACAGGCGTTAGGCAGGGATTGATTGCCGCGCTGGATCTTGATTGCTACGATTTCAGCCCGGAATCAACCTCGCTGATCAGGGCAACCGAGGGTACCATCGTCGACCGGCTTCCCCCGCGCATCGCCATTCGCAAGGATGCGCCGCTGGAATTACCTCATATCCTTGTATTGATCGACGATCCGGATTTTTCAGTCATCCAACCCATTGGCAAGAACAAGAAGGAACTTGACAAGCTTTATGAGTTCAATCTGATGGAAGGCGGGGGAGCAATTTGTGGTTACCATGTGAATCAACCTTCCATAGAGGAACAGCTTGTTTTAGCGTTGCAAAAGCTGAAATCAGCCGAGCGCCAAACCAAGCGGTACGGAATTTCAGAGCATCCGCTGCTTTATGCGGTTGGGGATGGGAACCATTCGCTGGCCACCGCGAAATCAATTTGGGAAATGATGAAATCCGACGTACCATCAAATCATCCGGCTCGATACGCGCTGGTTGAAATCGTCAACCTTCATGACCCAAGCATCATGTTTGAGCCCATCCATCGCGTTGTGATGCATATTGAGTTCAATTTAGAATTGGAAATTAAAACATTCTTTAATGAGGAAATCGAAATATCAACACAGGATAACCCGGCAAAACTGCGCAGTATCGTTGAAGACCAACAGAGTGAGTATCAGGTTTTTGGGTTTATTTTCGAGGGAAACGCAAAGACCATAAAGATCACTAACCCACCGCATACGCTCGCCGTCGGCAGCCTGCAAAGATTTCTGGATTCGATGAAGGACAAATACACGTCAATGGAGATTGACTATATTCATGGTGATCAAGCCATCACCGAATTAAGCGCGATGCCCGGAAATGCCGGTTTTGTTTTACCCGCCATGGGGAAATACAAACTATTTGAAGCGGTTCTTAAGAATGGACCATTGCCGCGAAAAACATTTTCAATGGGTGAGGCAAAAGATAAACGATATTATTTGGAATGTAGAAAAATAAATGAATTCTGATCAATTGAAAATCCAGGTTATCTCATTTATTGCAGCAGGGCTGTTTGCTTTTTCTGCCTGTGCCCCTGTGCCGACTGATGTCGAACCTTCAATCAGCCCATCATTGCCAGAACCAACCGCAACTTTCACTATTCAACCCACGTTAACACCGATTCCCGCGACACCCACACCCGATTTGTCAGAGGATGTTTGTTCTCCATTGGAAGGCGAGACGCTGTCGGAGTTGGCAGAAATCATCACAAGACCTTTTACACCCACAAGGCTTGGTTTTGATGAAGGCCATCCAGGGCTGGATTTTAGTTTTTTCCGTAGAAAAGAACTGCTTTCCATCGATAATCTACCTGTGTTATCTGCGCTTGAGGGAGTTGTATCAACAGTATTAATTGAACGCTTGCCTTATGGTCATGCGGTCATCATCGAAACACCCATTGAGTCAATTTCACCCGAATTGCTTGAGAGGTTTCAATTACCAGAACAACAATCGATCGTCGAACCGGATCCAAAATTCAACTGCGCTCCGCCGGACGATGCAAAAACCTATGAGGCCGATTCAAGATCAATTTATATCCTTTATGCGCA
>CAYPAG010000005.1:2094-38387 GCA_964408645.1 uncultured Pelolinea sp. | reverse complement strand
ATTAAGAAAAATAATGTGATCGTCTCGTATGATATTGTTGAATCTGAGGATTATGACATCCCCAGCACGCTGCGGTTGATCATCAAGAATGGCGACAAAGTAAGCGCGGGCCAAGCTCTCACGGAAGGATCATTGAATCCGCACACAATCCTTCGCATCAAAGGCCGTGAAGATTGCCAACGCTATCTCCTGTCAGAGATTCAAAATGTATATCGCGCGCAAGGCCAGAATATTAATGACAAGCACTTTGAAGTCATCATTCGCAAGATGATGAGCAAGGTTCAGATCGTGCGGCCAGGCGACTCTGGTTACCTGCCGAATGATACGGCTGACCGAATTGAAATCCGCTTGCTGAATGAAAAATTACGCTCGGAAGGAAAACAGCCAGCAAGATTCGTGGAAGTTCTCCTGGGGATCACCAAAGCATCACTAACCACAGATTCCTGGTTATCTTCATCCTCGTTCCAGCACACGATTAAGGTTTTGGCACAGGCGGCGATTGCAGCGGAACAAGATCCGCTTTATGGATTGAAGGAAAATGTGATCATCGGCAAACTTATCCCCTCCGGGACAGGTTTTTCTGACAAAAGGATGGAAGAAATCGCGATCATGACTGGTGAGCACGAAGCACCGGAAATTAACGCAGAAGGACCGGCTCCCGAAGAACCGGTTGTGGAATAACATCATTAAGAAAAAATCCCCTTCTTGTAATGAAGGGGATTTTTTTTGTTGTTAGATGCCAATTAATCATTTTCCATCGTGGAATAATGGTAAATAATTTTTCCGCCTGAAAGTCCAAAGCTATCGATTCCAATTTTGTCAGGAGTTTTCGTGGACGAGATCTTCCAGGTGAATTTTCTGTGAGTATCAGAAAGCTCAAAATCTACGATTGATATTTGGGACTCCTTCAAAAATCCCGCAAATTCATATATGTACCATTCTCGTAAGGCAGTTAACCCTTGGATGGTACGTTTCGCGGTGATGTGGAGCGCATCAGATTGGTAAAGTGAAAGAATTTTGGAAATGTCCTTTGAATTGATTCCATTGGCAAACTCTTCAGTAATATCTTTCTCGGGATTTGGAGCGGACGGCCAATCAAATGATGAAATTGTGTCCCAAAGCATAGGTAGTTTATTTCGACAATAATCCCAACTCCAAAAATTCGCGCCTGATACGCCTAAAGTCAATGCTTTATTAAGAAATTCGATCACATCTACAGATGTTGGTGACCATCCCCCCGCACTATATGCTGCACCGGTTGGAACAATTGGGCGAATTGGGTTGATGGATTGGAACTCTGAATAAGACCTGGCAAGCTGATCACCAGGATTGTGAGCTTGTTCCCAATAAACTTGCGGCATATTCAGATTGGATTTTGATAAGAAATCAGTCCAAGGCAGATCACTATGGAGTTTGGGATAACGGAAAGAGCTAAGCGCGATCGGAAAGTCAGGCAGCGCGTTACGCAGCTCGTTCATAAAAATGCGGCATGGCGTGTATTTTCCCTTGTATTCCGATTCGGCGTCAATCACATAACCTTCCAAATGAGTTTTCCGAATTTGCCGGATGGCTGCAGCCGCTTCATCTTTCGGCAGGTCACCAAACACATAGTGCCATCCCCAGGTGGAGATGCCATATTTGGAAAGCTCTTCTCCCAGTGGGGCAACAAGATCCTTTTTTGCAACGGAGTCATAGTTGTAATCATAAATACCATTGGCAATCTTGATGAGTACATGAGATAACCCTGCGCGATGTGCTTCATATGCAATTTTTGCAGCATTGCCTTGTTCGCAAGCAGATATCTTCCAGATATAGAACCCTTTACCTTTTGGAGGCACTTATGATTGCTCCTGAGGAATGATCGAACCAGCAAGGCCTATTTGTGGGGCGATCCTACGCATAGCGATAATAATGTTGTTAACATGTTCCCAAAGCTCTATACCCAATTCCTGAGCGCCTTGTTCGATTTCTTCGCGGTTCGCTCCTGCGGCGAAAGCACGGTCTTTCCATTTCTTTTTGACAGAACTCACTTCGAGATCATACAAAGATCTGGATGGCCGCACAAGAGTGCACGCTGTGACCAAACCCGTCACCTCATCGCAGGCAAACAGGGCTTTTTTTAGGAGATTATCTCGTGGGATCCCGGAATGGTTCGCATGGCTTAGAACTGTCAAGATGATGTCTTCAGGAACCTCAAGTTCCCTCAGGATTATTGCACCATCCTGGGGATGATGCTCAAGCGTTGGGTGAATTTCATAATCAAAATCATGAAGCAATCCACAAATCCCCCATTTTTCCTTATCCCCTCCAAACTTCTCTGCATAATAAACCAATGCCGCTTCAACGGAGAACATATGGTTTTTCAGAGGTTCTTTATGAATGTATTGGTTTAGGATAATCAGCGCTTCTTCTCTATTCATGATGGCAATTATATAGTTCGATCTTTAATTGTGTAAAAGTGTTTTAATAATTTCAATACATTAAATGGCAGAGCAAAAAATTCCCGCATTCCCCAATAAAAAATTTTCACCCTGGAAAAGCGATAAATTTGGGCAGCAAATCCAAATGCATTTATTCCAAGACTTCTGGCTAACCAGATCGCTCGCGGCAAATGAAATCTCTGGGTAACTATTATGACATCTTCCCCGGGAAGATTATGCTTGAAATTAACTATTGATTCAAACGTGGAGTTTCCCTTGTCGTCTATTTCAATTTGGCTGCGTTTGATCCCTGATTGTTCAGATAAGCGTAGCATCGCGGCAGTTTCGTCGTAATCGTGCATACTTTTGGATCCGCTCAAGATCATTTTGTGTACTTTTCCAGATTTGATCAATCTTACTGCAGATAACACCCGATCGGATAATATATCAGTTGGCGTGCCATTTCTTTCCAACCCAGCTCCCAAAACAATCACATAGTCGGAGTCTTGAAGCTCATCCACCGGCCATATTCTTTTTGAAGCCGAGATCCATACATAGGCATAAAACAAAGAAATGATAAACAGAAAAATTACCAGGGAATAAACACAAATCACCATTAATATTTAAATGTCCAATTCTTAAAGTTGTATTTTTCGTTATGAATAATGGCTGCGGTTTTTAATTCCAGGGTTGAAAGGTTTCCAGGTATAAGTTCAACATTCAGAGCGGATGTAAATCCAGCTTCCATCGCATCTGCCATTTGTGACCACGTGACCGTTTTACCAAGTGAGTTCTCAAGGGTGGTCGCGTGATTCAGAAGTTGATCGGCAGCGGATCTCCTTTCCACTTCGCCTGAATAATTGAGGACGGAATTTATCCGTGTGATGTCTCCATAAAGAGGTATCGATCCGTGTTGAAGGATCCCTCCTTTTTTTCTGGCTTGCGCGCTTCCGACAATCTTCTTGTTTTCGAAAGTGATTTCGTAGTCCGAAGGGAATTGGAAACATACAGGGTCTTTGGATAGATGAATTTCCTCAGCTTTTTTGGGTTTTGAATCCGTGCATAATCCCATTAATCCCAGCGCTTCAATTAACGCCATTGAGATACGGCGATATGATTCGATCACGTTCCCACGCAGAATAGGATTGTCAATAGGCGCAGTAACGGAATAGGTCAACTCATCGGCATGGAGGATGGCGCGCCCACCCGTAGGCCGACGGACAAGATCCCACCCATACTGGTGTAAAGCCATTAAATTTACATCTCCTGCTTTTTGCGCCTGGCCAATGGAAAGACAATATGGCTGCCAGTCATACAACCTCAGGGTGGGTGGTTGGGATTTTTCTGAAACAGACTCGAGGATTGCCTCATCTACCGCCATGTTCCAGGCGCCTTCTTGCGGAGCATGATGGATGATTCGCCAAGTCTGTTTTTCTAACATTTCGATATTAACTTTATAATTTTACCTGATGGAGGAGATGGTAAAATCCAAACCCAATGATGAAATCGAACAAAGAATTTAAAATCAATTCCAAATTTAGCGACGAGATAGAAATCCGGCTTCCTGATGGAAGGATTGTTGAAGGTCCGCGAGGATCGTCGGTTGGTGAGTTTTTGTCACCTTTAGGCGATTGGGAGGGATCGACCATCATCGCTGCCATTGTTGATGGGAATCTCAGGGAATTAACTCACATTCTTGATAAAGAAGCGGATGTCACCCCTTTGAACATGTCTACATCTGATGGATCAAAAATCTATCGTAGATCGTTAACATTTCTGCTTGATACTGCTTTTGAAGATATTTTTGAGAGCTTTTCTCTTTCGATAGATCATTCAGTTCCCAACGGCGGATATTTTTGTAAAGTAGTTGGTCGGCAACCGCTTACGGTGGATGAGATTAAAGCGCTGGAATCCCAAATGAAGAAGCTTGTCTCATTAAATTTACCCATAGAGAAAGAACGCGTAAACCTTAACGAAGCTGTCGCTTTCTTCGAGAATAAAAAACACAAGGATAAATTACGCCTACTCAAATATCGAAAAAAACCTTACCTGATGCTCTATCGGCTGGGTAATCATCGCGATTATCATCACGGTTATATGGTTCCATCAACTGGTTTGTTGAAGGTTTTTAGGCTAATTCCGCGTGGGGATGGATTCATCCTTCAATATCCAAGAAGGAGTTCTCCTGGACAGCTTTTTGAAATGCCGGCTTACGACAAGCTTCTCACTATTTTTGAGCAATACGGGTCCTGGCTGGAGAGTCTGGACATTGACAGCGTCGGCGCGCTAAATGATTCAATCACCTCTGGCGCTATCCGCGAGGTCATATTGGTTTCCGAGGCATTGCACGAGCAAAAAATTTCCGAGATCGCCGCCAAGATTGCTAATCACTCGAAAGGTATCAAGATCGTGTTGATCGCCGGTCCCACCTCATCCGGGAAAACAACCTTCTCAAAGCGGCTGGCAATTCAGCTTCTTACGAGAGGCATCTCGCCTTTTCCACTCGAGATGGATAATTATTTCGTGGATCGGGATAAAACCCCGAAAGACGAATTTGGAAATTATAACTTTGAAGCGTATGAAGCTTTGGATTCAGCCGCAATGGAACGAGACCTAATGAAGTTGTTAGATGGTGAATCAGTTCAATTGCCCAAATTTAATTTCCAGTCAGGCTATCGAGAGCCTGGCGCGACTGTGCGATTGGGAAAAAATCAGATCGTTCTTATCGAAGGAATCCATGGATTGAATTCCAGATTGCTTGAAGAGATTGACAAAGATAAAAAATTCCGCATTTATGCTTCATGCCTCACACAGCTCAATCTTGATCATTACAATCGAATTTCCACCACAGACACCCGCATGCTTCGCAGGATCGTACGGGATGCGAACACACGCGGATTTAGTGCCCAACGGACAATCGAATTATGGGAGTCGATCCGCAGAGGTGAGCGGGAATACATCTTCCCAAATCAGGAAAATGCGGATGAGATCTTCAATTCTGCCTTGGTTTATGAATTGGCAGCGTTGAAAAACTACGCGGAACCCTTACTAAGGCAAATTGCATTCGGTACAGAAGCGTATCTCGAAGCCAAGCGCTTGCTGACATTCCTGGAGTGGTTTCTGCCAATCGACAGGGGACTAATCCCCGACAACTCAATCCTGAGAGAATTTATCGGGGAATCTATCCTCGCTGATTTTCACCTTTGGCAAGACCGTCCTGGGATTTAATATCATCCACTGTTTTGATTGATGTGGGTCTTCATGACGCGCGCCAGTCTGGCGATACCTTCATTGATATGTTCAGGATCGGCATTTGAAAAGTTGAGCCGCATGCTGTTGTAGCCGCCGCCTTCAGCATAAAAGGAAAACCCTGGTACAAACGCGACTTTCTGTTTGACGGCATCTTCAAATAAATCCTGGCAATCAACTGTTTTTGGTGCGGTAGCCCACAAGAATAGGCCGCCTTCAGGCTTTGTCCATACCACGTCCGAGGGCATGTGTTCAGTTAAAGTTTCAATCATGACATCGCGGCGTTCTTTGTAAACTCGTCTTATGTGCTTGACGTGTTCGTTAAGGAAACCCCCATTGGCAACTTCGAAAGCCACCATCTGATTAAAAGTTGATGTGTGCAAGTCCGCACCTTGCTTGGCCAGAATGAGTTTGCTGATTATTTCCGGAGCGGCTATCACCCAAGCCAATCTGATTCCGGGAGCTAAAGTTTTTGAAAAAGTGCTGAGGTAAATTACATTTCCTGCATAACTTACATCCTGAGACCTGGTTTGGCTATCGAGCACACTGATTGCGGGTAGGTGTTCCCCTTCATAGCGAAGCTGGCCATAAGGGTCATCTTCAATGATCGGCACCCCGTACCTGTCTGCTAACTCAATCAACTTTAAGCGGCGTTCGTAGGTGAGGGTGACACCTGTGGGATTTTGGAAATTCGGTAACACATAGATAAATTTTGGGCCGGCTCTTAGTCGTGCTTCTAATTCGTCCGTGCGCAGGCCATGTTCATCAAAAGGGACAGGAATAAATTCGGCGCCATAAGCTCTCCATGCCTGGATTGCGCCGACATACGTTGGGGATTCAACCAAAATACGGTCACCTGGATTAATGAACAGCATTCCTAATAGGTCGAGCGCTTGCTGTGATCCGGAGGTGATGAGAATATTTTCTGCGTTTACATTGATTCCATAACGGCCGGTGTGGCGGGCGATCATTTCCCGCAAAGGCAAATAACCGTCTGTTGAACCATATTGGAGTGCGGCGGGGCCGTTTTCATCAAGTACTTTGATGCAGGCTTCCTTAAACTGCTGGATGGGAAAGACTTCAGGCGCGGGCATGCCGCCCGCAAAGGAAATCACATCCGGACGCTCGGCAAATTTTAAAAGTTCCCTGATGGCCGAGCTTTTCATTCTTTGAGTTCTTTGGGCGTATCGGTAATCCCATAAAGTCTGCATTTTTTTCCTCCACAATCCTATTTTATAGTTTCGCGAACCGGCTGACGATTTTTGCTTTGCTGGGTAAGGTGGTCCGATCGCCAAGCGACAACTGGTTAATTTTTAAATCATCCACATCATGAGCACCTTGATAGATGTAAATCTCGGTTCCTTCTAAAGCAAAACGATTATCAATGAATGCTTGGCCTGTCAGGAACTCTTCGGAATCAATCGCGCAGCTGGTGACCACACCGATCACTTTTCCTCGGTCATTAAGCACCGGATCACCCAGGTGGGCCATACGGACGCGCTGCTGGTCAAATCGGAATCGGGCAACAACACTTGAACGGTCAGACTCCCGCTTGATAAACGCGCTTCGGCCGATGAACCATGGTTTGTAAGTTTTTACAAAACCAGAGAATCCCGCTTCACCAACTCCCAAGTTCATTTCGCCACCCATTTCATGCCCATAAAGCGGCAATCCAGCTTCTGTTCGCAATGAATCGCGGGCACCCAATCCACAGGGTTTTAATCCGAGTGGTGATCCGATCTCGATCAATTTTTTCCATAGTTCTACAGATGCATTGGGGTGAAGGAAGATCTCAAATGCCATCCGTTCACCGGTATATCCAGTCCGAGAGATGATCAGATCATAACCGCTCCATTGGGCATGGCACAATTCAGTGCGTTGAAGTGCGTTTATTCTTGCTTTGTCCTCACTGGAGAAGTCAAGCTCCAGTAAGATTTTCCTGGACAGCGGACCTTGCAGAGCGATATCCACGCGCATATCTTCATTTTCTTGCGGGTTGCGAAGATTTCGTAAAATCACTCCGCGCCCAAAACTTAATGCGTAAGGCCGGTCGGGGTCAACTAACACACTGCCATTTTTCACTGCGTTAAGCCAAGCCCAGTCTTTGTCATCATTAGAAGCGTTGACCACTACCAGATATTGGTCATGATCGTGACGGTAAACCAGCAGGTCATCAATCACGTTCGCGTTCGGATCAAGGAAATGCGTGTAGCATGACTGGCCGACCTTTAATGCGCCAATATCATTGGCACATACACTATTGAGAAATGGAAGCGCGTGCTCTCCCTGGGCTTGATACACGCCCATATGGGATACATCAAATAATCCCGCGAATTTCCTGGTTGCCAAATGTTCTTCAACCACTGATGAATACCAAACTGGCATCTCCCATCCAGCGAAGGGTATCAGCTTCCCGCCGTTTGCCTTATGCCAATCAAAAAGAGCAGTTCGGTTTAGTTTGTCGTTTTCTGTTTCGGCTTCCCAAGCGAATGGTTTGAGGGAGGGAAGATTTGGCTTGGTTGAATTCTTTATACCTATGTAATACGGCTTATTAATTGGTTTTTCAACCTTCGGAACTTCAGCGGTGAGCAGATTTTCGATCTCCTTGACGGAAAAGGGTCCGGGAATTCGAATTTTCGGGTCTTCGTCGAAACTGATATAGCCATCAGACAGATCTCTTAACCAAGTGGCAAATAATCCGGCATGTTTTCCTTCAACTGAAAGATGAAATTTGTTTATTTCTTTTTTTGCGATCTTACAAGGATACACCTGATCTTTGATAAAAATCGAAGACTGATAGTTGTTGTTGAGCTTCAATTCTTCAATTTCATCCACAAAACAGTAATTCATTACTTCGGAAACGTCTTCACCTGAAATTTCAAACGTAATCCATGGTTCGTTTTCCCTAGAGGCAAAGTCATCCGTGAAGAAAAAATATGGGTATCCCTGTTTGTCAAATTCATTGGTACTTAGTGCTGTTTCAGATAACGCTCTCAATTTAAGTTTTGCAGATTCAAAGACTGAAAAATCCACTTTGGCGCGGGTTTGGATTTTCCCGCTGCTTTCGATTGAATATGGTTCGATCGCATGGAAAACGTCCGCGATGATATCTGCCAGAACAACCATATCTTTTTCATCAAGTCCTCGTTGAGTAATCCAAGGTGTACCCAAGCGAACGCCGCTTGACCGGAAAGCAGATTTATCTCCGGGTATGGTGTTTGCGTTGACTACAATACCGGCTATGTCTAATATTCTGGCTGCCATGTCGCCGGATAGAGGTGTGCCATCACGCCCCACAATTGTTTTGCAATCGATGTTTGCCAAATGAGTGTCTGTGCCGCCATAAGCGATGCGTAGACCGCGTTTAGTGAGTTGAGTTGTTAGCGCGGCACAGTTCTTCAGAACCTGGGTTTGGTAAGATTTGAAATCAGCGGTGCGTGCCAGTTTGAAAGTGGTTGCCATGCCGGCAATTACCTGGATGTGCGGACCGCCTTGTTCACCGGGGAAGACCGCTTTGTCGATCTTATTCGAGATCTTTTGGTCAAAGGATAATATGCAGGCGCCTCTTGGCCCGCAGAGTGATTTATGAGTGGTGAATGTGATTACGTCAGCGTATCCAACCGGGGAAGGAATGACACATGCGGCTATGAGACCGGCAATATGGGAAACATCAGCAAATAAGAACGCATTTACACTACGCGCGATTTCTTTGAATCTTTTCCAATCCGGAACCCATGGATAAGATGAATAACCAGCAATGATGATTTTTGGTTGACACTCTCGAGCCAAATTTTCCACCTGATCGTAGTCAATTTGCTCTTTTTCAGGCGCAACGCTGTAATGAAAAACATTGTAGAGTTTTCCCGAGCGATTAACCGACGATCCATGTGTTAAATGTCCCCCATGGAAAAGATTCATGCCTAAAACTACCTCCCCGGGCTCAATTAAGGCCTGGTAGACAGCGTTGTTGGCTGGCGCGCCGGAAAGGGGCTGCACGTTGACAAAAATCTTCTCGGCAGGGATTGATTCAGTCGCGAATAACTCTGCGCATCGCCGCCGGGCAAGTTCCTCAATTATGTCAACAAATTCGACACCTTTATAATAGCGGGGGTCTGAATACCTTCTGAAATTTAAAAGCTGGTTTTCGATATCCACGATTTGAGCTTTACTGAATAATCTCGTTTCTTCGTCTGGATACCCTTCGGCGTAAATATTCTGTAGGATCGATCCAAGACTCTCGCGAATGGCTGCTGGTGCGGCAGATTCGCTAGGTATCATTATTAGTTTTCGATTTTGCCGTTCACCCTCCATTTCGATGAGTCTTTTTATTTCTGGATCAATCGACTCGAGGGGTTGGTTAATTACAAAATTTGACATATCAGACTCCATTGGAAAATGATAAAAAACCACTTGGTTTTGCGCAAGTGGTTTTATGATCTAATTCAAGGTAGAGAAATTGTAAAAAATTTTCTAAAAGGACTGAAAGAAAAACTATCATCAGAATTATTCTAACTTTGGCCTAAGTTCAGGTCAAGTACAAATGCCATCTTTTCCTTCTGATATTGTATTTTAACATCGGCTATGATTTTTCATCCACTCTAATGTGAAGTTAAATACACTCAATTTTTCAAGCTCGTTATGAATTTCATGCATGAGGTTTGGCCACACTTTAAGCGTCACATTGGGAGCTGCCTTGGCAAAATCCTTTATTGCCTGGGGATTAACAATGTTTTCCTTTTCTCCCACCATTAATAATAGTTCATTCGGATTAATTTTCGCATTTTCCATGATCCATTGGCCGCGATTCATGATCATCATTCCTGTTTTGGCAGAAATCATTGGATGAACTAGAGGGTCTGATCTATACTCTTCAACAATTTTTTTATCAGAAGATAGGTCCTCTGGAGATAAACCATTTTCCATTGTAAAAGCGGGAAATATCTTATCCATGGTTTTCGCTAATAAAAATTTTGCTGGCGGAATTGGATCTTTTGGTCCAATCAATGGTGATGTAATTATGAGCCCATTAATTTTAGGTTTTCTAGCAAGCCCATACCACAAGCTGATCTCCCCTCCAAAGCTGTGCCCGTAAATATATAACGGCAGTTCAGGGTATTGAATCCTGGTTTCATCAAGCAGATTATCCATAATTTCAAGGATGACGATTGGATCATCCAAGTGGCCTCTTTTGCCATAGGATTTTCCATGTCCGGGAAGGTCAAATGTTTTTATGCCAATATTATGGCTTGTGTAAAAATCAGCGAAATGAGTTCCATACCGTTGACTGTGTTCACCTAAACCGTGAATGAGGATAATAAATCCCGCGACCTTTGAATCAGGCAGCCATGATTGAAAATAAATTTCTTTTCCGTCCCGAATTTCTTTCAGATGTTCCGAATATTTCATTTTTCCTCGATGTTTTCTAGAAACTATAAATTTATCGGCTAAATTGACTATAATCAAGTGCAAATCATCTGGTGAATCCAACAAATTGTCTTAAATAATCCATGAATCCTAACGAATACGATCAAGACATGATACTGGACAAGGCAATTCAAGGGGATGAAGAAGCTTTTAGTATCTTGTATCAAGAAAACGTTAAGAAGATTTATAACTATATTTATTACCGAACCGGAAACAATCACGACGCGGAAGATTTAACCGCGCGTGTATTCCAGAGAGCTTTAGGGCACATCACCAAATATCAGAAAACTAATGTCCCCTTTACCGCCTGGCTTTACCGAATCGCCCATAACCTTGTGGCTAATTGGCATCGCGATAACAGCCGGCGAAAGGAAGTGCCAATTGAGGAACAGGTTGATTTAAAACAAAAATCGGATGTTCCTGAAAGAGAGATAGAGAAAAGGCAGGAACTGGAATTTCTGCTCAAAGCAATTCGCAAATTATCCAATGATCGTCAAATGCTCTTGATTTTGAAATATGTAGAAGATCTTTCTAATAAAGAAATTGGGGATGTCATGGGAAAAAGTGAGGGGGCGATTAAGAGCCTTTACCACCGGACGTTACTTGAACTTAGAGATGTTCTCGAAATACCAAATGAATGAATTGGGTGAAGAAATGGGAGAAGAAAATAATTTGCTTGAACTCATTGAAAAAAAACTTGACAGAGCTTTGCTGCCGATGAATCCCGAGGATGACTACTTAAGCAACTTAAATTCAAAATTGTTTTCTCAACAGCGAATCTCTATTGAAAAGGGTGATTATTTTAGAGCCATTTTGCTCGTTAGCTTTGCTTTTGTCACTGGCATTTCGATCCTGCTGATTATTAGAGGGCTCTTTTCTTCTTCGAAAAAGTCAAGGTGAAGCTATTAATGGATGTGAATGTTTTATATATGGGCAGCTCGGATTTTTCGGTGCCTGCACTTAATGCCCTCAATAATGCATATAGGGTAAGTGCGGTTGTGACACAACCTGATAAACCCGTCGGAAGAGGAAAGAAACTGGATTCACCAGTTGTTAAAAATGTGGCTGATAAACTTGGAATACAAGTTTTTCAACCGGATAAATTAATTCGCGAAGATTTGATTGATATTCTAAAAAAGTACCAGGTTGAGCTCATTGTTGTTGCTGCTTATGGCAAAATACTCCCGGGTTGGTTGCTTGAGTATCCTAAATATGGTGCAATTAATGTGCATGCGTCTTTGCTTCCGAAATACCGGGGTGCTTCTCCAATTCAATCTGCAATATTAAATGGGGAATTAATCACAGGCATCACAATCATGAAGGTTGATGAAGGTTTAGATACCGGAGATATCCTGAATCAGAAATCATTGGTAGTTGACCAGCATGATACTGCTGGTACATTAAGCGAGAAATTGGCAAATATTGGCGCTCAACTTCTTATTGACACGATTGGAGACTTTGTTGCTGGTAAATTAGTCCCCAAGAAACAAAATCCTGAAGAGGCTACCAAAACGAGATTGATAAAAAAAGAAGATGGTGAACTTGATTTGAATAGCCCAGCCGAACAGCTAGAGAGGAAAATAAGAGCATTCAATCCTTGGCCTATCTGTTTTATAAAATGGGGTTCTAATAACTTAAGAATTTTTGAAGCTGAGATTACAAATGAAAAACTTAACCCATTTGAACGCGGGGTGAGTAATAAATTTCCCATGATTGGAACGGCAACCAATGCTTTGATCCTTAAAACTGTTCAACCCGCAGGCAAAAATATAATGGATGGCAAGTCCTTTTTAAATGGCACAGGTGATTGGCTGAAAACAGATGAAGTTTGAGGCGTAAAGCTATAATTAAAATATACCTTTCAGGCAAAGGGAGTACCAAATGGAAAATAAAAAAATCAGCATCAGTAGAAAAATCTCGGCATTTTTACTTTCGATCCTTACTGCATTTATGCTCATTTTTTCGCTTTTTACATTTCCGGTTGAGTTAGTCCTTTTAAATCCTCAAAGTTACAATCTAATCATAAAAGACACAAGGTTTTCAAGCCAGTATCCGGAAATCATCACTAATGTGTTGATGAGCCAATATTATGATTCGCGCATTGCTGGTAATTTGCCGGAAATGCTTTCAAATAAGGATGCGTTCCGAAGTGTTTTAATTTCTCATCTGCCAATAGACTGGGTAAATGAGACCATGTCTGACTTCACGTTGCAGGTGATAGATTACCTCAATTTCCGGCTTCCTTCAAATTCAATGAGCGTTGAATTAAGTACGTTAAAATCCGAATTGATTCTGAAGAGCAACGAGATAGCCCAAGGGTATATTAATTCGCTTTCGAACTGCAGTGCTCAAAACGCGATTGATGTCGGATCAGGTTCAACAATATTCGATTTACCTCCATGCAAACCTGGAAATACAATGGAATCAAAATTTGTTGCTTTAACCTCGGATTATTTGGAAGATCTTTTCAACCAGCTGCCATCAAAGTTCACGATGGGGAAGGTATCTGCCCTTGATTCAAATGCGGTGGATCGTTTCTTTTACAGCTATAGCTTTGCCAGATGGATACTAAGGTTAATACCCATCTTAAGCATATTGCTTCTCATTGCCATCGCGCGTTTGCTTGGAAGATCTAAACCAATGATGATCGGTTGGGTGGGCCGCTTATTGGTGATCACATCTGCAGTTAGTCTCGGCTTGCTCGTCATTATCTTGATTGGATTTGATCAGTTCATCGCTTTGATGATTAATCGATCTCTAAACAACTTCATTCAGGGATTCGATGTTTTGCTGTTGGGTCTTATCCAAACGGTTGGCTATCAAACACTTGTGTGGGTAGTGATTTCCGCTTTGATTACCCTCGTTTTTGGAGCTTTACTTCTTATCATCGGGAAGTATATTACACCAAAACCGACAGCTAGTGAAAATGCGCCAGTACTCGATGAAGAATTGCCTGCTGCAGACATTTTGCCGGATAAAACGGAGAAACCTCAAACAATTGAGGAAATTGAAGCAGAAGAGAACGGCCTACCGAAGGAAGAAATTTAGCTGCTTTTTCCTTTGATTTCTTTTTGCCATTTATATAATTTATTCAGCGCTTCTATGGGACTGATTGCGTTTACATCAAGGGCAGATATTTCATCAACGACAGGATGGTGGAGAGCAAAGAGCTCCATTTGAGGTTGAGGGCTCTTTTCAGAATACTTTTGATCAAAGCTGCCATTCTCAAGGTCATAGAGCAATGAATTTGCGCGCTGGATCACAGAAGAAGGAATCCCAGCCAGCTGAGCAACATGAATGCCATAGGATTTATCCGCGCCACCCGCGATGATTTTATGGAGAAAAATTACATCTCTACCAGATTCGCTCACCGCAATATTGTAATTTTTCATGTTGGGAAAAGTATCCGGAAGCTGAGTAAGTTCGTGATAGTGAGTGGCAAACAGGGTACGGGCCTTGAGATCAGGGTGATTATGAATATATTCAAGAACTGACCAGGCAATGGATAATCCGTCATACGTGCTAGTGCCGCGTCCTATCTCATCAAGGATTAACAGGCTTTTCGCTGTTGCATTGTGAAGAATGTTCGCGGTCTCCGTCATCTCGATCATAAAGGTGGATTGTCCCGCGTGAATCTCATCCTGCGCGCCGATGCGTGTGAAAATGCGATCAACAATTCCAATTTCAGCGTTTTCTGCCGGGACAAATGATCCAATCTGTGCTAGCAGAACAATCAAAGCGACTTGCCGCAAATAAGTGCTTTTACCGCTCATGTTTGGTCCTGTGATGATGTGAACAATCTCATCTGCTGTAAGGTAAGTGTCGTTTGGAATGAATGAGATTTGGCTTTGGGTTTTTTCTACTACCGGATGGCGCCCTTGTTTGATGATCAAGCGGTTGTCTTCGTACAAATCTGGCCTGAAATAATTATTTTCGAGCGCTGTCTGGGCAAGAGAAATGGAAATGTCAAGCACAGCGATGAATTTTGAGACTTTTATTATCTTCTCTGATGATGCGGCCAGGATTCGGCATATTTCGTGATACGTCCTGTTTTCAATTTCGCGTATTCTTTCCTCTGCATTGAGTACCAGAGATTCATACTCCTTCAACTCAGGTGTAATAAAGCGCTCGGCATTAACCAAGGTCTGTTTTCTGATGTATTCTTCAGGCACTTGATCTAAATAGCTTTTTGTGATCTCAAGATAATAACCATACACTTTGTTGTATCCGACTTTAAGTGTTTTAATCCCGGTACGTGATTTTTCGTTCTTCTCGAGATTGGCAATCCAATCCCGAGAGTGTTTTGTTGAAAGCAGCAGGTTGTCTAATTCTTGAGAGTAACCATGCCGAATAACACCTGTGTTTTGCAAGGTAGCTGGCGGGTCATCAGCGATCGATTTTGTGAGCAGGTCATACTCGTCACCGCACTTTTCAAGCGAGACCCCTAAGGCATTAAACAATGCAGTTTTTTCTGATGTTATTTGAGTGATGTTTGGTAATTTGCCTAAGGACTCCCTCAATGAAACCAGATCACGGGGGATTGAATGCCCGGCAATCACCCGGTTGATGATGCGTTCTATGTCAGCAAATCCCTTTAATGAATTTTTTATCTCAGTTCTTTGAAGAGAATCATCCACAAAACTTTGCACAAGATCAAGGCGCGCATTGATTCGTTGAAGGTCAATCAACGGTTGGTTGATCCATGTTCTAATGAGGCGTTTACCCATCGGAGTGATGGTTTTATCGATGATATTCAATAGAGAACCTTTTTCTGACGTATTGCGGATCGTCTCTGTCAATTCAAGGTTTCTTCTGGTGGCTTCATCAAGCAGCATAAACTCAGACAAGGAATAGAAACGGATGTTCTCGAATAATTCCAAAGATGAGGGTTGTTTATCCTTTACATAATCCAAAGCAGCGCCGGATGCGGAAATTGCCGCATGATGATTTTTCAATCCAAATCCATCCAAATTAACACTAGCAAATTGGTTGGTTAGAACCTGTGTGCAGCGGCCTAATTCATACTTCCAGGCGGGTATTTTGGTCACAAAGGATTTTAAATTCTGACCAATTTCATCATTTTCGGGAACAAGAATTTCTGAAGGATTGATTCTGGATATTTCCGCGAGTAATTTTGAATTATTTTTTTCCCGGTCAAATTCTGTTACAGCGAATTCCCCGGTTGTCATTTCCAGATACGCGAATCCAACTATTTCGTCGCTAACATAAAGAGAAGCAAGATAGTTGGAAGACTCATTACGTATCAGACCAGGCTCTATTACTGTTCCAGGTGTGACCACTCGTACAACTTTGCGCGGAAAAAGGCCATTTTCTGGTTGATCGCCGACTTGTTCGCAAATCGCTACATGAAATCCTTTGCTAATGAGACGACCTATATAATTATCGGCTGCATGATACGGAATTCCAGCCATAGGCACCCTTTGACCTTTGGCAACATTGCGGGACGTTAATACAATATCTAATTCTTCAGACGTGATCTCCGCATCATGATCAAAAGTCTCATAAAAATCACCTAGCCTGAAAAAAAGGATCGTATCAGAATACTGTTTTTTAATTTCCAGGTATTGTTTACGTATTGGTGTGATTACGTCAGCAGACATCTTGATTAAAACTCGGGTTCAAATTCGTCACTGATCAGGTCTGTTGTTTCAAATGCGATGTCACTAAAAAGTTGATCTTGCGTTGCCGATAATGAATGATTCTTTATGAGCTCGAGGATCGCCAGAAAAGTGACAACCAGATCCAGGCGGGAGTAGTTTCCAGGCAATAGATCACTAAAGGATTGTTTACGAAAATTTCGAAAAGAAGCAACGATCTCATTAATTCGATTTTTTAAGGTTAAGGTAGTTATGCTGACGACATCACTCAATGGTGTAATATCTTCGTGCTGAAAATAGATTTCAAGCAATATGTCAACAAGGTCGTATAAATTTGTGCCTTGCATATCGAGTTTTTCGTTAATAATTAACGGAGGAGCAACTCGATAATAGCTTCTTAGACCTCGTTCCTGGCGCTCTTTTAACCACAATGCCTTTTCTTTAAATTTTTTGTACTCGATCAGCTGCCTGGCTAATTGGTCGCCAAGATCTTCTTCATCGCCATTTTCATCAATCACTGCAGAAGGAAGTAAAATTGAGGACTTGATCAGCACCAGTTTAGCTGCAATCACCAAGAATGCGGAAACTTCAGTCGGATCACCTTGCGGGATAGAATGAAGGTGCCCAAGATACTGGTCGGTTACTTTTGCTAAGGAAAGTTTGGTGATATCCAGTTCAGCTTGTTCAATTAAGTGAAGCAGGAGATCCAACGGACCTTCATAAACATCTGTGGAGATCTTATAATTAGACGTGGATTGCCATAGCGCCGGCAGGGACATGAATGCAATTATAGCAGACGCAATTTTGGAAGGATAAAATTTTTTTCGATAATGAAAAAACCCGAAACAACAAACCAGCCCAAAGAATCACCCATTGAGCTAAGTAAAAGGATAAATGTTCATTTCAATGACATATTGCTTTTGACCAGAGCATTAACTCATCGTTCATATATCAATGAACATTCAGATGCGTTGGAAGATAATGAGAGATTGGAATTTCTTGGGGATGCGGTTCTTGACTTCTTGGTGGGTGAATGGCTTTACAACCGTTTCCCTGAAATGGAAGAAGGAGAACTTACCCAAATGAGGTCCGCATTGGTGCAGACCAACCAATTAGCTGTCTTTTCCAAGATTCTTGAGCTTGAAAATGCTGTTCGCTTAGGCCGGGGTGAGTATAAATCAGGCGGTACATACAGAAACACCTTACTTTGCGATTTATTTGAAGCATTCATAGGCGCTTTATTCCTCGACAGCGGAATGGATCAGGTTAAGCATTTTATGTATCCTATTCTTGATAACGCTGCTCATGAAATTATTGATCAACACAAGAATGAAGATCCCAAGTCAAAATTACAGGAATGGGCACAATCAAACGGTTATCTACCGCCAAAATACACAACCATCAATGTAAAAGGTCCCGATCACGAGAGGATTTTTGAGATCGAAGTAAAAGTTAACGGAAAAATAATGGGCTCGGGAGTAGCACGCAGCAAACAGTCAGCTGAAAAAATCGCGGCCAAAAATGCCTTGTTGATGGTCGAGGATGCTGTTTTATGACGAATCGGCTACTTTCATTAGAACTTCAAGGTTATAAAACCTTTGCCAGTTCAACGGCTTTTGAATTTCCTGGTCAGGTGACAGCGGTTGTTGGACCAAACGGATCGGGAAAATCAAACATCGCTGACGCAGTGCGTTGGGTTTTAGGTGAGCAGGCGTACAGCTTGCTGCGAGGGAAGAAAACCGAGGATATGATCTTTTCGGGATCCCAGCAGAGGCCGAGAGCGTCAATGGCATCTGTGTCCATCCGCTTCAATAATGAGGACGGTTGGCTTCCAGTTGATTTTGCTGAAGTTAGTATCACCAGGCGGGCATACCGCAGTGGTGAAAATGAATACATGCTGAATAATCAACGCGTTCGACTGAAAGAGATAAATGAACTGCTGGCAAATTCTGGTTTGGGGGAACGCAATTACACGATCATAGGCCAGGGGTTGATTGACAACGCGTTAAGCTTGAAACCAGATGAACGCAGGAAATTCATTGAAGAAGCGGCTGGAATTGACCTTTATCGCTCCAGGCGGGAAGACGCCACACAAAAACTTGATAAGACTCTCCGCAATATGGAGCGGGCAAACGATATTCTGAGTGAGTTAAAGCCACGTTTGAATAATCTCGCTCGTAGTAAAGAAAAAACAATCCAATATAAGCAGGTGCAAAGCGATCTTAGTCAGATGCTTAAGGAATGGTATGGCTATCACTGGCATAAAGCGCAGGCTGAATTGAGAGAAGCACGCACCTTTTATCAAAAGCAGAAATCAGAATTTGAGCAAGCAAAAAATGAAATCGAGCGAAAAGAAAACGAATTAAATTTCATTCAGGCAAACCTGCATCAAAATCGTTCTCAGTTGGCTGATTTGCACAAGCAAGTCTCAAATTACCACCTCGAAATTGAGGAAATAACCAAAAATACAGCGGTGTTGGATGAACGCGAAAAAAGCTTGAAAGACCGGATCGCCGAGCTTGAAAATGAAATCGAAATGATCAAGAGCCAGCAAGAAAATTACCACGAGGACCTGGCAAAACTTGAAACCGAAGGTAAAAAAATACAGGTTGACCTGGAAAACGCAAAACAACAATTTGTCACCGCTGAAAAAGCAATTACACAAAAACTAACGGAAAAAACTGCACAGGAAACTGAAATTGCCAAAATTCAAAAAGAGATACTCTCAAGGCAAACCAATCTGTTGGAATTAAATTCCAGAATTTCAAGTATAGAAAATCAAATATCCCAATTCAAAAAGGAAATTTCCGAAATCGAGGGATTTCTCAAAAGGGCTGAAAAAGAATTAGAGGAATCAAACGAAAGGCGGAAGGATCTACAGACTAAACTGGACCAAAACAAAGTAGAGCAAAAAGAAAAAACCAGCCTGGTTGAAGAGATTGAAAGGTCGGCGCGCGAAATTTCAGAGTTGATCAATGCACTAACTGAAAAGAAACAGGAAAAGAATGGTTTATTGTCGACCATTTCAGCCGAACTGCGCGTGTTGAGAGACGCCGAAGAAAGATTGGAAGGTTTCACCTCTGGCTCTGCCTCTTTATTGACAGCAGCCAAGGAAAATCGTATCAAAAGTAAAATTTCTGCTATTTTGCAGCACCTCGAAATACCTGAAAAATACGAGTTGGCTGTGGCAGCTGGATTGGGAGAAATGCTGGAGGGTATTGTCCTGGAGGAAAGGGAAAATCCCGATGACATACTTCGATATGTTGAAGCTAATCAAATTCCAAGAACATCTTTTTTTTCAGGAATCATTGAAAAAGGAATTACGACAGATAAGCTCGACTTTAATGGGCATTTCATGGCCGCGAATACACTGGTTAAAGGAGAGACCAGAACCAGTGAGATGATCAGGGATTTGTTGTCCAAAACTTTAATAGTCGACAGTCGTTCGGATGCATTGGCGGTTTATGGTCAGTTAAAACCAGGGTGGAAACTGGTCACCTTGATCGGTGAAGTATTCGACGCAAGTGGAATCATTACTGCAGGGACTGGTAATCGTGCCCAACCTATCCGCCGAAAACGAGAGAAGAAACATCTGGAGAGCGAGGCGGAATCCCTAAAAGTTGAAGTTGAACGTGTGGATAAAGAATTGTTAGATAAAAAGGAAAAACAGTCGGAATTACAAACTCAGCTTATCCAGAACCGAAATGAGGTTAAACGTTTACAAGATCTGATTTATTCGGAAGTGATGGATTTACAAAAATTAGATCTGGAAACGGATCAAAAAAATAAAAATATTGATAAAGAGAAAAATCGAAAACAACAGCTAAAGAGTTCCATAAATTCATTGAATGAACAAATATCTTCATTAAAGGCTGAAATTGGTGCACGAAAGCAGGAAATTGAGGATCTGCAGCCAATGGTCAATGAAAATGCGATTATCGTGCTCAACTCAGAAATTGAGATGATGCGCAAGGATTTTCTTGAATTATCATCACGAAAAGCAGTTTCGGAAGAGCTCGACATCCGGCAGAACGAATCGATCCGTTTTCTACAAACATCCATCCATCGCACTGAAAGTAAGCTCTTAGAATTAAAGACTTTATTGGAATCCCAAAAGAACACGCTATCAGATACCGGTCTTTCAAAGACCACCCTGAGTTCTGATTATGAGTTGATAACAGCCAAGATTGATAAAGTTAACCAAAACATAGCGCCTTTGGAATCCAAGGTTGAATCAATTATCGGGCAACAGGGTGAGATAGTTCAGATTGTAGACGAATCGCGCAAACAGTTCGCAATTGTTGAACGACATACAATGCAATCCCAAATGAGAGTGGATAAACTTCAAGACCAATTGGAATTTATTAAGCAAAAGATTGAAGAAGATTTTGGGTTGATCAGCGATTACGAGGGTAGTGGATTTTATGCTGAACAGCCATTGCCTCTGGAGGAGATCGTTGCCAAGCTGCCGGAATCGTTTGAGATCACCGATGGTTTTGAATCTGAACTCAACCAAAGGAAATCTCTCCTTCGCCGCTTGGGTCCTGTGAATCCGGATGCTGATAAAGAATATGAAGAAGTCAACGAAAGGTTTAATTTCCTCACGGACCAATTGCAGGACCTGCAAAAAGCGGAAATCGACCTAAGGCAGGTGGTGAAGGAATTGGATGATCTGATGCAGAAGAAGTTCATTCATACCTTTAGCAAAGTGAATGAAGAATTTAAAGATATTTTTGGACAGCTTTTTACTGGAGGGTCAGCACGGCTCATGATCGCGGATGAAAACAATGCGTTGGATGGAGGAATAGAAATTGAGGTAACGCTTCCCGGAAAACGTCGGCAGGAATTAGCGCTTCTTTCGGGCGGTGAGCGAAGCCTAACCGCGGTTGCGTTGATTTTCGCGCTCTTGAGGATTTCACCCACGCCGTTTTGTATTCTCGATGAAGTTGATGCGATGTTGGATGAATCCAACGTGGTGAAATTCGGTGAGATGCTCCGTGATCTTAGCGATTCCACGCAATTTATTGTCATCACCCACAACCGCAACACTGTCCAGCTTGCTGATATCCTCTATGGCGTTACGATGGGAAAAGATTCGGTCAGTCAAGTGATCAGTCTAAAAATGGACGAATTAACTGAAGAAATGGTTCAATAATGTTCTAACTGATATAAGAATCGATAAAAAGACACCGCTGGGTATCTCAGCGGCGGCTTTATTTTATACGTGATTATTGGTTAATAAATTTGGTAGGTAGGTTCTTTAGGAGCAAGTTCTTTCCATACTTCATTTATCTTTATTTCAGCTGTTCCTCTAAGTTCCTGAAACCATTTCTGATATTGGATCTCTTGCAGACTCTCGAAATCACCATCTGACAAAGGTTGTACGGTTTTTCCAACAAGCTGGATAATATGAAATCCGAATTGCGATTCTACTGGTTCGCTGATTTGTCCTTGTTCAAGGGCAAACGCGGCATTTTCAAAGGACTCAACCATTCTGCCGCGTGTGAACCACCCAAGATCACCGCCTTTGTCTTTATTGCTTGTGTCAAGTGAAACATCAGCTGCAATTAGTGACCAATCCTCGCCGTTTGCGAGTCTTTCTTTTACGCTTAAGGCTTCTGGTTCGGTTTTAACAAGGATATGCCTAGCCCATACTTGTTCCTGTTCACGCGGGACATCTTTGATGATTTCCGAACGAACTTTTTGAACCAAAATGTAATTCTCAACAGATTTTCGTATGCTGGTTTCACTAACATTAATACCTGATAGTTCTGCAATATACGCCTGATAATTATTTTCGTAGAACTCATTGGTATATGGCGTAGCTGTTGGGCCGGTTGTGGCGGTTGGCGTTACTGCTTGTTGTGTTTCGGCCAAGGTTTCGGTAATGTCAGGATTTTCACTTATGGGTGTCGGTGTGTAACCAAGCAGCCCTAATTGAGCTTGTGAAGGGGTAGGCGTTGAAACAGGAGGGAAGGTTGGCGCTGGGGTGGGTGTGCCATTGGGGTAATAGCCGAACAATAATCCCTGGATGGCTTCCTCAACCTCAGTATCAGATACACTAATTCCCAACTCTGCCGCTTTTTGGTTAAGGATTTCCTCATCAACCATCCTGTCGAGAACGGTCTTTGCGAGACTTTCTGAATTATCCAACATCTGCTGTAGCTGGATTAACTGGCTTTGATATAACTCCGCTGTTGCGGGATCTCCAGCGAGCAGTTGGTATTGCGCGTAGTATGATTCAAATAACTTGGCATACCGATTGCGTTCGAGCCGCACCCTATCCTGAAAATACTTGTTATCAATCCGTATATTGTTGACAACCGCAACCGGGGTACGATCCTTGATCACCAGGTCATACAGAAACGCATATCCCACAAGTCCAACGATGAGGATTGCTGTAATAATAAAACCAATGACCACGATCCGGTTCTGCTTTTTTTCACGTGCCGAATGGATTTTGTTACGGCTAACTGGTTTTTCCATACTGATTTTTGGAGACATGAATTGCCTCCGGTTTAACGGGCTTTTTCTTCCCATGTCCCGCCAGAAAAGGGCAGGAGAGCCAGGTGCCGTGCACGTTTGATCTCCGCTGCCACTTTGCGCTGATGTTTGGCACAAGTTCCGGTTTGGCGTCGAGGGCGGATCTTGCCTTCTTCGGTGGTGAACTTCCTCAGGAGCGCTGTGTTCTTATAATCAATCTCAACAGTTTTATCTGAGCAAAACTGGCAAAAACGGGGTTTGGGTGTATAACGCCTGGTAAACCCGCCGCGTTCTTGTTCGTTTGATTCAGATGTGTTTTCATAATCAGCCATCTTTACTCCTTGCATTTGGCTTATTGAATAATTCTTACTTTGCAACAATTAAATAGCGCATCACTGGCTCAAGAATCTTAAGATTCCTTTCCAGGTCAACGACGGATTCTGTAGGCATGGCGGTGTTCAACAAGAAATAAACACCTTCATCCTGTTTCTGGATTTCATATGCAAGATGGCGCTTTCCCCAATTGTCTACTTTATCAATGCTTCCACCTGATTTGGTGATCCAGTCCTTGATCTTTTCCACAGCGCCATTAATTGCCTCATCGTCCAAATCTGGATGAATGATGACCACTAATTCATAATTACGCATGAAGGATACCTCCTTTCCTCGGGTATGCCCTTGGACATTGCCGTTGGCAAAGCCAAGAGCGGAAAGGTAACCCAATCGAAAATGGGCTAACTTACCGGGGAGTAGTTTATCACAGTTTTTCTCTCGATAAAGTCAATCTACTATAATTCTTTTATTGAGATTGGAGAATATATAAATGGCTTCTTCTTTAACCCAATTTTTTGAACCACGCGGCGTAGCTGTAATCGGCGCATCCTCAAGCCCGGATAAACTTAGTTTTGGGATCGTTAAAAATATGACCCTCTATGGATATAAAGGGCATATTTTTCCTGTTAATCCCAAGGCGAATGAAATTCTTGGATTGAAATGTTTTCAGGATATTTCAAATGTCCCGGACCCGGTTGACCTGGCTGTTGTTGTACTTCCTGCAGCGCTGATTCCAGACACGCTTAAAGCATGCGGTGAGCGCGGGATACACGCTGTGACAATTATTTCTGGTGGATTTAAAGAAATAGGGGAGGAGGGAAAAGCACTTGAACGAGAAATTGTCGAGATCGCCAGGCAATACGCCATTCGAATCATCGGACCAAATTGTGTCGGCACGATGAACCTGGTCACCGGCTTGAACACAACTTTCATCAAAGGGATTCCGGCAACCGGCGGAATTGGTTTTATCTCTCAATCCGGGGCTGTCTGCGGCGGTGTGGTTGACCATGTGGTTGACCAGGGAATTGGTTTTTCGCACTTTCTCAGCTTGGGGAACGAAGCCGATGTTGACGAGACTGACATGATTGAATATCTAGGTTCTGACCCAGATACACGCGTGATTGCCGCTTACATTGAAGGAATCCAGGATGGGCAAAAGTTCCTCAAAATTACTCGTGATGTTGCCAGGCAAAAACCGGTGGTGGTTCTCAAGGCAGGGCGAAGCGACGAGGGCGCCAAGGCTGTGTCTTCACACACTGGTTCTCTAGCTGGATCACACGCGGCTTACCAGGCGGCTTTTAAACAGTGCGGAGCAATAGAAGTTTACACGACCACCGATTTACTCAATGTCAGCATGGCGCTTGATTGGTTGAGGCCGCCAAATGGAAATCGTGTTGCCATTGTCACCAACTCCGGGGGCCCTGCTGCGTTGGCATCTGATAGTCTATCCACACAAGGTCTAAGACTAGCCTCAATCGCATCGGAAACTCAGGAGACGCTGCGAAACAAACTTAATCCCGCTGCGCAAACAGGCAACCCGGTGGATATGCTGGGCGGCGCGACAGAATCAGAATATGCCCACGCGCTTCAACAGGTGCTGAATGATGACTCGGTTGATATGGCATTGGCAATTCTTGTCCCGCAAGCGTTGGTCAATCCAACGAAGGTTGCTGAGGCAATCGTCCAAGAGGCCAAATCCACGGAAAAGCCGGTTGTGGCTTGTCTGATGGGTGATGTGAGCATCCGTGAAGCCCATAAAGTGCTGCATGAACACCATGTTCCCATGGTGGATTATCCTGAATTGACCGGTGTGATGCTGGGCGCGCTTTATCAGCGAAGCAAACACAAACCCGTTCAAAAGGAAACCATAAATTTTCAGACAGAAATTAATAAATCCAAAGCGTCAGAGTTTTTTATTAACAATTCAGGTAAGATGCATTGGGGGGAAGCCAATACCCGGGAAATCCTGGACGTTTACGGTTTTCCTTTGGTCGCGGGAGGTTTGGCGAAAACTCCTAAAGAAGCGCTCGAACTGGCCAAAAAAATTGGATTTCCAGTAGTGATTAAAGCTGCGTCAGATGATATTCTGCATAAATCAGATGCGGGTGTGGTCAAGGTGGGCATCAAAGACAGCGATGAACTCGTTACTGCTTATAAGTCAATTCTTGATAACGCGAAGGCATACGATCCAAACGCTCATGTTGAAGGTGTCCTGATTGAAGCTATGGCGCTCAAGGGTGAAGAAGTGATCGTTGGCATCAAACGCGATCCCGGCTTTGGCCCGCTTGTGATGTTTGGTATGGGAGGGATCTTTGTTGAACTTTTTAAGGACGTAGCGTTCCGCGTCGCTCCGCTGAACCGTGAAGACGCTGAATCGATGGTTAAGGAAACAAAGTCTTTCGCTCTACTGAATGGCTGGCGGGGAGGTCTGGATTATGATCTGGATGCCATTTATGATGCGATTCTTCGACTCAGTCGGCTGGCGGAAGATTTCCCGAAAATTGAAGAAATCGAGATCAACCCGTTGCGAGTATTTCCTAAAGGGCAGGGGGCGATGGTGCTTGATTGCCGCATGATCTTAAAATAGAGGATGATGAAAGCAACGGAACCCACCTACATAAAAGATGTTATTAAAGATATCGAACGATTTGACGAACGCGGTATCGTTTTCGCGCGTCAGGACCTGTTCAGATATTTTGGCATCCATTCTGAACAGTTTGGTGCTTATTACAAAAGCCGTCCTCAAGAACTTGATTATGATCGCAAGATCAGTCAGAGTAAACCACTGGGTGCCAATAATCCTTTGGATGCGCCCATGTTTGGCGTGCAATTTCAATTTCTTGATGATTTGGGTTTGGAAAGCATGGTGGATGGCGAACCTGCAAACAAGAAAGTGATTTTCCACCCATCCAACGCAAGCCAGAAAATAAAAGCCCTCGCAAAACTTTTTGGCGCAGATTTGGTGAAAATTGGCCCTCTTAAACAGGAATGGTCTTACTCACATGTGGGATGCACGATTGGGAATCGGAAGGGTTATCCCGAATGGGGAACGCCTATTGACTTATCTCGTCATACTCATGCGATCAGTATGGGGTTTCACATGAACCTGGATCTAAACGCCTGCGCGCCATATTTTCCTACACTGCTTGCCACTGCGCAGGCATATGCCATCAGTGCCTGGACCGCGGTCCGGCTTGCGACCTATATCCGCATGCTGGGGTATTCAGCCCGTGCGCACCATTTTAGCAATTATCAGGTGCTGGCTGTGCCGGTAGCCGTAGATGGTGGCCTGGGTGAACTTTCACGCGCTGGTTACCTGCTGACCAAGGAATACGGGCTGGCAGTGCGCTTGTCGACAGTCACCACGGATATGCCGCTTATAAATGATACCCCGGTCGATATCGGTATTCAGTCCTTTTGTCAGCAATGTAAAATCTGCGCGGATGAATGTCCTAGCGGCGCCATCCCGCGCGGTGAAAAAACAGTTCATAACGGCATAATGAAATGGAAACTGGATGAGAAGAAATGCTATGCATATTGGCATGTGAACGGGACGGACTGCGGCATCTGTATGGCGGTTTGTCCCTGGACCAAACCGCCGACTGTATTTCATCGATCAATCGCGAATCTTGCTTCGGTCAAAGGACCACATCAACGCTGGCTTGCCTGGGCGGAACGGGCTGTTTATGGCAGGCACAAGCCAAAACCATTTCCAGGTTTTATTGAAAAGAACTAATCAGATTTGGCACTTTTATACGCCTGCAACGTTCGCAGGCGGGCAAATTGATGATCTACGATAGGCAAGGGATAATCTTTCCCCATCCTTATGCCAAATTGTGATTGGACATCCATTGGCGTTTGCCAAGGGGAATGAATGTAGTTTTTTGGTAATTTGGCAAGTTCCGGCACCCAGCGGCGGACGTAATCCCCATTCGGGTCGAATTTTTGGGATTGAAGCACTGGATTGAAAATGCGGAAGTACGGCGCAGCATCTGTGCCGGTGCCGGCAGCCCATTGCCAGCCGCCATTGTTGCTGGCTGGGTCGCCATCCAGTAATTGACGCATAAACCACCTTTCGCCTTCCTGCCAGTTGATCAACAAATCTTTGGTTAAAAATGACGCCGTGATCATACGCGCGCGATTATGCATCCAGCCAGTCTCGTTCAACTGTCGCATGGCGGCATCAACCACGGGATAGCCTGTCACACCATTCTGCCAGGCAGCAAGATCTGAAGGCATATCGCGCCACGGAATTGATCGGAGATTCTCGCGGAAGGACATTTTGAGCACAAACGGAAAATGGTCGAGAATATTGAAGTAGAACTCACGCCAGATGATCTCATTTAGCCAAGTGATGCAGCTTTGCTTGCTTATTTTGTTATCTGTTTCCTCGATCACACGTAAGATCGTGCTGATCATTGCGCGAGGTGAGATCAATCCAAAACGAAGATAAGGTGAAAGCCGGGATGTCCCTTCAATATCCATTCGGTTGCGCGCCTCGCCATAATCAAAGATGCTGGAATGAAAAAACTCTCTCAACCGCTCATAAGCGAAATTTTCTACCGCGGGAAAATCTGATATGGGTGGGGCTGCAGGAAGTTCGATGGAGGTCAACTCCGGAATTGCCGGAAGCGACTTTGGCGCAGGAATAGGATCACCTGCCATGGGTAATGCTTTCCAGAATTTCATGAAAGGCGTGAAAATCGTGTAAGGACTGCCGTCAGGTTTACGCACGGATTCAGGCGGGTGGACAGTGACGCCGCCGGTGAATTCAATTGGCAGCGCGGCGGCAGCGCGATTGTCGCGCGCTTTGGCAAATGGGCTGTGATCGCTTTCCGCGATGATGATCTGAGCACCTGTTTCTTCCATCAACCGGCGCAATTCCTGAATCGGTTCACCCTGGCGCAGGATAAGTTGGCTCCCACGTGTGCGCATTTCATCAGCTAATGAGGCAATAGCGTTTCTTAAAAATGTCTCCCGTTTGGGGGCACTACCATCCATCAACTGTGGGTCCACAATAAAAACCGGAATAACAGTGTCAGCACGATTAAGCGCCAGATTGAGCGCCTGATTATCTGCCAGACGAAGATCGCGGCGCGCCCACCAGATGGCAGTGGTCACTTTAGTAACCTTTCTGCCGGTCGACGCGGTTCGGCATTTCATCACCACGTGCTTGGGCATTAAGAAGGATGGCGAGATGCGACATCCGCAGCCGCTCGGTGTCATCTGTGTTCAATCCCCCGGCACGATGAGGACTGATCACAATATTTTCAAGTTCATGGAACGGATAATCTGCCGGGGATGTGTTGATACGGGATTCTTCATTCTTTGGATAGTTGTACCAAACGTCAATGCCGGCGCTTGCGATGCGTTTGGTTTTAAGCGCGTGGAACAACGCGCCCTGATCAACCACCGCGCCTCGTCCGATGTTGACTAAAATGGAACTCGGTGGCAGCAAATTAATCTCCGGTTCGCCTATCAACCCATCCGTCTCAGGGGTGTGGGGTAGGGCGATAATCAGATAATCAGTCTTGGGGAGAAGACTGCGCAGTGAATTTGCCGGGTAAACTTCAACGCCGTCCTCTGTTTGCGGAAATTTCACTGAATATCGGGTTGCGGTGACATTCATATCAAATGATTTTAAGTATTTTGCCAGCACACGGCCGATATGACCATACCCCAGGATCAAGGCTGTTTTTCCAGTCAGGAGTGACGCTGTCCCCGTTTCGTATCGCAGCTGCCAGTTTGATAGGCGTAGGGCGCGGTCCATGGGAATGATGTTCTTGGCTGCCGCAAGCATCAGCATTAGCGCGTATTCCGCCACGGGCACCGCGTTATGATGCAGATTGTGGATTTCTATCGCAGGTTTGGCCTTCAACACTTCAAAGGTTTCCTCAGGAACGCCTGCCCAGGGGATGATCAGTTTTTCAAGCTGGGGAAACCGATTAATTTCCTCTTTGTTAGGGCGGCCCGAAACCAGCACGGTGACTTGGTCATCACGACTTGTATCTTCAGCGACGGTTATTTCTACCAATGGATCCAATGCGGATTGTAAATAAGCCATTGCGTGCTCATCTGGAGCGCGTTGGATGTTAACATTGAGTGTTGGTGTCATGATTAAGATTATAGGGGGAGATTGAGTTTTTTGGCTGCGACATAGAACATCAGCACGCAGATCAAGAGAACCACCAAGATCATGATCGAAAGTTGTAGTTTTCGACGCGGAATCATCTCGATTTCATTTTATAACAGAACAGCCGAGAATAAACGGCTGTTCTGTATATGTTGAATTTTTTTGCTCTCAGCACCAGGCAACACAAATTACGGGAACCAAAGACCCCTTAGATCAGGTTTCAAGCAAACCTTGTCTATTTAACTGGTTCTTTTTGTTTATGTATGTCTTTGTGCGCGATGAAGGCCGTTTTTTCAGTGAATTGCTCACCGCACTCCGGGCATATGTACATCCCGGCTTCGATCTCCTGTTTCTTTGTACAAACGCTCATATGCATTTCGAGCAGTTTATCGGAGAAGTAATCACCGCAGTACGGGCAGATCTTGATCATTTTTTCCTTCCTTTCTCGGCAGTAAATAGGTTCGGTCGATATTGAGAAGGAGTAATGCTTGAGGAAGTTCAACAGTGCAGCGATTTTACATCCCTGTATATACATACTAACATAAGGATTTTTCAATTTCAAGTAGCCAAAGAGAAATCTATGAGAGAATTAATCATTCTATAATCCAGAAATTTTGGAGTTAATATGCCTCGAAATATCATGATAGATTGCGACACCGGGATGGATGACGCGCTCGCGCTGCTGCTGGCTCTTCGATCACCCGAATTTAAAGTCCTCGGCATCACCTGCGTTAATGGGAATGTCACACTGGATAAAGTAGTGGTCAATACACTCAAGGTGGTCGAGTATTCAGATAAATCGGTGCCCGTCTACGCCGGTGCGGCTTTGCCCTTGCTGCCCGAACGCTCGCAGAACGCGCCGGAGATCCACGGCGCGGATGGATTGGGCAACCTCGATTTCCATGCACCCAGGATAAAAGCAGAAATTGACGGCGCGGTTCAGTTTATCATCCATACTTTAATGGACGCAGAAGAACCGATGGATTGGATCACGCTTGGGCCGCTGACGAACGCCGCATTGGCGATCCGCGAAGAGCCGCGCATTCTTCCCAAAATAAAGACCTTGATCATGATGGCAGGCGCGGTGGATTTTGGCAACACCAAACCCATGTCGGAGTTTAACGTATTCGCTGACCCTGAGGCAGCCAAAATTGTGATTGACAGCGATATTCCCAAAGTGATTGTGCCGCTCGACCCGCTCTGGCACGGCGGGCAGGTAAATAAAGAAGAGATCGCTTCCCTTAACAAACACCACGATCTCCCCTGGTGCGAAATGGCCGGCAAGTTGCTGAATCGCTCGATAGAAATGGCCGAAGGTTCGCGGCGCAAGTACGCGATGGGCGAGGGCGCTGTGGCGCCGCCCGATCTGTTGACTATTGCACTCGCGATTGATCCAACTATCGGACGGTTTGAGAATTATCAAGTCTTTGTTGAAACGACCGGGCAGTACACTCGTGGAATGACTATGTTCGACCGGCGCTGGAACCGTGAATTTGTGGAAGGTCAACATACCAACCAGGCGTCTGTTTGCCTGGGAGCAGATCAGATACGTTATGGGCAGCTCTTATTAAACACCTGGCTGGCATAGAAATCCAGGGATTAACGACCTTTAAACCCGGGTTGAGATGTCACACTACTTATAATTATGTTGATTTTGGATAATCCCTAAACTGAAAGGAGGAACTTTCTTTGGCTGACCTTATCAATCGATTATTTCTGAGCGGACCTGACCTCGTGGATGTGTTGTTTTCCATGGCGCTTTCCACCATTGTCGGCCTGCTGGTCTCGCAGCTTTACCGCGGGACACACCGCGGATTGAATTACGAACATACCTTTATGGCGTCATTGGTTATGCTTGCACCCATCGTCACACTGGTGATGCTCTTCATCCGCGGCGATCTGGTGTTATCGCTGGGTTTGATCGGCTCTCTCTCCATTATCCGCTTTCGCACCGCGGTCAAGGACACCCGTGACATGGTCTTCATTTTCTGGGTGATCGCGGTGGGGTTAGGCGCGGGAACATACAACTGGAGCACAGTGCTGGTCGCCTCGTTGTTTGTTATGCTGGTGGTCGTTGCGCTTTTCTATATCCGCTATGGTCACACGCGCAACTCCGATTTTGTGTTGGCAGTGACGGGCAGCGATTCATTTGATGGTGAAAAGATTCGCGAAACCGTGCAGAGTTTCACCATAGACGCGCGAATGCGTTCGAATGAAGTAGAGAACAAGCACTGGGAAGTGATCTACGAACTGCGGTTAAAAGACTTCACCAGCCAATCCGCGGATGCCCTCATCGCGCAATTGAAAGTGATAAAAGGCGTGCAGAATGTTTCATTGTTGGCGCCCCAAATCTCCCTGCCCCTCTAAAGGACTCAAATTGCTGGATTTCCCGATCGAGCCTGACGTCAATTGGCGCTTTGAATACAAATATCGTCTGGCATATGACCATTACCTTCGCGTACGCAGTTTTATCCTGCCATACATGAAAAAGGACCCTTTCACCGATGGGCCTGGTGGGCGACGATATATCGTTCGTTCGCTCTACTTTGACACGGACAAGTTGGATGCATTTGTGGAGAAACTCAACGGCGACCAGGACCGGGTTAAGCTGCGTATCCGAAGCTACCAAAGCAAAGCTGAGAAAGACATGCTGCTGCGGGTGGAATTTAAAGCACGCAAGGGAATGGCGATGGAGAAGCACTCCACCTGGGTCTCTCTGGATGCATACCGGCAGTTCATGGACACCTGGCACTGGCCAGACCGTTCAGACCCTGTACTCTCGGAGTTTGAACGATATGTTCATCTCAAGGGAATGCGTCCCAAAGTGCTGGTTGAGTATGAACGAGAAGGATATTTATCTCGAATCGATGGGCTGGTGCGCACGACCTTTGATCATCATGTTAAGAGCGCGGAAGCCGAAGACATATTTCCAAACCAAGCCTTTTTCCGAAAGTATTATCCTGGAATGGTGGTGTTTGAGATCAAGTGTGACAAACGTCAACCCTTCTGGCTGCGTAAACTGGTTCAAGAGCAGGGCTTAAAGCTAATCGCCAACTCCAAATTCGCCCAGGGGATCGAGCTTTCGCGTTCAGATGTGATCCGCGCTACCTGGAGTTCTGAATACTGAACCGCGATATGTCCTGCGGACCTCGACGATGAAAAAGGTTAACCCCCATAAGATTTCAATTTGGTTGTCGGCTGGGGTCTCAGTCCTTGGACTGGCTTACACGCTAGCAACCCGTTTTTCACCTTTAATGATCGCGCCGCGATGGGATAAGGTCTTCTACTTTGTATCCCTCTTACCTTTGAGCTTGGTCTTATGCGCATACCTTTTTATCACATTGATTGCGCCTTTATCTCAAACACTCAATACAAAAAAATTTCTAATACTGGCTGGTATCAGCTCGCTGGTTACATTTGTATTGTTCGCGCTTTTCTATCAACTACCTCCTTTTCCTGAACAGCATCAAATTCGCCTGCAGGTTCTGGATGAGCATAATTCGATGTCTGATGGCAGTCAGGTGGAACTGGTCAGCATCAGCACCTTGACGGCTCCTTCAAATAATGTGAAAAGAATACCTGTTAATCGACTGGCATTGTCAGGCGGCTGGCGAGGATCCAATAACGGTTATGGTCTGATAGGGCAGCCTAGCGCCGAGATGCGATACGAACGGTACATGCAAGCAGGGTTGACGCTTACCTTTGCCACAGGGCCTTCAGCGGGCATTGTGTCGATCGATTGGGACGGCCAAACACAGACAATTGACCTTTTTTACGCCCAATCGGATGAGCTAACCATCAATCTTGCTCCCGGTTTTGACTTGAACCGAGCTCAGCTGACCCATCGGATTCTGGCATTAGGCGCGATGCTATCAGACTTTTGGCTGGTTACGCTAGTTATCTTCTCTTTTTCTCTGATTGCGAACCGCTGGGTTCAAGGTCAAACCGTTTCGCTGCGAAATCCGTTACTGCATGCTGGAATCGTGGGGAGTATTCTGCTGCTTCAAATCGTATCCATGGCGATTAACCGGCCGGTGGAATTCAATAATGACCCATTGGAAGCTGCGGTGAGGGAAGCAATTCAGCGTCCACGGGGCGAAATCTATGATCGGCACCTGCGCACCATGGCTTCACTGGATGCCTCGAACCGAGGAATCACAAACCTGGATGGAATCGAGTGGATACCTAACCTTCAGGAGCTGAACTTGCGCGGGAATCGTATTAGTGATATTTCCAGGCTGTCTGGTTTACGTCGACTCGAAAAGCTCAATTTACGCGGCAATGACATACGCGATATCTCTCCTCTGGCTGAGCTTTCATTGTTGGAGTATCTCAACCTTTATGCCAATTCCGGGATTCAGGATATCGGACCGCTTAAAGGGTTGAAGAACCTACATACGTTGATCCTCGCTTACGTCCCGGTTGGTGATCAGGTGGACAATTTGGCAGAGTTGACCCTGCTCAGACGCCTCAACCTGCGAAGTGCCGGCATTAACGATCTCAGTTTTCTGGCTGGATTAAAAAAACTGGAAAACCTGAATTTATTTGGAAATTCTTCCCTTAGTGCTTTGGAGGTGATTGGGACGCTTGAGGATTTGGATACGTTGATCCTTGCCAATGTACCGACCAATGGGGACCTGGGATTTCTACGCGACCTTGCCAAACTCAGATATCTGAACTTGCGTGAAAGCGGAGCGGTTGACATTGATCCCGTGAGTGGTCTTTTGGATCTTGAGTATCTCAATCTGCATTCCAATCCTGGAATATCAACTATTCAACCGATCAAGAACCTGCGCCGGCTGGAGACCCTGATTTTGGCGAACGTCCCTGTGGGAGACGAGGTGGCGGTTATTGGAGACTTGCCGCATTTAAAAATCTTGAATTTGCGCAATACCGGGTTGACCGACTTGGCACCCATCGGCTCTCTGATGGCGCGCGGCGCTTTGCAGGATAGCCCTGATGATGCAAACCCGGCGGGTGTTGATATCCGTGATAATCCGATCCAGGACACTGACGGAGACGATTACTCAGTCATCCGGCCTTATTGGGTTAACATCACTGACCGGCAGCCGTTCATGCTGCCCTTTTATGCTTCATTGAAAGCCCCTGAGTTTTCCCACGCTGCCGGTTTTTACCCGGAAGAGTTCTACCTGGATTTGGTGTCCTATATTCCTGGTGTGAAAATTCACTATACGCTGGATGGTAGCCAGCCAGGTCCGGATTCACCGCTTTATTCCGCGCCGCTGTTGATTGCCAATCGCACGACAGAACCGAATGTCATTGCTTCGATTGGGGATATCGCGGCGAACTTCCGCGCGCCTGCACACACGATAGCCAAGGGGACGGTGGTGCGGGCGGTGGCTCTTGACCCAACCACAGGGGAGGAAAGCCCTGTGGTCACACAAACCTATTTTGTGGGGCGGGAGATCGAAAAACGATACAACTTACCGGTGGTCTCCCTGGTTGGTGATCCAGCGGATTTCTTTGACCCGCGCTCTGGCATCTACGTTCTGGGAGAGCGATACGCGGAGATGAATGAAGCCGACCTGACCGAAGACCAGCGGCAGGCATTTGCCAATTTTAACCAGCGGGGTCGCGAGTGGGAGAGATCAATCAGCATCGAGATATTCGAGTCTGCTGGAAATTATTTCCAGCAGGATGGCGGCGTGCGCGTGCACGGGGCGGGATCGCGGCGCAGCCCGCAGAAATCCTTGCGCCTGTATGCGCGTCCCGAATATGACGAGGAGATGGTATTTGATTACCCGCTCTTCAGCGGTATGGCAAGCGCGCCGCTGGAAGATCTTCGCGCGGTGTATCCAACCTTCATCCTGCGCAACAGCGGACAAGATTGGGCTGTCTCCATGCTGCGGGATGTCTTTGCCCAACGGCTGGCGGAAGGAACTAACCTCGACCGGCAGGCGGGGCGTTTCGCTGTGGTTTTTCTAAACGGGGAGTACTGGGGTATTTATCAAATGCAGGAGCGCTACGACGCAGCCTATCTGTTGAACCATTTCGGCATTCCCACAGGGCAGGGGGTGATCCTGGGGGTGAACGGCGAACTGGTTTCCGGCGAGCTGGGTGATAACGCGGCATATACCGAGATGATGCGCTTTATCCGAACTCACGACCTGGCCGATCAGGCGAATTATGAAAAATTGAATACAATGATGGATATCGATTCCTACATCGATTACCTGATCTTTGAGATCTATGCCGCCAATCAGGACTGGCCGGATAAGAATGTAAATCTTTGGCGCATGAAAACGGACGGTTACCAGCCAGGCGCGCCTGAAGGGCAAGACGGGCGCTGGCGCTGGATGTTGATCGACCTCGACTTCACCTTTGGGTTGAAGTCTCAGGAAGGTGACATTACACACGATACATTAATGCACGCACAGATACCGTCTTCCGGCGGAGAAATTTTCCGTGAGCTGCTGAAAAATGAGAGCTTTCGCTCTGAATTCAAGGCACGCTTTGAAGCGCATTTGGCGACCACTTTCGCGCCCGAACGAGTGAAAAGTGTTCTTGACGAGACCGCAGCAGAATTGAAACCGTACATGGAAGAGTTCTTTGAACGTTGGGGAACGGGATCGCTGGGGTCATGGGAAGAAGAGATTGAGCTGATACAAAGGT
>CAYPAG010000005.1:0-1994 GCA_964408645.1 uncultured Pelolinea sp. | reverse complement strand
TGGGGAACGGGATCGCTGGGGTCATGGGAAGAAGAGATTGAGCTGATACAAAGGTTCGTCAAAGAAAGGCCACAGTATTTAAAGGAACTGCTGGGTTCAGCTTATGTTGAATAAGCACCGGTTTTTCAGCATCATTTGTTATTTTCTGGCCGGCATGACGCTGTTTGCCGGTGTTGGCAACCTGGTGATCCGCTCATTCTATGGGTATGGTCCAAAGGTTTGGTTTGTGCTGCTGATTCTTGGGATCAGCGGAGGATTGATCTGGGCGGGGATAAAATTTTGGGAGAAGAAGTAGGCAAATCTGACCGATGTTACAAAACGTTACATTTTCAATGAATTATTGTAACATGCGCATAGACATTTGTGTGATTGATACTACAAGAAACGAGAGGGAAAAATGAAGGCGATCGGCTTGATAGGCGGGATGAGCTGGGAAAGCACAGCTCTGTATTACAAGCAAATTAATGAAGGCATACGGCAGCGGTTGGGCGGATTGCATTCAGCCAGGATCGCTATGGTCAGTATTGAATTTGAGCCGATGGAGCGCCTGCAGCGGGAAAATCGCTGGAGCGAAGCCGGCAAGCAACTGGCGATCGCAGCAAGACAGGTGGAAGATGCCGGCGCCGATTTCATCGTGTTGTGCACCAACACCATGCACAAGGTGGCGGACACCATCGAAGCGGCGGTGGACATCCCGCTGCTGCATATCGCCGACGCGACCGCAGAAGCGATCAAAGCTGCCGGCTTGGACACGATTGGGCTGTTGGGCACGAGATTCACCATGCAGGAAGATTTCTACCGGGGACGGCTGGAGGAGAAGTACGGTTTAAAGGTGCTGCTGCCGGCCGCGGATGAAATGACCATCGTGCATGACACCATTTACAACGAACTGGTGCGGGGCGTGGTGCGGGAGGAATCGCGCAAAAAGTACCTGGAGATCATTGAGCGGCTGCGGGAGCGCGGCGCGCAAGGGGTGATCGAAGGGTGCACCGAAATTGTCATGCTGGTAGAGCAAAAGCATACGGATATATCCTTGTTCGACACAACAGCCATCCACGCGCGGGCGGCGGTGGAAATAGCGTTGAAAGATTGATGGCAGAAATAATGAATTTTTTGAAATCTGGTTAAAAGAGTTTCAGGTATTTCTTTAACGCCGCCATCTGCGCTTCCCTGAATGACGAGGCCAAAGCCGAGCGCGGCCTGAGCACGTCAAAGCCGTGAAAGGCGCAAGGCACTTCTTCCAAATCAACCTCGACCCCCGAACCCCGCAGTCTATTCGCGTAGTCCACATTCTCGTTGTGGAACATGTCCAGCGTGCCGACGCCGATCCAGGCGGGGGGCAGGCCGCTGAGGTTTTCGCGCCGGGCAGGCACGGCGTAGGGCGGCACATGGTCTTCCCCGCAGGGCTGACCGAGGTAAGATTCCCAGCCGAAGCGGTTACTGGAGCGCGGCCACACCAGGAATTCTTTATCCTGGATATCCTCCCACAAAACGGTGCGGTCATCCAGCATCGGGTAAACGAGCAGCTGGAAGGCCGGTTGGATGCCCCCGCGGTCGCAGGCCAGCTGAGCCAACGCTGCCGCCAGGCCGCCGCCCGCGCTGGCGCCGCCAATCGAGATGCGCGCCGGGTCAAGCGCCAGTTTCTGAGAGTGGTCGGCCATCCAAATCAACGCCGACCAGGCGTCCTCCAGCGCGGCGGGAAAGGGGTGCTGTGGAGCGAGCCGATAATCCACGGAGACCACGATCAGCCCCAAAGAGCGGGCAAATTCGATGCAGGCGCGGTCGTCTATCTCGGGCGTCCCGATCACGTACCCGCCGCCGTGCAGCCAGAGCATGGCCGGGGCGGGATTGGCGGCGTTTTTTGGCCGGTAGATGCGCAATCGCAGCCGGGGCTGGCCGTCCTGCCCTTCGATCCATATGTTCTCAATGGCGACTTTCCGGTTGGACCTGGGCCAAATGACCCAGGGGAGTATTCGGTTGATCAGAATCGCACT
>CAYPAG010000004.1:31757-40835 GCA_964408645.1 uncultured Pelolinea sp. | reverse complement strand
AGGCGCTTGTAAAGCTCCTGGCGCGATTCGCACCAGATCTTGTGCAGCGGACATTCTTCACCGAACGCGCAGAGGTGCGGTGAGCCGGTGCATTCGTTCAGCATCATCGGTCCGTCAATGGACTCGACCACATCCATGATGGATATCTCTGACCCAGGCCGTGCCAGCGACACACCGCCGCGCGCGCCGCGCGAGGTCAGGATCAGCCCGGCAATCGAGAGCTGCGAGATGATCTTGGCCAGAAAGGATGGCGGGATCTTCTGGGTCTCGGCGATATCCTTGGTGGAGGCTTTGTGTCCTTCTTCCATTCGCGCAAGGTACATGACCGCGCGTAAAGCGTAATCAGCTTGTTTAGTGATCTGCATCAGATTCTTTCCTCTTGGATAAATTAACTACAATTAGTCCGATATAAGTGTATATAAAAAACCTGTTTCTGGCAAGTGATATTAATATTAAGGAAAAAAGGGATTAGCGCTGGCTGACTGCGGTCTGTGAATGTAAATGTTCCTGGGCGAATTTCCACTCTATTACCGCTTTCCCCTCAGCGAGGTAAAACGCCAGCGGACCGTGATCGCACTGCGGGATATACAGGTACTCTCCGAATTCGCCGGTCAATCCCGGCAGGATCTGGTGGTCCACAAAAAACTCGGCAGCCTTTCCATCCAGGACGCCTTTGAAGTGGATCCCCCACCGGTCCATACGCAGTGAACCCTCCCCAATAAATGGCGAATCGCTTAAGCCGTAAGATTTGACCCGGACTTCGGAGGCCAGCAAAAAATCTTCTTTGTCCGCGTCCTGAATGATCTGCGCTTTTTGCGTGCGTATCCACTCCTGCAGGTCTGCCGGCACGTTGGATCCTTCCATTGGGATAAAGCGCATGTCCGCGCCGACGTCGGCTGAATTGCCGCAAGACCCGCACCAGATGCGGTTGCCCTCTGCGTGATAAGAGTATCGAGCAGCGCATTTGGGACAGCGCACCAGGATGTTCTCGTAGCCCTGCGCCCGTTTATTGCCTTTGAACAACACGCCGCTGCTTCTCTGCCAGGCATAATCGTCGAACGCGATCGCGCCGCACAGCGCGTCATAGATTTGCTGCTCGGTATATACGGATATTTGTTCTGCGGTCAGCGCCATGCGTTTTTCGATCTCAATGCGCCCCTTGTTCATGGCGCCGCGGCTGAAACGGCTGAGGGTGAGGAAACTGCCGTGGATGCGCAAAGCAGCTACCGGCGCGCCCGCGCGGCGCACCAGGCGCGCGATGGATGGATCGATCGGCAGCGTGGTGCCGTCCAGCGAGGTCTGCCCGGCTGGAAAGATCACCACGGCCGATCCGCGCCGCAGCACTTCCATCATTGACGCGATGCTGTTCACATCCGGGTAGAACTGCTGCTTGGGGATCGCGCCGAGCGTGCGCAGTAGCTTCCCGAGCGTTTTGTGCTGGAAGTAGTAATCAGCGCTCAGGAAGTGCAGCCGGCGTTCATGGACCGCAGCCGCCACGCACAGAAAATCCAGGTAACCGCCATGGCTGCACACGAGGATCAGCGGGCCTCGCGCGGGGATGGGATCAATACTGATCACTTTCAGCTTCAGTGCAAGCCTGGCGAAAATCGTGACCAAAAACCGTATCGCGGAATACAGCAATACCGGTGGCTCCTTAATACGATTGGTTTGTCGAAAGCTCATGGGCGGCGGTCTCCTGGCGCTGTTTATATAACACCCGAAAGGTGAATCCGTTCGGCGGCTTATTTTATCTGAAAGTCCCGTTGGTAGAAATGCAAGCAGCATGTGTTCCTGTATGGGTATAATGGGCGCATGTCCGATTTCAAATTCATGATTCCCATCCAGGTGCGTTACGGCGATCTGGACGCCCAGTGGCATGTCAACAACTCGCGTTTTTTGACCTTTATGGAACAGGCGCGCTTTGAATATCTTCAGCATCTGGGATTATTTGACGCCGTTTCATTTCTTGATTTGCGGATGATCGTCGCCGATGTCCATATTGCCTACAAAGCGCCAATTGTGCTGAATCAGAATATCGCTGTTTACACCCGCACAGCCCGGATCGGCAACAAAAGCATCACCTTCGAATACGAAATCCGCGATGAAGCAGCCGGCATCGTGTGCGCCACCGGCGAAGTGGTGGGGGTCTGTTTTGATTACCGCGCGCACAAAACCACGCCGGTGCCGGCGGAATGGCGCAAAAAGATCAGCGATTTTGAAGGCTGTTCATTTGATTAACCCGCTGTAATTTCTTTATTAAAATTTCCTATAAATTACTGTTTTAATTTCCCGCATACCTTTAGTTTGGTACAATCGAAATCGAGAGGCGCCTGTCAATCAAGGCGCCGAAGGAGTTAAATTGTCTGGTTTAGAGAAATTCACCCAAAGCGCCCGCCGGGTTTTAAGTTTGGCGCATCTGGAAGCGGAACGCATGCAGCAAAGCGCGATCGGTTCCGAACATATCCTGCTGGCCTTAATCCAGGAGGATTCGGGCGTTGCCGGCCGGGTGCTGCGTGAATTGGGTGTGGAAATTGACCGCGCGCGCGAGATGGTGCTGCGCGTGGCCGGTATGGGCACCCGCAAGCCCGAACGCATTGATCTGTCGCCTGAGGCGCAGAAAATCCTGGACGCGGCAATCGAGGAAGCCAGCCAGATGAGCAGCAGCTATATTTCGACCGAGCATCTGCTGCTGGCGCTGGTGCAGTCTGAGGTTGGGTTCGCCCGCGAAGTGATCGCCAAGCTGGGCATCACCCCCGCCCAGGTCAGGCGTCAGGTAAAACGCGTGCTGAACGAGAACCGAAATGCCCTGGAGAACGTCCAGGACCGCGTATCGCGTAAAGGCAGCGGTGAAAAAGAGAAAAAGAGCGACAGCAAGACCCCGCTGGTTGACCAGCTGGCGGTTGACCTGACCGCCTACGCCGAAGACGGCAAGCTGGACCCGGTGATCGGGCGCGAAAAAGAGATCGAACGCGTTATCCAGATCCTCGCCCGGCGCACCAAAAATAATCCTGCCTTGATCGGCGAACCCGGCGTTGGCAAGACGGCCATCGTCGAGGGGCTGGCCATGCGCATTCTTGATGGCGATGTGCCCACCCCGCTGCTGGATAAACGTGTTCTGCGGCTGGATGTCGGCTCGCTGGTGGCTGGTACGATGTACCGAGGCCAATTCGAAGAGCGCCTGAAACGCGTCATTGACGAAATCAAAGCCGCCGAAGCTATCCTGTTCATTGATGAAGTGCACATGCTGGTGGGCGCCGGTTCAGCCGGCTCCTCGGTGGATGCCGCCAATATCCTCAAACCCGCGCTCTCGCGCGGCGAGCTGCAGGTGATCGGCGCGACCACCCTGGACGAGTACCGCAAGAACATCGAAAGCGACGCGGCGCTCGAACGCCGATTCCAGCCCATCATTGTGGAAGAACCCACCCGCGAAGAATCCCTGGATATCCTGCGTGGTGTGCGCAAGAACTACGAAGAACATCACCGCCTGGTCATCTCAGACGAGGCGTTGGACGCGGCAGTTAACCTCTCCGCCCGCTACATCACGGACCGCTTCCTGCCGGACAAGGCCATCGACTTGATCGATGAGACCTCATCGCGCGTGCGCATGTACAAGAGCGACACCGCCAAAATCTCCAAGAAGGTCATGACCGAGCTGCGCGAAACACGCGCGAAACTGAACCAGGCCATGGAACAGAAAAACGAGCCGGAGATTGAAACCCTCAAGGAGCAGGTGAGCCAGCTGGAAAAGCAGATGGTGGATATCCGCCAAGTGTGGGATCGCGATACCAGCCCGGTGGTAACCTCGGATGATATCGCCGAACTCGTGTCCATGTGGACCGGTGTGCCGGTTATGCAGCTGGCTAAAGAAGAGTCCGTGCGCCTGCTGAACATGGAGCAGGAGCTGCACAACGCCATCATCGGGCAGCACGAAGCCATTGAGCGCATTTCAAAAGCCGTCCGGCGCGGACGCGCGGGCCTCAAAGATCCCCGCCGCCCCATTGGCACCTTCATGTTCCTTGGGCCGACCGGCGTGGGCAAGACCGAACTGACCAAAGCGCTGGCGCGCTTCATGTTCGGCAGCGAGGAAGCCCTGGTGCAGCTGGATATGTCCGAATTCATGGAACGCCACTCGGTCGCCCGGTTAGTCGGTGCGCCTCCTGGATACGTGGGGTATGAGGACGCCGGGCAGTTGACGGAAGCCGTCCGTCGGCGCCCGTACTCCATCATCGTCTTCGACGAGGTGGAAAAAGCCCATCCGGAAGCGCACAATATCCTGCTTCAGATCATGGAAGAAGGAAAGCTTTCAGACGCGAAAGGCCGCAAGGTGGACTTCCGCAACTGCATCATTGTGATGACCTCCAACATCGGCGCGGATCTGATCAAGCGTGATGGCGGGTATGGCTTCCAGCTTCAGCGTGACGAGGGCGTGGAAGAGAAATTTGTCTATGAAGAAATGCGCAAGAAACTGATGGACTCGCTCAAGAAAGCCTTCCGGCCGGAGTTTATCAACCGTATGGACGCGGTGATTGTGTTCCACGCGCTTAACCGTGAGCACATTGGCGAGATCGCAAAACTCGAACTCAAGAAGGTTGCTGAACGGCTCAAGGAGCGCGAGATCACCCTGACCGCGACCGAAGGCGCTTTAGCCAAGCTGACCGAGAAGGGTTATGACCCTGAGATGGGCGCCCGCCCTCTGCGGCGCGTGATCCAGATCGAGATCGAAGATCAGCTCTCAGACGACCTGCTGGCTGGAAAATTCGAAGACGGCGATTCCATTGAAGTGGATATCGATGCTGAAGGCGCGTTTTATCTGCGCAAAGCCGCGGAGCCGCACCCTGAGGTTAGCGAACCAATGGGCGTGGGCATGTAATCAGCCATAAAAAAACAGACCGGGCGGCAGCGCCCGGTTTTTTATACCTATCGCTTATAATTGGCATGAAAATTCTCGATGTAATTCATAAAGAATATCCAATTTAAGGGAGTATCTGATGAGTATGTTTTGTTACCAATGCCAGGAAACATTAAAAAATTCCGGCTGCACGGTCAATGGCGTATGCGGCAAACCTTCCGAGGTTGCCAATCTGCAGGATTTGCTGGTTTATCTGTTAAAAGGTATTTCATTTTGGGGTACCCGCGGCAGAAAAATGGGCGTCCAGGATGACGAAGTTGACTTGTTTGTCGCGCAGGCGCTCTTTTCCACCATCACCAATGCCAATTTCGACCCGGACAGATTTGTCGAGTTGATTGAAAAAGCCGTACTTCTGCGCGGACGGTTGAAATCAGCCGCCCAAAAGAAATGCGGCGAACTGCATGGCTCTGACTGCCCGGACCAGGGGCCGGATCGGGCTTTCTGGCTGCCCGCTTCCTATGACCTTGACCACCTGGCAGAGAAAGCTGCCGCGGTTGGCGTGATATCCGATTCGAATCTCAATGAAGATATCCGCTCCTTGCGCGAATTGATCATCTATGGGCTGAAGGGCATCTCGGCGTATATCGACCACGCCTATATTTTGGGCGCCAGGGATGGTGAAGTGCTCGCTTTCCTTCAGGAAGCGCTTGAAGCCACAGCCAATGACGAGCTTTCCCTGAGCGATCTTCTGGACATGGTCCAAAAAACCGGCGAGTTCGGCCTGAAGGCCATGGCCTTGTTGGACAAAGCCAACACTGATGCCTATGGACACCCCGAACCCACACAGGTGAATATCGGCGTCCGGCCGGGGCCGGGCATTCTGGTGAGCGGGCATGACCTGTTGGACCTGGACGAACTGCTTCAGCAGACCGAAGGTTCGGGTGTGAACATTTACACTCATGGCGAAATGCTGCCAACCAACGCCTATCCCGCATTTAAGAAGTACAGCCACTTTGTGGGCAACTACGGCGGATCCTGGTGGAAGCAAAAGGAAGAATTTGATTCCTTTGGCGGACCGATCCTGATGACCACCAACTGCATTGTTCCGCCGGCGAAGACCTACGTTGACCGGATCTACACCACCGGCATGGCGGGATTCCCTGGCGTTCAGCACATTCCGGACCGCGAAGCGGGCAAGCAGAAAGATTTCTCCAAGCTGATTGCCCAGGCCAAGACTTGCGCCGAACCCATTGAATTGGAACATGGCACCATACCGATCGGCTTCGCTCATGAGAGCGTGCTGGGTGTGGCGGACAAAGTGGTTGAGGCGATCAATTCCGGAGCGATCAAACGCTTTGTGGTGATGGGCGGATGCGATGGACGGCAGAAACCGCGGTCCTATTTTACGGAAGTGGCAGAAGCCCTGCCAAAAGACACGATCATCCTGACCGCCGGGTGCGCGAAATATCGCTATAACAAGCTTGATCTGGGTGAAATTTCAGGCATTCCGCGAATCCTGGATGCCGGGCAGTGCAACGATTCCTATTCGTTGATTGTGATTGCCCAGGAGCTGGCCAAGGCATTTAAGTTGAACGATGTCAATGACTTGCCCCTTTCTTTCGATATCGCCTGGTATGAACAAAAAGCAGTCATCGTCCTGCTCGCGCTGCTCGCTTTAGGCGTGAAGAAGATCCGCCTGGGGCCGACACTGCCCGCTTTCCTGTCCCCGACAGTGGCGGAAGCGCTGGTGAAGAAATTTGAGCTCAAACCGATTGATTCAGTCGAGAATGACGTAGCCATGATGATGGCGGGCAATTAGCCAAAGCTAAAAAACAGACCGGGCGGCAGCGCCCGGTTTTTTTATCCAAATTGTCATTGCATACTCCGATGTCACAGGGAGAAGCAATATCAAGTATTTTGCATATTGTTGTAAGATGTAACCATGAAGATCGCGTTAATCCTGAATCGCCTCGTCGCCGCGCCCACCGAAGAAGAACACCAAACCAACCTCATCCGCCGCGCAGAACACAACCGCTTGATCGCCAAAACGATCCATTCATCAGGCCACGAGGTTATTCAACTTGAGGATGACCAACATTTGAAGGAGAATCTGTTGTCCTTTAAGCCAGACCTGGTTTTTCTGCAGACCTTCCGCGCTGATCCTGGCGTTTATATCCTGCAAATACAGGCATTGCTTGAGGACATGGATATCCCCTACACGGGTTCTCCCCCCGCTGCCTGCCGGGCTGCGCAGAACAAATACCTGGCAAAACAGATTCTCAGACAGGCAGGGTTGCCAACACCGGATTCTTTTCTGGTTGAGAAAGGCGAACGATTAATAAAAAAGCCAGAAAACCTGGACTACCCCCTGTTCATCAAGCCCCTGTTCGGCGGCTGCAGCATGGGCATCCACCCCGATAATCCGGCGGTGGATGACGCGCAGTTGGGTCGTATCTTGTCGGAAACACAGGCGCATACCCATCAACAGGTTCTGATCGAGGAATTCATTGACGGTCGCGAATTCAGCGTGGGCATTCTTGGCAACCACCCGCCGGCTGCCCTGCCGTTGATCGAGTTCACCGAGCTTTCCAGGGAAGATACTCCGCTTCCCTTCCGACTGTTTGACGCCAAGACGGATGCCCGCGTGCATGAACCTTATTGCTGTCCGGCAGAGATCGATAAGATCAAAACCCGCCACATCCAGCAGCTGGCCGAGAACGCCTTCCGCGCGCTGGGCTGCAGCGATTATGCGCGCGTGGACATCCGCTGCGACCGGAGCGGCAACCCTTATGTGCTGGAAGTTAACGTGCACCCGAGCTTGCTGCCCGACAGTTCCCTGCCCATCATGGCGGAAAAAGCCGGCATCGCCTACCCGCAGCTGTTCGAACACATTTTCCAATCGGCGCTCAGCAGATATCAGGCAGACGCATAATCTCATACCTGCATTAAAATCAACCCAGGAGGCCAACCCGATGCCTAAACTACATACCCAATATGTCTGCCAGGAATGCGGACGCACCTCAATACGTGCGATGGGGCGCTGCCCGTCCTGCGGGGCATGGGATTCAATGGTCGAGGAAGTGGTCGCGCCGGAAGCTGACGAAAACAAATCCCGTGGGCTTTCTTCAACTGTTTCAAAACCGGTGCGTATCGATCAGGTGTCCGCGGAGAACGAGGAGCGCTGGCCATTGAGCATCACCGAATTCGCGCGCGTGCTGGGCGGCGGCATGGTGCCCGGCTCGATCGTGCTGTTGGGCGGCGATCCCGGCATCGGCAAATCTACGTTGATGCTGCAGGTGGCGGTGGAGATGTCCATGAGCAGTCCGGTGCTGTATGCCTCCGGGGAAGAATCCGTGCGCCAAATCAAAATGCGGGCCGAGCGCCTGCGTGGCAGCAACAATCAATCCACAGGCCAGCTTTTTCTGGTGACAGAAACCAACCTGGACGCAATCCTCGCGCACGCACAGGAAGTGAAACCGGCGCTGCTGATCGTGGATTCGATTCAAACAACATTCATGGACGGGCTATCTTCCAGCGCCGGGTCAGTCTCCCAGGTGCGCGAGTGCGCCTCCCGGCTGCGCCAGTATGCCAAGGAATCCGGCACGGCCGTCTTCCTGATCGGGCACGTGACAAAGGAAGGCATGATCGCCGGTCCGCGCGTACTGGAGCATATTGTGGATACGGTCCTGCAGCTTGAAGGCGACCGTTTCCAGTCCTATCGGCTGCTGCGCTCGATGAAGAACCGATTCGGCCCGACGTCCGAAGTGGGCGTTTTTGAGATGCGCGAGCAGGGCATGGCCGAAGTGCCCAATCCGTCGGAGGCGTTTCTGGCTGAGCGCATGGCAGACGCGCCCGGCTCATCCATTGCCGTCACGATGGAGGGCACGCGCCCGATTCTGGTTGAACTTCAGGGGCTGACCAGCCCCACCAACTTTGGCAATCCACGCCGCACCACCAATGGGCTGGATTTCAACCGCCTGCTGCTGGTTACCGCGGTGCTCACCCGCCGGCTGGGACTCAACCTCTCCAATCAGGATGTGTTTTTAAATGTGGTTGGCGGCCTGGCCATTGAAGAACCGGCTGCCGACCTGGCGGCTGCAGCAGCCATTGCTTCTTCCCTGCGTGACCAGCCCGTGCGCGCGGACCTGGCGCTGATTGGCGAGGTCGGCCTTTCGGGTGAACTGCGCTGGGTGGCGCACATGGAGCCGCGCATCCGCGAAGCAGCCAAA
>CAYPAG010000004.1:29009-31657 GCA_964408645.1 uncultured Pelolinea sp. | reverse complement strand
CCCAATTGCGGCACCAACCTGGCGGTCGGCGCGTTGGCGGCTGGCGGGCTGGCCTGGATGGGGATGTGGGGCACCAAGGGTAAACCCGGCCGGCGCCTGCTGCGGCTGCCGCTGGCTGTGCTGATGGGATTGGTGGGCTACCAGGTCGCCAAACCGCTGGGCCCGAAGGTGCAGGAGCAGATCACCACCAACGCCGATGTCAGCAAAATGGAAATCATTGAAGTGGTGCGCCAGGATGTGATGGGCAATCCTGTGCACCGGGTCGCCACCCGCAGCGTCGCCTGATCCATGCCGTCCGTCGCAAAAGCCAAAGAGAAAAAGGAAATTCCCCAGGAGGAGATCTATGTCATTCAGGGGGATGATTCCCTGGCGGTTTCGGATATTGTTCGCGAATTGAAAGAGCGCCACACCGCGGGCGGCTTTGGCGAGATGAATTTCGCGCGCCTGGACGGTCAATCCATTTCAAAAGCAGAATTCGCCGCCCAGGTGAACGCGCTGCCCATGCTCGGCAGCCGCCTGGTCGTACTGGATGACGCGCTCGCGCTGCTGAAAGGGAAGGAGGAGTTTGCCTGGCTTGACTCCCTGCTCAGCGCCATGCCTCTGACAACGGCGGTTGTCTTGGTCATCGAAGATTCAAAAAAATTCTCCAAGGGTAGCCTGGTCTGGCAGACGGTCGGTCCCGGGCACGCCCTGCGTAAAACGATCTCCGCTTTGAAGCGAAGCAGCACTTGGCTCGAACACCCCAAGCCCACCCAGCGCGAAATGCCCGAGTGGATCGCTAATCTGGCAGTAGAAATGAAGCTTGCCATGGACAGCCGCGCCGCGGCGGAATTGGCCAATTTGGTGGGTGATGACCTTTTTTTAGCGCGCCAGGAACTGATTAAGGCAAAGACTTATGCTGGCGAGGGTGAACCGGTTACGCGTGAAATGATCCGCCTGCTGTGCAGTCCCTCACGTGAGGAGGATGTTTTTGCCATGGTGGACGCGGCAGGACAACGCAATCCGGGCAAAGCCTTGGCATTGCTCAATGCCCTTCTGCGTGACCAGCCGCTGCCGTTTGTGTTCAGCATGGTCGCGCGCCAGTTCCGGCTGCTGATCATCGCCAAAGAGATCATGCAGGAAGGCGGGGATGAGTACGCCATCGCGGCTGAAGGCAATCTGCACGCTTTCGTGGCGAAAAAGCTGGCTGCCCAGGCGCCGCGATTTTCCATGTCGGAACTGGTGGATATCTACCACCAGCTCGACCGCATGGACGAGCGCGCAAAGACCGGCGACGCCACGCTTGAAGTCATGCTCGAAACCCTGATCGCGGATCTAAGCAAGTAAACAAGAACAGCTTTCCGCTGCGTTCACGCCAGCGGGTTGGATGAAATTGTTCACTAAGCACTTAATAAAAATGTTGGCTAAACCTGCCGAGCCAACATTTTCCTGAAATTATCTTTTGTCGTTGATTTATTTTAAAATCTCGTCCCGCACCTCACCCCATCGCAATGCGTCGCGGATCCCCTGCTCGATGGATAGCTCCGCCTGCCAGTCCAGCAACCGTTTGGCGGTGTCCGCGTTGCAGAAAGAACCGGCAGTGTCGCCAGGACGGCGCGCACCATCGGATTTATTGATCCCTTCCCCGATCACATTCTCAAAGGCGGTCACCAATTCACGCACGGTTACCCCGCGGCCGGTGCCCAGGTTGATCACCAAATAATTGTCATCCGGGCTGCCCGCGCGCTCAAACGCCCGCTCGAATCCTTCCACGGCCTTCACATGCGCGCGCGCCAGATCCCAGACATGGATGTAATCGCGTAGGCCGGTGCCGTCGCGGGTGGGATAATCAGTTCCGGTGATGGTGAACTCGGGGATGCGCCCCATCTGCACCTCCACCAGCCGGCCGATGGCGTGCGAGGGTTTTTTGATCTGCAACCCGGAACGCAGCTGCGGGTCAGCGCCGATCGGGTTGAAATAACGCAGGGCGATACCCCGCATGCCATATGCCGCGCAAAAATCGCGCAGGATCATTTCCATCATGAACTTGGTGCGCGCGTAGGGGCTGAGCGGCTTGAGCGGCGCGTCCTCCGTCACCATGAACCCCGGCACGACATCATAGATGGACGCCGATGAGCTGAACACCAGGCGGCTTGCGCCGAGCTGCTTGAGCGTGTGGAATAATTCCAGCGACTTGCCCACATTCTCGCGATAGTATTCATAAGGTTTTTCGGTGGATTCCGGCACCACGATCAGCGCCGCGCAATGGATCACCGCGTAAATGTCGGGGTGGTCTTTGAAGATTTTCCCAACCATGTCGGAATCCGCAATGTCACCTTGGTAAAACGAGCGGCCGTTGGTGAATTCCTGCCGTCCGGTGACCAACGAATCCAGGATGACCGGCGTGTGGCCGCTGTCCTCGAGTGCTGAGGCGATGGTCGAGCCGATATAGCCCGCGCCGCCGGTGATGAGCACTTTCATTTCGAATCCTTTTGGGTATTATCCAATAAACCGATGCCTGTTTGGTTGAACTCATCCACAGCGGCGTCCGAAAGGTCGTTGTTCGGCAGCGCCGCCAGCACGTTGAGTGGCGCAGAGAGGATCGGTACGCCGGCCATGCGCGATTCCACCAGTTCATCGGCCGATTTCAGGCTGGCAGCCACCACCAG
>CAYPAG010000004.1:14323-28909 GCA_964408645.1 uncultured Pelolinea sp. | reverse complement strand
GGTCGCGCCGGTCAGCTGGTAAAAAATTTGACCTTTGAGCAAGAGGGATATTTCTCTAAGCGTCTCCGCCGGGGATAAAGCGCTTTTGGCCAGCAGAGTTGGGTTGGTGGTCGCCCCGCTCACCCAGCCCCACCCGGCGGCCTGGCGGGCTTCATCCAGGATGGCAGAATCCAGTAAAAGTTGAATGTTCATTTAATTCCTTCCTGACCCAATTATAAACGGGACAGGTTTACAGGCTTTTCAGAAAATCCCCGAGCTGGCGGCGATACGTGTCAAATGCCTCGCGGCCAGCTTTGGTCATCCGGCAGATGGTTTGCGGCAGTTTGCCGACATACCCTTTCTCGATTTCTATATATCCAGCGTTTTCCAGCCGAGCCAGGTGCGCTGAGAGATTTCCCTTGGTTAATGCGGTCTCGCGTAACAGATAGAGAAAATCCGCCTGCTCAGCCGCTGATAGGATGGACAAGATCGCCAGACGCGCTGGTTCATGGATCACTCGATCCAGATCCGGGAACTCGTTGGCCGTGCTCATGCTTCCTCAATGCCGGAAACGCGGTTTTGACGTAGATAGGCAATCAGCGCGCCAATTCCGCTAAGGAACCACAATGCTCCCTGCCCGATCAGGAAAAGAAAATATTGCATGTCTGGCTCCAGTGAACTCAACTGGATTAGTACTTGTAAGACCAAAGCCCCCAATGCCAGCAGATAAAACCGCTTGAACCCCATGGAATAAGCAATGTAGATGTAAACACAGGCGACCAGCGCGGTAAAAAAGAGCTGTTGATAAATGGGCGGCAAGCTGGAAGAAATCAAGCTGGTGGCCGCGCCAACCGCCATGCCTATCGCGGCTGAAAGGATCACACGTTTCCAGCGCTCGCTGCCCTGCCGGCGGGGGTAGGATAAATAACCAGTGCGCGGATAAGTGATGCGTTCTTTCAACGCGCTCACCGCTTTGCCCAATAGCCAAGTCGATCCCAGAATCAGCGCCGGCGCGCCAATCACAAACGCTGGCAGACGCAGCCATTCGGGTTTAAAGCCCTCAGCCGCGCGATAGTAGAGAATTAATAACGAAAAGGTCAGGCCGACGCTCATCTCCGCCAGCCCGTCCACAAACCAGTAACGCCGTGTGCGCTTGATGGTCTCATTGATCTCGGTTGCTTGTGTCATTCTAAACTCCTAGTTTTCCAGTTGTTAACGGTTTGCAACACAAACCAGTCTGTAGTATATCATTAAGCGATTGTCTGTCAAGGCTTTTTGGGTTTGACTTGGTGTATCATTTCGCGTGAAGGCAGGATGAATATTTCCAGGATTTCTTTTCAGAATGAGATTTTTTACTTGGTTAAGAAATGCTGATCATTAACTCGCGTGTGGGTATTCCCGAGGCTGAACTCATCGAGACCTTCGTGCGATCCTCGGGCCCTGGCGGGCAGAATGTCAACAAGGTGGCTTCCGCGGTGCAACTGCGATTTGATGTCAATCATTCGAGCGCGTTACCAGAAGATGTCAAGCAGCGCCTGAAACGCCTGGCGGGCAGACGCATGACCAGCGAAGGCGAGATCATCATTGAAGCCAGACGCTACCGCGACCAGGAAAAGAACCGGGCGGATGCCCGCGAACGCCTGGTTGCCTTGATCAATCGCGCGTTGGAACAGCCCAAACCACGCAAGCGCACACGCCCCTCGAGATCATCCGTTCAGGAACGGCTGGATCAGAAACGAAAGCACAGCGAAAGAAAGAAAATGCGACGGAAAGATTGGGATGGGTAAGGATTGGTTTCAGTTGCTATAATTATTCTGATGAATAGATCAAGAATTCCTCAAAAAGAACTGGAAAAATTCTGCAAGAAACATCACATCAGAAAATTGTCGCTGTTCGGTTCTTATCTTCGTGAGGATTTTTCTGATGACAGCGATATTGATGTGTTGGTTGAGTTTGACCCTGACCATATTCCCGGTCTGAGAATCATTCAGATGCAGGATGAATTAAGTGCTATCTTTGGCAATAAAAAGATTGATTTGGTAACACCGAAGTTTTTACATCCATTGATCAAAAAAAACATTAAGACTTTGCCAATAGTTGATGAATAAGAAAAATCAATGGGTTTATTTAACCCATATGTGGGCTATGTGCAAAAAAGCTTTGGAAATTGTTAATAGCCTCGAAAAAAATGAATTTCTTCAGAACGAGATTCTACAACTGGCTTTAACCAGATTGATAGAGGTTATTGGCGAAGCCGCCTCTCATGTAGATGAATTAACTCGTTTTGAGCAGGAAGCTATTCCCTGGAATGAGATCATTGGCATGCGGCATAGAATCGTCCACGATTATTTAAATGTTGATGAGCAAATAATTTGGCAAGTTGCGCATGAAGACTTACCAGGACTTTATATCATCCTTGATCAAATCATTCCTAACGAATACAAGCGCGAAGCAGAATAATTAAAAATATATTATTTCACCAAGGTCTTAAACTCTGCCTCTTCGCAGATCGGTTTCATGTCGGCATCTGTCTGCGCCCACTCCTTGAGCTCAGGCTTCTCCTTGAATGCAATCTCTAGATTTTCCAATGCTTTTTCCTTCATCCCGTTGAGCGAATAGAAGCAAGCCAGATTGTAAATTGAGTTGGCTTTCCAACTCGGAAAATCCTTCAATTTTTCCGTGGTGCCGAGCTGCAGTGCTTCCGCTTTTTGAAAATCCCCGCTTTTGATATAAAAATCGCTAATGTGGGATAGCACATGCCAGCATTCCGTGCCCAGCGCGCGGTCGATCAACGGTCGGCCTTTGAGAAATTCCAGATATTTGGGGCTGCACAGGTCATCCGCCTCAATGCCCTCGAGCAGCTTGACCGTCTTTTCAAAAGCCGAGCGTTCTTCTGCCCGGGCGATTTCAAAGGGTTTATCCAGGTTACGCAGCAGCACACCGTCATTCAGTATCTCGTAATAATCCCCGGCCATGGGCACCGGTTCCCCTGCCTGCGCTTTTTCCAGCTGTTCATTGAAATGGCTGCCCCAGAATGCCAAATGCGCCAGCATATCCTTGACTGACCATTGCGCCACCGAACCCCGTGCTGTTTTCTCCTCTTCGTTTAATCCATCAATCAGGGCGTCCAGCTCCCGCCGCATGTCTGAAAACAAGTCCAACATGGCTTCTTTCAAGCGCGCGTTATCCATCTTATCCTCCATCAAAACACGACTATTAAGATTTTAGCAAATCCAGCTAATTAATCCAATAAATCAATTGATGTAACAAGGAAATTTTGATATTGAAGGGGCTACTCCGGCACCTGCTCAGGCCGCCGATTGACCAACCACACGCCGAACAGGATCAATGCTCCCCCGCCCAGCGTGGCCAGCACGATCTGTTCGGACAGGATGGCGGCAGCCACCAGGGTGGCCACCAGCGGTTCAAAGTAAAGAAACGCGCCCACCTGCGAGGCGGGCAGGATTTGCAGTCCGTCATTGTAAAAAATATATGCCAGAGCGGAGCAGAATATTCCCAGATAGCCAATGCTCAACCACCCTGAAAGATCCAGCTGCGTGAATTCAACCCAGCTGCCGCTGACGAAAAACTCTATGCTGGTGAGCAGCCAGCCGAACAAAAGTACATAAAAAGTGGTTTTGATGGCTGAGTGCCGCTGCAGCGCAGGGTGGGATAGAACCGAGAAGATCGCCCAATTGGGCGCACTGATCAGGATCAGGATATCACCCGGCCGGCCGAAGCCGCCGCTGAACATCGAACCGAAATCGCCTTTGCTGACCACCAGCAGCACCCCCAAGGTGGCAGCCGTGATGCCTATGATAATCCCAGGCGTCATTTTTTCCTTTAGGAACAGCCAGCCGAGCAAGGCCATGAACACCGGCGTGGTCGAGACGATCCAGGCGGTGGTGGAAGCTTCGGAGGTGACCAGTCCGCTGGACTGCAGCCACTGGTGCAGGGTGATGCCCAGGAAACCCAGCCACAGAAATTCCAGACCATCCTTCAATTTCGGGATTTCAATTTGCTTGTGCCGCCAGGCGAACCAGCCCAGGATCAAAACGCCGATTAAAAATCTTGACCAAACCACGGTGACCGGCGAAACCTGCGCGACCGCGATTTTCGTGGCAATAAATGATCCACCCCAGATGGCAATGGCAATGAAAAGTTTGATCTGCGCGGCGAGGGTATTCGTTTTGTTTGGCATCTATTCTCCAGGGATGATTAAACCCCGCAAGTATACAAGAAAATGATCAAAACTAAAAATTTTTTGAGAGGTTACTTTTTAAAAAACATCAAGAAGCCAAAGAATAAATGGAATAGAGATTATTAAAACAAGAGCAATAATGCAGCCAATCCTTTCTCTGGGATTGAATTCCTGGATTTGTTGTTCTCCAGTTACCCGATTTTTTCTGCAAGCTCCACAAGTATTTGCTTCCTGAGAAAGTGATTTTGTCAAATCTTCAAAAGAGCCGTCAATTTGTGTGCCGCTAATCACCCCCTTATTTTTGTATCCACAATAAGGACAAACCCATTCAGATTCATTACCCATTTCCAACCTCCTGAAAAAATCTTAACCGTAAATTGATAATTAAAGTTCCCGGGTATTGAGTCTGAAGATAAACCTTTTTCAACAAATTTTCAGACAGCGTACCATGATGATACGCTTCTGGGGCTGCGATCGGTGCTCAAACAGGTACACACCCTGCCAGACGCCCAGGTTGGCGCGGCCATTGTCGATGGGGATGGTCAGACCAGGCTGTGTGAGTGTGGCTTTGATGTGCGCGGGCGAATCATCGTCGCCCTCGAGAGTGTGCTCATACCAGGGCTCGCGTTCAGGCACCAGGCGCTCGTAGAATGCTTCCACGTCCGTGCGCGCCGGCGGATCGAAACCTTCGCTGATGCATAAGGAGCAGCTCACATGCTGAAGAAATAGATAACACATCCCTTCCTGAATGCCCAGTTTACGGATCAGCGCGTCCAACTGGCTGTTGATCTTGATCATCCCTTTGCCGTGGGTGTGAAACTCAAGCGTATCCTTGATCCATTCCATGCGTTTCTCCTGTGAGTGGCTGTGATTTTACCAACAACAATCCAAATAATATTCTGATAATTCCCCGAAAATGGTGATGATAAAATCTAATGGTCACAAGGGCATAAGAAACCGAGTTTTCAAAGGAGAACCGTTTGATTGAACCCTCCAGCCCCCGCCTGGAATTGCTCTACCGGATTTCGCAGACCATTAATTCCTCACTTGATCTTGATGTGGTGATGGAGACCCTGATGGATGAGGTCATCTCAGCCACCAAGGCAGAACGCGGTTTTCTGATGCTGTTGAATGAAGCAGGGGAACTCGAATTCCGAACAGCGCGCGGCATGGATCAGCGCACCATTGAAGCATCAGATTTCAAAATCTCGCGCAGCATTGTTGAGCGGGTGGCCGCTGAGTCCAGCCCGCTGCTCACCAGTAATGCCCAATTAGACCAGCGCTTTGGGGCGCGTGAAAGTGTCAAGCTTTATGGGCTGCGCTCGGTGCTGTGTGTCCCCATCATCCAGAAAAATCAAGCGCTGGGCGTGATTTATGTCGATAACCGTTTCCAGAACGGCATCTTTTCGCAGAATGACCTTGAATTTTTATCCTCCATTGCGTCCAGCGCAGGAATTGCCATTGATAATGCCCGGCTTTACCGCATCGCGGTGGAAAAAGGGCGAATGGAGCGCGAACTGCAGATGGCCCGCGACGTCCAGCGTCACCTTATCCCGCCAAACACTCCGCAACTGCCCGGTTGGGAATTCGCAGCCTGCTGGAAACCCGCGCACGAGGTCAGCGGCGATTTTTATGACTTCATCCCAATGGCGGATGACCGCCTGGGAGTGGTGGTGGCGGATGTATCCGATAAAGGCATGCCTGCAGCTATGTTCATGGCGCTCTCCCGCAGTGTGATTCGGTCGGTGGTCGGGCAGGACGATGATCTTTCCAGGGAGATCGGCAAGGTCAACCAATTGGTTTGGCGCGACTCTTCGGAAGGCGCGTTCATCACGCTCTTTTTCGCCCAGTTCATAGCGTCGGATAACGTAATTAAATACGTCAACGCGGGCCACAACCCGCCGATGGTTTTCCATGCCAGGGACAAAAAATTTGAATATCTTTCGCGCACGGGTATGGCTGCAGGAGTGGAAGGCGATACAGTTTACCAGCAAGGTGTGGTCAACCTGGACGATGATGATTTTGTGTTGATGTACACGGATGGCGTCACTGACGCGCAAATAGGTAAATCCAATTTCGGCGCTGAAAGATTGATGAAAGCCGCATTAGATAACAGCGCTTTGTCTGCCAAGCAATTGGTAACCCAATTGGAAAAAGATTTGTGTCAATTTTCCGGCAGCGGCGACCCGGTCGACGATATCACCATGTTGGTCGCCAAAAAAATCGCATAGAATAATATTGATGTTAGGCACCGTGCTGAACAACCGTTACCGACTTGACCGTGAACTCGGGCAGGGCGGCATGGGTACAGTTTACGAAGGCTACGATCAGCTGCTCGACCGCGTGGTTGCCATTAAAGTCTTAAACTCCAAGTCCCTGGGAACCGAAGGCAAGAACCGCCTGCTTTCTGAAGCGCGGTCGGTTGCCCAGCTCAACCATCCCAACATCGTGTCCGTTTATGACGCTGGTGAAGATAATTCCCTGCCGTATGTGGTGATGGAATACCTGCAGGGGCGGTCTCTGCACGATCAACCGCCTGCCGGATTGGAAGGGCTGCTGAGCATCACATATCAGATATGCGACGCGCTGGAGGAAGCGCATATCCATGGGATCGTTCATCGCGATCTCAAACCCGAAAATGTGATCATCACCGAGGGCGGGCTGGTCAAACTGACCGACTTCGGGCTGGCTCGCTCGCTTTCATCACGCATGTCCCAGGAAGCCGCGCTGGTTGGCACCGTGTTTTATATCTCCCCTGAGCAGGCGCTGGGCAGACCGCTGGATGGACGCACCGACCTCTACGCGCTGGGCGTGATGTTGTACGAATTCGCTGCCGGTCGCCTGCCCTTCATGGCGGATGATCCGTTGGCGGTGATCAGCCGGCACATTCACGATGAACCTCAGCGACCAGGAGATCTTGCCGAAGGGCTTCCCCCCGCGTTCGAGGAAATCGTGCTCAAATTACTGGCAAAGAATCCGGATGACCGTTTTACAACTGCCAGCGAACTGAAAGAAGCGCTTCAGGATTTGTCAGCCAATGTCATGCGCTTTTCTTCCTCTACCCTCAAACATAACCTGCCGGTCGATCTCACCCGCTTTATCGGGCGCGAGAAAGAGATTAAAGAGGTCAAGCATTTGCTTTCGAAGCACCGCCTGGTGACCCTGACCGGCGTGGGGGGCACGGGCAAAACACGGTTGTCCCTGCAGGCTGCCAGGGAACTGGTCGATGATTTCACGCATGGCGTGTGGGTGATCGAACTTTCCACGGTCTTTGAAAAGGACCAGGTGCTTCGGACGATGGCCGCAGTGCTGGACGTTCGCGAGAAGACTAACCAGCCGCTATTGGATTCGATCCTTAATTATTTAAGGCCGCGCGAGTTGTTGTTGATCATGGACAATTGCGAGCATTTGATCTCGACCTGCGCGGGCCTTGCCGAAGCATTGCTGACTGCCTGCCCCAACATCAAGATCATGGTTACCAGCCGTGAAGCCCTGGGCATCCACGGCGAGGTGTCCTTCCATGTGCCATCCATGAAGCTTCCCGATCCAGATTCGCTCACAGAATCAGCTTCTGTCTGGGATGTGGAGTCCATGCAATTGTTCATGGACCGCGCGATGAGCGTCAAACCGGATTTTTCACCCAATGCACAAGATACTCAGGCTGTCGCCAGCATCTGCAGCCGCCTGGACGGGATTCCCTTGGCCATCGAACTGGCAGCCGCGCGCGTGCGCGCCTTGCCCGCGGAAGAGATTGCCAACCGGCTATCTGACCGCTTTCGTTTGCTGACCGGCGGGATTCGCACCGCCATGCCTCGCCAGCAGACGCTGCAGGCGTTGATCGATTGGAGTTTTGATCTGCTGAATGATCAGGAAAAGCTGCTGCTGCGGCGCATGTCTGTGTTTACTGGCGGCTCTTCATTGGAAGCGATTGAGAATATCTGCTGCGGCAGCGGGATTGATGAAAACGAGATCCTGGATCTGGTCACACGACTGGTGGATAAATCACTGGTTACTTATGAAAATATCAACAGCAGCGCGCGTTACGATATGCTGGAAACTATCCGCCAGTACGCGCGCGAAAAACTGGTCCAGGCGGGTGAAATCGAATTCCTCCGCCGCAGGCAGCTTGAGTATTACGCCGATCTCACGGAAAAGATCGCGCCGGAACTTTGGCGTGCAAAACAGGTCCATTGGATGGATGTTCTGGAGCTGGAACATGACAACCTGCGTGCGGCATTGGAATGGAGCCAGTGCGGCGAATGCGGGCGTGATCTGCTGCTGCAGGGCATACGGCTGGCGGGATCTGTTTCACTCTTCTGGCTGGTGAGAGGCCACTGGAGCGAGGGATGGACATGGATGCGGCGGCTGTTGGATAACCCGGATACCCGGGATCTGCAGCACCCTGCCAAAACCCGCTTGCTCTACACCGCTGGTTTCATTGTCAAATCCCTGGGAGACATCCCGCAATCCAAGCTGCTTTTTGAACAAGCGGCCAAAGAAGCACGCGCCCAGCAGGATTTATCCGGTCATGCCTACGCCCTTCTGGGTTTGGGAGAAGTGGCGATTAATGAACATTTTCTGGAAAAAGCGGAAGAATTCATTGAGCAGAGCATGACCATTTTCAAGGGATTGGATGACAAGGTTGGCTTGCTGGTGGCTTACGCGGACAAAGGCAGCATGGCTGCTGATAACCAGGGATATGATCTGGCGCGCGAATATTTCAATGAAAACCTTAAAATTTGCCGGGAAATCGGCCACCAACTCGGTGTGGCCGGCACGCTGCTTTCACTTGGGCACATCGAAACCCATTTCGGCGACAAGGCTCAAGGCCGCCGGTTGATGGAGGAGAGCCTTTCTCTTTACCGTGTTTCAAAGGATAAATCGGGCATCGCCGGCGCGCTGAGGGCGATCGGGCTTTCCGAGCTGTACGCGGAGAATATGGAAAGCTCACGCGAGCATTATGAACAGGCGCTGCGCATCGACCGCGAATTACGCAGCGGTCCCGGGATTGGCATCGCGCTGATCGCTTTGGGTGAAATTGCCAGATCGCAGAGCGATTATGCTGCGGCGCGCGATTATTATGAAGAAGCGCTGCACCTCAATGAGCGGCTGGGGCAGATGGGCATAGTCAACATCGTAGCGCACAACCTCGGTTATGTCGCGCGGCAGCAGGGCGATCTGGACACGGCGCTCGAGTTTTTCCATAAAAGTTTGGCCATGTCGCTGGAGCGCGACCAGCGCCGCCTAATCTTTTTCTGCCTGTCCGGGATCGCCTGTGTGCTGGTTGATCAGGGTGCGTATGAAAACGCGGCCAGATTATTCGGTTTCTCGGAAAAATACGGCCAGGACCACAATTACCATTTTGACCCGGTGGATCAATGGGAGGTTGACCAGAGCATCGAGAAACTGGAAATGAAAATGAGCGAAAATGAACGTCAGGACTGTTGGAAGAGCGGTAAGAACATGACAATGGAAGAAGCCATTCAGATCGCGAAAGGTGACCATGAAAACTGAGAACAGACTGCATTTTGTTGTGCTTGGCCTGCTGTGCCTGATGCCCGCGCTTTTCTTTTGGGTGGTGAACGGCATGCGTGTGGAGCTGCCCTTTCGCCCCGCTGAGCTGCTCTTCGGCGGCGCGCCGCAGGCGGAGCTCTATTGCTGCGGGATTTTCTTTCCACTCCTCGGCATCGTGATGGGCTGGCTGGCGCTGCGCCACCACCGTCATGTGATGGGCTGGGTGGTCATGCTCATCGGTTTGCTTGAACTGGCCGCGGGGATTTTCGCCGCGGTGAGTTGAAATAGAATTTGTTGGTCAATAAAACCTGTTGGGTCCGTTAACCCGACTGACAACTTTTTTGGTTGATATACCGACCTAGTTGATAACTCGCTGAATCACCGCACCAATTCCACTACGGTTCGTTGAAGGGATACTGGCAGCTTCGCAGTATGTTACCAATCCCAAAGCGATTGTGGTTTTTAAACGCACCTTACAAATGATGGTTGTGTAGGGTGTGTTGACCTGAAAAACAACATACCTGGTCGAAACATCTACGTTGTTAACAGTTGACTGGGTCAACACACCAAAAACTTTAAGTTGAGAGTGTGATGTTTAATTTGTAGAAAACCCCAAACATTAGTAAATAAATATATTTTTCGCATCAAATCGATAGCGGTGCGTTGAGGTATCTTCACCTCGAATTTGATTTTTAAATCAAAGATTATTCAAATTTTTCAACGCACCCTACAGGGACTTCCCATTTTTATTCAACCTCCGCTTCCGGGTGGCCAATGGTTCTTATCTGAATGATCGACGCGAAGATCAATATTGCGCTAACGAGGATCAAGCTGAGGGCTTGGCTGTATTCCGGCGCTGGCATCACCGCGCCTGGAAGAAGCCCGATACGGATGGCGGTTTGGTTGCAGAATGCGGCCAATGGGCGGGCGAACGATAAAACCAGCCCACCCAAGGGCGGGATTAACAATCCAGCCAGGAGACCCAACCCGCTGATGGTCATGATCAATGGCTGCACGGGCAGGATCAGCAGATTGGCCGGGAGCGAATAAATGTGCAGTTCGCCATTCAGCGCCAGCAGCACTGGCGATACGGCAAGCTGGGCTGCCAGCGTTGGGATGACCAAGATCAGCAGCGGCTGCATTTGATTGGCCTTCGCTTCTCCCCATCGCGCATCAATCCTTTGAGTGAGCCATTTTATTGCTGGGTCGGCTAGTGTCATCAATCCCAACGTTGCCAAGAATGAAAGCTGAAATCCAATGTCCCAAAGTAGCAGCGGGTTGAAAACCAGCATGATGGCCGCGGCGATCGTCAGACTATGAATGCCGATGCTCCTTCGGCCGAGGAAGTAAGCCGGGATGGCTAGTGAACCCATCACCGCGGCGCGAATGACCGATGGTTCCGCACCGACCAGCAGCGTGTAAAAAGAAATGGCCAAAATAGCCAAGATGGCAGCCGGAAGCGGGTAAAAAAATTTTCTGAACAAGTGGATGATCTGCCAGGCAATCAACGTAATGTTGAATCCTGATATAGCGATGATGTGAATAGTACCGGTGGCTCGGTAGGCATCCTCTAGGTAGCGCGGGATGGTCCAGTCGATACCCAGCAGGATTCCCGAAAGCAGAGTGGACTCTCTTAAGGGCAGATAGCGGATTAGCAGGTCGTGCGCGCGGGTTCTCAGTTGGTGGATTGAGTTCACCCATATTTTTCCCTGGTTGGTCGCCAGCCAGGTGATTTTGGGATAAAACATGCGCGAATAAACACCTCGCCGCGCGAGATAGGACGCGTGAAACGGGGTATCTTTGGCTGCCGACGGACGCAGATCGCCAACCAGGAGCAGTCGATCACCATAGGCAAGGTGAAAACGACCGGGCAGGCGTAACTCCAGCTTTCCACTGATTGGGAACTCCTCCCCATTGAAAGCGATTGAATCCGCATGCACGATCGCGGTCGAAGAACCCGAAGAGATTTCAGGATATGATGTGATAACGCCTTTGACCGTGGCTTTGTCAACAGGCTGATACGCCGCCAAATCTGTTTTGGTAAATTGAGGCTGAGCGGATTGATAGCGAAGCGCCCCCAGGCAGAAAAATATCATCAGAATTCCTGCCGGAATCTTAAAAAGCTGATTGGACCGCAGAAAGTGTCTTTCCTTTGGAATGAGTTTTATCTCCAAAATGGAAAACCCGATAAAGAAAAGGATACCAATCATCCATATGACGGGCAAGATTGATGAAATGGAAGCAATTCCTATACCGGCAATGAAACTGAGTCCCAGCCAAAGTAGAGGCATGGGTTAAGTATAGCGAAAAGGAAGGTCAGGCGTAAATGCCGCGGTAGGATTCAGGCAGCAGCGCGGCGATGCGCCGCATCAAAATCCCGGTCCATTTCTGCAGTTCTTCTGAACGGTGATGGGGGTGGAACTCCGGCAGGGTGAACGGCTCGCCGAAGCGCACGGTGATGCGCGGGCGGCGCAGATGCGTTAGCTGCTTCAATGCGTCTTCTGTGCCGGTGATGGCCACAGGCACGATCGGCGCGCCGCTCTTGAGCGCCAGCATGACCGTGCCGGGTTTGCCCTCCTGCATCTGCGCGATCTTGCTGCGCGTGCCTTCGGGGGCGATGCCCAGCGCCATCCCCTTGTCCAGCGCCTCGGCTGCCTTGCGAATGGCGCTGAAATCAGCGATGTCCCGGTTGATCCAGATGCCTTCTGCGGTGGATGTGAACCAGCGGATGAAACCGCTGGACTGGTACTTGGTGGTCACCAGTGCGGTGATGTCGGGCCGGCGCGGATTCGCAAACAGCACCGGCGTGTCGATATGGCTCATGTGGTTGATGGCGATGATTACGCCGCCTTCGGACGGCATGTTCTCGATATCAATGAACTCCGTCTTTGTCAGGTACCGGATCAGGAAGCGCACGATGCTTTGCAGGGTTTTTCGTTTCATTTCACCAGGATTTTTTTTGATTATATGACTGTTTAACCCTTGGTTGCCCAAAAGTTTTACGCCTCAGTCAGTGTGAAATTTTCTTCCGCTTTTTCCTGCAATGTCAGCCGAAGATCACGGTTGATACGCAGAATGATCACCAATACCGCGATAAAAATCGCAACCATACCGATGATGGGCAGGATGCTCTGAAGCGTCGGCTGGAATTCACCGGTCTGTAACTGCAGGGGTGAGGTGGCCAACCCGCTGAGCAATGCCATCGAATTCCATGCGCCGTGCAGCGCACCGGCCGCCAGTAGATAAAGCAAAGAACGCGCGAATGGCCTGCGATTCCAGGATCGGACCATCCCATACCCCACCAATCCGCTCAGCCCGATGTGCAGCAGTCCGGTTGCCGCACGCAGCACCACAGCGGGCAGCCAGGTATCTCCACCGATCTGCCCCACCAATCCGGCGCTTTCCAGCAGGGCAAAGGCGCCGCCGCTGATGAGCCCCAGGGAGAAACCCTCGGATTCCTTTAGCGGCCGGTTGAGCAGAAACCAAATGGCCATGGGTTTGAACAGCTCCTCGACAAAAGGCGCCAGCAACCCGATGACCATGAACAGCCCGGTTGCGACGGCGGGATTTTGCGCCAGGTCATAGATCAGCCGCTCCACCTGCTCCAGACTGCCTTGGTAATCCTCGATGTTCTTGAAGATCTCACTGATTTGGTGTATGGCGTCCGGATTTGCGCTGAGCGCGATAAAAACACCCACACCCACCACCAACAGCAGCGTGGTTTCGATCACCATGATGATGAAAGGCGAAGCGGTCAAGCCCACCGCCAGTGTTCCCCATTCACGGGCGGCGTTGGAGCGTGGCAGTTTTCGCCGGCCGAATTCCACCAGCCACCAGATGGGGATGATGACAGCTGCCACCGTGAGCAGCGCCGCTAATAGCGGCACGCCTGGCAGCTGGACAGCGAAATATCCACCAGCCAGAGCGCCAATCCAAAGGATCAGCGATAGGGAGGCGGCTTTAAATAGCGATGGGACAGCCGCGCGGACCGTTTTTCCCTGCAAATAACGGATGGAGAGAATGAAGGCAGGAATGTTGAGCAACGCGACCAACAGGGAAAGCATTCCGGATGAGTAAAGCGGAAGGATTTCGATCTCTTCGGGACTGTCGCCAACCATTGCCACACCCACCAGGGTCAGCAGCGCCGCGCCAAGGCCGAACAAAAAGCCCAGCGCACTGAGCAAAAGCAGCAGTACGCCGGGCAGTTTCTTGCGATTGTCGGACATTAACTTTCGGTAATCGTAATTTTGATGATCGTGTCTTCAACTGGCGCAAAGATATTATCCCTGAGGGTCAGGGTGTCCAACACGTCAAGCCCTTCAGTCACACGTCCAAAAATTGTAAGGCCTTCCACGCCTTCAAGCGAAATTCGGTTTATAAAGAATGCGCTACCGTTGATATTCGTCACATCCGATGAAAACACGAATGTAGAAAGCATGCCAGGTTCAGAGAAGTTGAATTCCGTGTTGATTTCATCCTTGAACGCGTATCCCGGACCGCCATAACCGGTGTCGGAAGGATCGCCGGACAGGGCGAATTCCGCTGTGGTGATGAAGGGAAGATTGTTGTAGAACCCATCGTTGGCCAGGAACACAAAACTGTTGACCGCGTAGGGGGCTGAATCGTCAAATAATTCCACCTGGATATTGCCCTTGGTGGTCTCGATGGTGGCGTTATAGGACTTGGCTGTATCGATCACCATCTGCGGGCAGGTTTGGTATTCATTTTGCTGATTGAGAAGCAGCTCGGTATAGATCGAGAAAATTTCCACGCCGCGCGAGTTTTCCGGCCACTGATATCCATTCACAAACAGTGTGGGTGTGCCGTTGATGGCCAACTGGTCCGCGCTGGCTTTGGCAGCCGCGATTTTTTCTACGACCGAGTCGCTGAAC
>CAYPAG010000004.1:1452-14223 GCA_964408645.1 uncultured Pelolinea sp. | reverse complement strand
CTGGTCCGCGCTGGCTTTGGCAGCCGCGATTTTTTCTACGACCGAGTCGCTGAACATATCTTCGAGGAACTGGTCAGGGTCTATGCCAAGCTCAGGCACACGCGCAGCCAGCCATTCATCGAATTGATCCGGGGCGACGGGCACCCAGAATTCGCTGTCCGCCAGATTGGTGTGAGCGGGATTATTGGGGTTTTTACTTTGGCGCTCAAACAGCCAGTTTTTAAATTCCTGGAATTTTCCCTGCATACCCGCGGCTTCCATGGCTTGTGATCCAAGAATGGATTTATCATGGAAGGATTCCTGGAAGGGACGATATCGGAACACAACGCGTACATCATTCGGGTAAAGCGCCTGAAATGCGGTAAGGATCGGTTCGAGCTGAGCGCAGTAAGGGCACTGCGGTTCGCTGTATTCCATAAAAGTCACCGGCGCGTCAACTGGTCCCAAAATCCATTCATCCTGGGTAACTTCCGGCAACCCTGGAAATGGTGAAGTCAGTTTCTGATCCATCAGACTAAACGGGATGCATGGGTTTTCTTCACTGGCGCTGACAACCGCAGGAGCGGCCTGTTCTTCTCCAGTGGCTTCAGTTGCGGTTGTCGGTGCCGCGGTTGGTTCAGCGGTAGGTTCGGCGGTAGGTTCAGCAGCGCCGGCCGCGCAGGCGGAAAGCAGCAGCGCGCTGATGAGCAGCAGGGGAAAGAAGATCTTTTTCATGGCGATTGCCTTTCTTGTCATTTTATTTTGAAAAACTTGATAAATATGATAATAATACCTTTTGAATTCGCGATTGTACCATATCAGGTGTTTGGCTGGCATCGATCACCTGCCAGCGCTGCGGATCGGCCTGCGCCATCTCCAGGTAGCCCTGGCGTACCCTCTGGTGGTATTGCAGTTGATAAGCATCAAGCCGGTTCCATTCCCCACCGTTTTTCTGCCGCCGCATGAGCCCTTCGGCCGGGTCAATATCCAACAGCAGGGTGAGATCGGGTTTCAGCCCGCCGGTGGCAAAATCCAGCAGGCTGCGGATCAAGCCCAGGTCGTTCTGGTGGCCGTAGCCCTGGTAAGCCATGGTGGAATCCGCGTAACGGTCCAGCACAACCACGTCGCCCTTTTCAAGGTGCGGACGGATGACCTCGTCCACCAGCTGCGCCCGCGCGGCGCAGAAGAGCAGCGTTTCAGCGCGCGGATTCATGCTGGTGTTTTCCAGGTTCATCAAAACCGAGCGCACCTGGTCGCCAATGGAGGTGCCGCCTGGTTCGCGCGCGGTGAAAACGCTCAAACCACGGCTGCGCAGGAAATCCGCTGTGGGATTGATCTGCATGGTCTTTCCGCTGCCATCGGGGCCTTCAAAGGTGATGAACATGATTATTCCCTAAAGATCCTGACATGCCGGTTCGGTTCTTTGCCGTAGGAGTGCGAGATCAGTTCCGCATCCCGCGCCATTTCGTGCTGCAGCCGCCTGACGCGCGCAGGCGCCGGCGGCAGATCCGCCCAGCGTTGGCCGCTTTGTACCGCGTTAATCGCAGATTGAACCTGCTCGCTGACCTCGCTCAGGTCCACCTTCCGTCCCGGCGCTGTGCTCAGGTTAAAGACATCCACCAGCGCCTGGTCCAGTTGGTTGACCGTGTTGGAGCGCAGCACATAGATGGGCACTGCCCGGTCTTCAGCGTCCAGGATTGGGCGCTGGCGCTTGCGGTAATAGGCCTTGAGCGTGATCATCACATCCGCCTGGTTTAAATCCTTAACGAGCCTGGCCGGTACACCCAGCTTGCGGGCAGCCTGCTCCAGACGGTTGCGGGCCACGCCGTAGGCATAAATAGAGACCGGTTTGAGCGATAGTGGTTTCTCAAAGCTGGTTTCATCCGCCTCCAAGTCGTCTTCCTGGTAGCTGGCAGGACGGCGCGATGATCGGCTCTTTCCCTCCCCGTTGAAAGGCATGCGCCGCATCTCTTGTGAACCAGCGTGCGCGGCTGCCGGCCGGCGGTCGGATTTCTGGATCTTGATCTCGTCATTTTCATCGCGGTAGCGAATCTCGGGTTCCAGGGCGAATCCGCGCAGCAGGTTGTCCACGGCTTCAGCCACATCCACATGCACTGCCACACGGTTGCGTTCCTGGATCTCAACCAGCACGTCAAAGGTGGGGGGCGCGCGGCGTTCCAGCACGGTTTTTTGCGTGCCACGCCGGCGGGCTTCCTCATCGGACAAGGTCACCGATTCGATACCGCCGACCAGGTCGGAAAGGGTGGGATTGAGCAGCAGATTCTCGAGCGTGCGCCCGTGCGCGGTCGCCACCAACTGCACACCGCGTTCGGCAATGGTGCGGGCGGCTGCTGCTTCCAGCTCGCGCCCGATCTCATCGATCACGATCACTTCAGGATTGTGATTCTCCACTGCCTCGATCATCACTTCGTGCTGCAGCGAGGGCTGCGAAACCTGCATCCTGCGCGCGCGGCCGACCGCGGGGTGCGGCACATCGCCGTCTCCGCCGATCTCGTTTGAGGTATCCACGATCACCACGCGCGTCTTCTCCGCCAGGATGCGCGCGGCTTCGCGCAGCATGGTGGTCTTGCCCACGCCCGGCCGCCCCAGCAGCAGCAGGCTCTTACCTGAAACGATCAAGTCTTCAATGATGTCAATGGTGCCGTAAACCGCCCGCCCCACCCGGCAGGTGAGTCCGACAATCGCACCCATTTTGTTGCGTATAGCGGAAATGCGATGCAAAGTCCGTTCAATACCCGCGCGATTGTCCGCGTCAAAGGTGCCGATGCGCGAAACGACCTCGTCCAGTTCCTCCCTGGTGACTTCCTGGCTGCTAATCTCAAACTCACAGTCAACAAAACGGGCCATCGGCAGGCGGCCGAGATCCATGATGATCTCAAGCAAGTCATCGAGGTTATTATTCGCGGTAACCGGGCTGATGTAATCCCCCGGCAGGACGGCGAACAAGGCAGGCAAATCGTCAGTAATGCGACGTTGTGTCATTATCTAATTAAACCCTATATTAACTTTAATGAAGTAAAAAGATTATAAATTATCCTAATGGTCCCCAATATCTGAAGACGGAATCAGCGGCCTGACGGTATCGGTTTGGCGTCCGTTATGGGCGGCGTTTAAATTCGCCACGGGTAGTTTCTCCATCACCGCGAAATGTTTGACCAGCAGTTCCTCTCTCGGCATGACTTGCGATCCCATACCGAGCAGGGTTTGAGTCAACCAGGCCTGATCTGAGGTCTGCAGGAGCAGGACGGAACTTGCGTCACCTAGAAATTCACCCATCAGCTGGCGAAGCGCCTCATCAACTACCGTCGTTTCCACCTTGAAGAATGGTTTGATCAGCGCGAGCTCATTGGCGCGTTCAATGTAAGCATAACCCTGCACTCCCTCATCCCCTTCCAGCACGAAATTTGGCAGCCGAGTGGACGCGAACTCAGTGACAGATTGCACGGCTGGAGCAAGCAGTTTTCGCTGCAGCGTTTCGATTACAGGCGCGTCTTTTTCTGATGAAGCGCGCCAATTGTATGGACAATTAACTAATGGTTCGGATTGGCGGTTGTCTATTTTCCATACGGATTGCCAGCTGTAGATGCAGAATCCTGCCCGGCGCAGGATTTCAAACAAACAGTCGTCCACCCTCGCGCTGGCGCTGATGAAACGCGCGCCGCGCGCGCCTGCTTCCAGTCCAATGTGCTCAAGTAATTCAGGTAAAGGGTCGAGACCAGTTTTTTGGGTGGAAAGCAGCCAGTTCAGGCGCGCTCCTTTGCCGCTCAAGCTGGCCTGTCCGATGGCGATGGCGCCAAAGTTATTCGACCCGAGCGCCTGGCTAAACCAGTCGCGGCTGCCCACCAGAGCTTCAATGGTCACACTGGTGAACAGGTCGTAATTGCCGCGCAATAAATATAATTCCGTGTTGGTCCACAGAATTTCATGGCGGTGGCGGTAAAGTGTTAATAAGTGAAGCGGGGTGACAGTTGTGACGATTATTTTGCCATCTCCAAAAAATAACGGTGAAAACGGTCATCACCAGTCAATTCGGGATGGAAGGATGTGGCCAGCCAACGGCCCTGCCGGGCAGCTACAATGCGGCCGTCGGGCAGCGAAGCCAGCGCCTCGGCGTTCTCACCCACCGATTCGATCAAAGGCGCCCGGATGAAGATCGCATGGAAGGGTGGATTCTGCTCATCCACGCCGGCCAGCGCGGGCACCTCAATATCGATCTCAAAACTGTCCACCTGCCGGCCAAAGGCGTTGCGCTCGACCTGGATATCCATCAATCCAAGGAGCGGCTGCTTTCGACGGGCATCCCGTGAAAGGAAGATGCTGCCGGCGCAGGTGCCCCACACCGCTTTCTTCCGCGCGAATTCGCGCAGCGGATCCATCAATCCAAAATCAGTGGCGAGCTTGCCAATGGTGGTGGATTCTCCCCCCGGAATAACAAGACCGTCCAGGTCTTGCAGCTGTTCGGCTTTGCGAACCTGGCTGACCTGGACGGATAGATTCTCAAGTATATGCTGATGCTCGATGAAATCGCCCTGCAGGGCAAGCACACCGATCTTCATATGGGCTACCAGCCCCTGCCCGCGATGAGCTCGGGGTCGGGGATGCTGCTGATCTGGCGGCCGACCATTGGCTCGCCCAGATTACGGCTGATCTCGGCCAGCATCTTGGGATCGTTGAAATGCGTGACCGCTTTCACGATCGCGTCGGCGCGTTTGGCAGGACTGCCGGATTTGAAAATGCCGGAGCCGACAAAAACACCGTCCACACCCAGCTGCATCATCAGCGCCGCGTCCGCGGGCGTGGCAATACCGCCAGCCGCGAAGTTCACCACCGGCAGACGACCTAAAGAGCGGGTTTCGATCAACAGTTCGTAAGGCGCGCCGATCTCCTTGGAAAATGCCATCACTTCCTCTTCAGGCATACTCAACAGCCGACGGATATCGCCGAATACGGTGCGGGCGTGCCGCACGGCTTCCACCACATCGCCGGTGCCGGCTTCACCTTTGGTGCGGATCATGGCCGCGCCTTCCCCCACGCGCCGCAGGGCTTCGCCCAGGTTGCGGGCGCCGCATACGAATGGGATCTTGAAATCATGTTTATAGATATGGTTTGCTTCATCCGCGGGAGTGAGCACCTCGGATTCATCGACATAATCCACGCCCAACGCTTCCAGTATCTGGGCTTCCACAAAATGGCCGATGCGCGCTTTGGCCATCACGGGAATACTGACCGAGTCCATGATCTTCAGAATCAGTTCGGGGTCGCTCATGCGAGCAACGCCGCCCTCGGCGCGGATATCAGCCGGCACGCGCTCCAACGCCATGACGGCGCAGGCGCCAGCATCCTCTGCGATCTTTGCATGTTCGGGTGTGACCACGTCCATGATCACACCGCCCTTCAGCATTTGGGCTAAACCTTTCTTAACGGTAAAGGTTCCAGTCTCAGCTGCCATTTTTTTACTACCTCCGGGTTTCTACCAATTTGCGTTTTTATTCTACCACTACGAAGGGCACGGCGTTATTAAGCGGTTGTTAGAAAAAACAAAAAAGATATGTTTCATGTGAAACAAACTGACCGAGTCAGGTTTTTTATTCGTAATTTGATTGAACTGGCCATGGATATAGATCGCTTTGGTATGATGTTTCATGTGAAACCTTGAAATCGTCGATTGATTGGTTTCACGTGAAACCTCTGGTCATAATTAGCGTAGATAAATCTGGAATAGAGGAAACTTATGAGTGAAGTCATCAATTGCAACCAGGTCGCCTTTGGATATGGTCAAACACTTGCTCTCAATGGATTTGACCTGCGCGTGGAGCAAGGAGAGGTGATTGCCCTGCTTGGACCCAATGGCGCGGGAAAAACCACGTCAGTTCGTGTGATCAATGGCCTGCTCCCTGCCGAGACCGGCTCGGTGCGCGTGTTTGGCATGGATGCTGCCCACCAAGGCGCTGATATCCGCCTGCGCACGGGCGTCCTGACCGAGACACCAGCCCTGTATGAGCGCCTGACCGCGCTGCAAAACCTGAATTTTTTCGGTACGCTGGCCGGGCTGGAGACGGGTGAGATTGAAAACCGCAGCCGCCACATGCTGGATGTATTTGGATTGCTGGACCGCGCAGGCGATCGGGTGGATACCTACAGCAAGGGTATGAAGCAGCGCCTGGCGATCGCGCGCGCCATGCTGCACAACCCGGAATTGCTCTTTTTGGATGAACCTACATCAGACCTTGACCCTGAAGCGTCACGCCAGGTGAACGATACCATCCTCGAGGTTACCGGTCGCAATAGCCGTACGGTGGTGCTGTGCACTCACCGCCTGTTTGAGGCAGAACAACTCTGCGACCGCGTGGCGGTGATGAGCAAGGGGCGCGTGATGGCGTTTGGCACCCTGGATGAGATCCGGCAAGCGGTTCTGCCTCGGATTTCTGTGCTTTTTCGTGTTTCCTCGCCTTTTAAAGCTGAGCATATCGCCTGGTTAAGAGAACACCGCGGAATTTTGTCGGTCAACACCAAAAGCGGTAATGAACTGACGCTGGATATGTTGAACGAGGAACCCATCCCGTCCATTGTGGCGCATTTTGTGGGATTAGGCGTCGGCGTCCAGGCGGTTGAACCACGCAAGGCGTCTTTGGAAGAAATATACATGCATCTGCAGCATGAAAGCCGCAAGGAGGCAGAATGAAGCTTAGAAACATCATCGCGATCGCAAAAAAAGACTGGATCGAGGTTCGGCAGAACAAATATGCCTGGATTCCTATGCTGATCGTCCCCTTAATCTTTGTGGTAGTGATGCCGCTGGTTTTCACGCTGGTTATCCCGGCGCTGCAGGTGAACCCGCAGGACGTGATCTCCTCCGATCAGGATATCGAATTTTTCGTTGACCGCATGCCGGAGTCTCTCTCTCGTTACATTGATTTTGATAAACCCATGGAATCCATGATCGTTATCATGCTCGGTTTCATGCTGGCACCCATGTTCCTGATCCTGCCATTAATGTATTCCACCGTGATTGCCTCTGAATCCTTCGCGGGTGAACGTGAACGGAAAACCATCGAGGCGCTGCTTTACACGTCCGCGTCTGATGCCGATCTGCTGCTGGGCAAGCTGGCGGTTGCCGCCATCCCCGCGTTGGCGGTCACCTGGCTGGGGTTCGCGGTGTACACGCTCATCCTCAATCTCGCGCCGTACGCCTATTTTCAGCGCATCTGGTTTCCGCTGCCCACCTGGTGGCCGTTGATCTTTTGGATCACACCGGCGGTGGTGGTGTTTGGCATCGCGCTGACGGTGATCATCTCGGCCCGCGTCCAGAATTTTCTGGGCACTTATCAATCCAGTTCCTCTGTGGTGCTGTTGGTGGTGGCGCTCTTTGCCGGGCAAATGAGCGGCGTGCTCTATCTCAGTGTGGGGGTGGAGATGATCATCGGTCTGTTGATCTGGGTGGCGGACGCGATTTTGGCTGTTTACGCGGTGAAAAGCTTCAACCGAAAATCACTGCTGGCCGGAAGCAGTAACTAGCTGATCCTGCGCGGAGATTCGCCTTCGCCAGTTTTGACCAGGTAGCCCACCGCGGTGCTGTGTTCTTCGTCCATCACCAGGCGCAGTGAATGTCCGCTTCGGTAGGTGCTGATGCGCATCAGCCTCAGGCGCTGCTTGGTGTCTTCATCCGCCGGGATGAATTCATCCAGGCAGTTGGGCGCGTGATAGAAAAAAGATGGTAAGAACACACTTTGCGCGTCATCCAGCATGATCGCCAATGGATAGATCTGCGCCTCCAGTAGATCCTGGAAAAAATGTGTGCCGAGTGAGGGCTCAGGCGCGGGGCCGATGTCCTTGCCGGACAGCTCGATCAAGGCGCTTGAGTTAAAAATGTCGCTGTAACCCACCGGGATGCCCAGATCCGCGTTGGTGCTGCCCCAGCGGCCGGGGCCGACCAGGACGAAGCGTTTGCCTTTCAACGCGCGGTTAATCCGGCCTACCGTCCGCGCCAATTCAGTGCGTTCCCCCATGGTCAGACGGAAATACTCCGCAGGGGGCACAAACGCCACGTATTCAATGTCTTCGATCAAGCCCTGCGGCACCATATAGCGCGTTTGGAATACCAGGTCTTGTTCAGGTAAATGCCCGGGAATGGTGACCTCTTTGCCCTCTGCGAGCTGGCTTTGCGGCCTGCACTGCAGCAGGGTGTAGCTGAGGTCGGGTTTTCCGCTGTTTTTTCCCTGGATATCCACGGTGAATTCCATGTCCACGGGGTATTCATAACAGCGTTCAAGCACAGAGAGGATCTCCCGCATGTTGACAGCGAAATCAGACGAACGCAGCAGGTCTTCAAAGGTCAGCACCAGCTTTTCGCGGTCGTTTTCCATCAGGCGCGAGTGCAGTGACGAGAAGTAGCCTTCATCGCTGACCTGGGCGATGTAGCGCAGGTCGGGGTAATCCGGGTCGAGCACATCGTGGATGGGCAGCGTCATGAAAGCGTTTTCCTTCATGTCTATCAAGTCCACGAACTGCTGCGAGCAGCGTTCCATCGTCCGCTGATCGGGCGTCGGGCGCAGCAGCGGGTGGCTCAACGCGATCAGGCGCGGATAATCGTTGCCTACCCGGTCCACGGCGCGCGTGCCCAGCCCCCAAACCAGCCGCACAAAACCGTCTTCGCGGCGGATCTGCGGCGCCCAGCGGTAAAGATTGCGGCTGAATGCCACGCCGGCCAGGTCGGGCAGGTAATAATCCTTGAATTGCTCGCCTTCCACCACCATGATCAGAATGGCCATGCGTTCGTCGTAATCCTGCAGCCCTTTGCTGCGGCGGTAAAGTAGCGCGTCGGGGTTGATGGTGGAGGCGTACACCCGCGCGATGGCGTTCAGCAGCGCTTTCAGATTTTCTTTGGGTGTGCCCTGGTTGGGTATAAATATGCTCTCGTATTTTCCAGCGAATGACGTACCAAAGTTATCTTCCAGCAGGCTGGATGAGCGAACGATCAGCGGTTTCCTGCCGACTTCCTCCAACATGACCTGCAGCCGTTCGTAGATATCGCTTGGAAATTTTCCAGCGAGGAAATCCTTGATGATCTGCGGGTAATCCGTCCGCATCTCTTCTTCGCTCTTGTATTTTTGATCATTCCATTTTTCCAGGTTGTTCATGGCAAAAAAGGAATACATCTCATTTGAGCCGATGAAGTAATAATCCGGTTTATGCAGCAGCGAAAGCGTTTCCTCGGGTAATTCCTCGCTCAGGATGCGGTAAGCCAGCAGCATACCAGCGGCTTTTCCGCCAATGCGGCCGGTGCCGATCTTGTGGCTGCGGATCTCTGCCAGGTCGGCGATGGTGAACCAACGCTTGGCGATATTAACGTAAGGCAGTTGGTCGCTGATGATGGTGCGAATCAGCACAACCACTGATTCTTCCAGGTGATGTTCGTACTTGGTGCGCGCTTCAGGTGGCAATTTGAGGATCGACCAGGCATGCTCAAAGATCAATTCCTGCGGTGCTTGTTCGGGATTGAAGGTCAAGTTGGGGTCCACTCGCTCCACGCCGCGTTCGTTGAGGATCTCGGTGATCAGGTTCTGAAACAGGTCATAAGAGAGATGCTGGCTGAAGGTCAGGTCGGTGAGCTGGTCGCGCACGCGCGCGTGGCGCTCTTCCCATATCTCCGCCGGCTCTTCACCCATTGGGTTTCGCAGCCCTTCCAGTTCCTGTGACTGGATGGCCTGTTTGCGCACCTGCGCTTCAAACTCGTGCTTGTCAATCACCCCGCGCTTGAAAAGCTCTTCGCGCATGCGCGCGCGGATGCGGCCGCACAGGATGGGATACTGCCCCAGCGCGAGGGTGATGCTCATCAAGCGGTCAGCAGAATTTGAATAAGACTGCATATTATTTTTTAACCACTGTTAATCTCGGATGAATAAAAAGCAAGTAAATTACAGACTAAATATATGTTTAAAAAAAACTCTCTGTGATTAGTGCAATTTTTATAAATCCTGGATCATCATTATCAAGATAATCCATGTTCATCTGTGGTTTCTCTATTAAACTGCTCGAATTCTTTTCCGAATTAATTGTATATACAATTAACCCAAATGCATGGGCATGACTACATGTTTGAAGCTCTCATCACCCACCGGGGAGATCATGCCGGGGGTGTTGTTCTGGTTGGTCTGCAGGATAGTGTTGGGCGTGCTGATCACTCCCAGAACCTCGCTCAGATACTTTACATTAAAGGCAATCAGCAGTTCAGGCCCTTCGATGTTGGCGTCAACCACCACCTCGCCGGAGCCCATTTCTTCAGATTGGGTGCTGAATTCCACTGAGCCTGGCCCGCCTTCCTGAGGCTGCATGTTCAGGCGGATGACATTATTGCCTTCGCGCGCGATGATCTCTGCCTGACGGCAGGCTTTCAGAAATTCACCGGTGGAGATGACCACGCGGGTTTTGAAGTTCGGCGGCACGATTGCCCGGTAATCGGGGAAAGCGCCTTCGATCATCTGCGTGACCAGTTCCGCGTCTTTCAGGTGGAAGATCGCCTGGCCGCGATCTGGCGGCACGACCATGGTGACGGTTTCGTTGCCATTCACCGCGATGCGCGCCAGCTCGCTCAATGAGCGCGCGGGAATGATCACTTTGACCGGATGCGACACCGCGCTGGAGATCTCGGCACTGCGCATGGAGATGCGGAACCCGTCCGTGGCAGCCAATGAAAGCTGATTTTCGTTGATTTCCATCAGCACGCCCTGCAGCACCGGGCGGGCTTCATCGGTGGAAGCCGCGAAACTGACCTGTTGGATCATTTCCTTGAAGTCAGATACATTCAGTTCAACGCCGGATGCCAGATCAGGCGTGGGCATGGGCGGAAATTCATTGGCGTCGATGCCCTTGATATCAAAATTCGAAGTCCCGCAGTGGATATTGAGGGATTGCGTGCGGGTGGTAAGGGTCAGATTGACCTTGTCGCCGGGCAGCGTGGAGACCAGATCGTTGAAAATGCGGGCGGGGATGGTGACGCTGCCCTCTTCCTCGATCTGCGCGCCGATCCAGCAGGTGATGCCCAGTTCCAGATTGGTGGCGGAAAGCCGCAGTCGGCCTTCATCGGTCGCGATCAGGATGTTGTTGAGCACCGGCAGGGTGCTGCGCGGTGAGACAGCCCGCGAGACAATGCCCAGTCCGTGGGCGAGTTGGGCTTGTGATACGGTGAGCTTCATGGTCAGATCCCTCCCTTAATAGTGGAAAATTGACAGGACTTTATCACAGGTATTTTCATACCTCTATATTGTAAAACAAAAAAAGCAGGGCTCAATGCAATTCAGCCCTGCTCCCCTTCAGTTACCCCTGTTTTATATCCAGCCGCGTAGCTGCATGGCTTTCACCACACGGTTGATAGCCACCATATAGGCCGCGTCGCGCATGGAGACATTTTCCTGTTCGTGCATTTCGTAAACGCTCTGGAAAGCGTTGGTCATTTTCTCGTCCAACCTTGTGAGCACCTCATCCTTGCCCCAGTAGTAGTTCATGTCGTTCTGCACGCTCTCAAAGTAAGAGGTGGTCACGCCGCCGGAATTGCACAGGAAATCCGGGATGACAAACACCCCGCGCTTCTTCAGTTGCTCGTCCGCCTCGGGCGTTGTCGGCCCGTTTGCGCCTTCGGCCACAATGCGCACCTTCTTCGAAACCATCTCCACCGTTTCCGCGTTGATCTGGCCTTCAATAGCCGCCGGGATAAGCACATCCACGTCTTTTGCCAGCCACGCGCCGGCATCCTCGATCACATAACCGGCTTTTTCCGCTTTGGCTTTGTCGATCGCGCCATATTGGTCGGTGATGCTCTGCAGGAAGCGCGGGTCCAACCCTTTGTCGCTGCTGACCGTGTAGGAGCGCCGGTCATCGCGGTCCCAATAGGACACAGCGACTACCTTACCCTTGAGCAGCTCGGTGAATCCGATGGCTGCGTATTGCGAAACGTTCCCAAAACCCTGCAGTGAAGCTGAACACTTGGCGGGATCAATATTGAGTTTCTTCATCGCTTCACGCAGATGGTAAATGACGCCGTATCCAGTGGCTTCGGTGCGCCCTAATGAACCACCGCCGCCCACCGGCTTGCCGGTGATGACGCCTGGCGTGTATTCACCAGCCAATTTGGAATATTCATCCATCATCCAACCCATCATCTGCGGGGTGGTGCCGACGTCCGGGGCGGGCACGTCTTGGCGCGGGCCGATGTTGCGCCATATCTGCTGGATATACCCTCGGCACAGGCGCTCTTTCTCGCTCACGGTCAGCGTGGCTGGATCAACCACCACGCCGCCCTTGCCACCGCCCAGCGGGATGTCGGCCACAGCGCATTTCCAGGTCATCCAGGTGGCCAGCGCGCGCACGGTATCAACCGTTTCAGCCGGGTGGAAGCGGATGCCGCCCTTGCAGGGGCCGATGGCGTCGTTGTGCTGCACACGGAAGCCGTTGAATACCTTGATCGCGCCGTTATCCATGCGCACCGGGATGCGGAAATGGAACTCGCGCAGCGGCCAGCGCAGGTATTCGCGCACCTGCGCGTCCAGTTTAAGCTGGTCGGCGACATGATCAAACTGCTGCTGTGCCATCTGGAAAGCGTTGGTTGTGGCTGGGTTCATCTGATTTTCTCCTTGTGCGGGCAACCACTTTAGATAGCCCGTATTATTTAAATACCAATTGTAAAAATTTACACCTATTCATCATAGTTTAAGATGAACGTTGCGCGCGTCAATATGATGAATGTCCTTAACTTGGCAAATTTGCTCAATAATTGAG
>CAYPAG010000004.1:0-1352 GCA_964408645.1 uncultured Pelolinea sp. | reverse complement strand
AGCCAATTGGCGACAGTCTCTTTGCCGGAGCGATAAGCGTTCACTTCATCCGGATAATCGCGCAGGACGCCGGCCACCAAATTGGCGATCTGCAAGCCATCCGACACCTGTTTCATCCCTTTGGCATCAATGATCACCGATGCGGATTCACCGGTCACCAGCATTTCAGCGAGCACCTCTTTGCCCGTGTTCTTGTTGATCTCGCCATCCTCGACCAATTTGACCAGCTCAGTGAGGTGAGCGGGGCTTAAACTTAACCCGTCAAACGGCTTGCTTTTTGCATTGAGCCAGGCGAACACTTCACCCAGCAGCCAGTTGGCGATGCTTTTCGGCGACAGGTCGGGCGCTGCCAGCATGCAACTCTCGAAGTAATCGCAAACCGCCTTGTCTTCAATCAGCCGTTCGATATCCTCATCCTTGAGTTGGAGGTCATCCCTGAAACGCTTTCGTTTGCCTTCCGGCAGCTCGGGCATTTCCTTTTTTATCGCATCCAGCCAATCCTTCCTCACAACCAGCGGGGGCAGGTCGGGTTCGGGGAAGTAGCGGTAATCGTTGGCTTCCTCTTTGCTGCGCTGCGCGAAGGTGCGGGATTCGCTCTCGCTCCAGCCCAGGGTCTGCTGTTTAACCTTATTTCCCTTTTCCAGCGTTTCACGCTGAATCTCCATTTGATACAGGATCGCTTGTTCCATGGCGCGGAAGCTGTTCAGGTTTTTGATCTCCACCCGCGTGCCCAGCGTTTCACTGTCCGTGGGCCGCATGGAAAGGTTGGCTTCAAACCGCATGCTGCCTTTCTCCATATCCCCGCTGGAGACACCCAGCCAGCGCAGCAGCAGGCGCAGTTCGCGGCTGTAAGCGCGCACATCATCCACGCTGTGCATATCCGGCTCGCTGACGATCTCCAGCAGCGGGATGCCGGCGCGGTTCAGATCAACTAAAGAATAGGACTGGACGTCTTTATCCACATGGGTGAGTTTGCCGGTGTCTTCCTCCAAGTGAGCGCGCCGCACGCTGATGCGCTTTGTCCCCTCGCTGGTGCGGATATCCAGGTATCCGTTTTCCGCCAGCGGCTCTTCATACTGCGAGATCTGGTAGCCCTTGGGCAGATCGGGGTAGAAGTAATTCTTGCGCGCGAAGATGCTGGTTTCGCGCACCTCGCAGTTCAGCGCCAGGGCGGCCTTGATGGCCAGCGCCACCGCGTTCTCGTTGATCACCGGCAGCGTGCCCGGCATCCCCAGGCACACCTCGCACACCGCAGAGTTCGGCAACGCCTGGGTGTTATCCACCACCGCGCAGGAACAGAACATCTTGGAGCGCGTCGCCAGCTCCACATGCACTTCCAACCCAATGTCAGC
>CAYPAG010000003.1:27601-46948 GCA_964408645.1 uncultured Pelolinea sp. | reverse complement strand
CCAACACGGCTGGCCAGCTGGGCAGTGTGATCGCGGGCGGGCTGCTGCTGACTTTGGTGCTGTCAGTGTAAAAGAAAACAGGCTCGGGATCTTTTCTAATCCATCGAGCCTGATTTTATTTTTTTGGGTTGTTTGCCCGGCCGCTTGGGCTTTTCCACTTCCAGCATGTAGCCGATGCCGCGCTCGGTGCGGATGAATTTTGGATTGCGAGGGTCATCCTCAACCGCCTGGCGCAGCCAGCTGATATGCACATCCAGCGAGCGCAGGTCGCCCAAATAATCAGTTTCCCAAATCTGCTTAAAGAGATCCTCGCGCTGAAGCACCTCGCCAGGATGGCGCATTAATAATTCCAATAAAGAAAATAGCCGGGGGGTAAGCCGGGTTTGTTTGCCGTTGCAGTGAACCCAGCGATCCTTCATGTCCAGTTTGATAGGTCCGCACTCCAGCTTCTTGTTTCCGTGCATGTTCAAATAAGGGCGCAGACGGTTGAGCAGTTTTTGCAGGGTGAATGGAAGGCGCAGCACCTGATCAGCGCAGGTATCATCCACGTCCTGCTGGTCTTCTGCCACAATGAGAAAAACGGGGGTGTCCTGGCAGTCTGCTTTTAGAGAAGTGCAGATGCGGGTGCCTGAAGTGCGCATGGACGCAGCATCAATGATGATCGCGTGCGGATTCATTGACTGGATGGCTTTTTTCGCGGAAGCGCCGTTTGGCAGGGATTCGACCTCGTACCCCTTTCGACTAAGGCCGCCCAGAAATGAGGGCCGGTCTGCTCGCTTACCTTCAACAAGGAGTATCTGATGCTTCATTAATGATCTTAATATTCTTCGATTAGTACCTTTATTTATCAGCCATGATTTGATGATGTTTTGGTACGATCAGCGCTTGTAAGATAAAATCCCTTTTCGCAATTTATAACCGCCTGTCTGTCCCTCCAACGAATTACCTAAGGAAAGATTATTTACGGCGGATGAAGCGATTATACCTTAACTTAAAAACTCGGATTTTTTAAGATTATCGACAGGCAGGCGGACATGCTAAAATACAATACCAGCGGAGGACCGGATGAAAAAGTTTGTAGAAGTCAAGATCGACAGTCTCAGGGTCAGCCTGACCAATCAGCAGCGCATCGTGGTGCTCAAGCAGACCAGCGATGACCGCTACCTGCCGATCTGGATCGGCCCATACGAAGCTGAATCCATTACGATCGCCTTGCAGGAGATTGAGGTTTCCCGCCCGCAAACTCACGACCTGATCAAAAAAATCCTGGATGAAATGAAAGTAGCCATCACCCGGGTCGAGGTGAGCGCTCTTCAGGAAGACATCTTCTACGGCACCCTGGTGCTGGTGGGTGAGAGCGGAGAGTTCAAGATCGACTGCCGCCCCTCCGACGCGATCGCCATCGCCGTGCGCGCGCATGTGCCCATCATGGTGGCAGAGGATGTGATGAAAGAAGCCAGCATCATACCGGAAGAGTTATCCATCGAAGCGGAAGAGGAAGAAGAGATGGAAGAAAGCGAAGCATCAGCGGGCGGCCGTGTGCCACCGGACGAAGAGCGGCTTTCTATTTTTGAGGATTACTTATCCAAGAAGGGTGCAGGCAGCCAGAAAGATAAGAAGGACGAGGAGGATGAGGAAGATAACGAGGACGAGGACAAATAATCCTCTCCCGGCAGAATCCGATCCATTCCATTTATGGAAGACTATTTCCAGCCAGAAGAATTAACCACCAGCACCATCCAGTCGCAGCCGCATAACCGCCAGGCGGAAGAAGCCGTGCTTGGGTCGGTGCTGATCAATCCCGAGTCCTATTATGATGTCGCGCAGATCCTGGACGCCGACAACTTCTACATCATTCGTAATCGCTGGATTTGGGAGGTGTTCACCTATCTGCATGAAACCCGCATCCCGATCGACATACTGACCCTCAGCGAGGAACTGGATAACCGCAAGCAGTTGGAGGAGATCGGCGGCCAGCCCTATCTAATGGCGCTGGTCAACCAAACCCCCAGTTCGCTCAACGCGCAGGCTTATGCCAGGATCGTTGAGGAAACCTCGGTCCGCCGGCGCATGCTGGCCGCAGCCAACGAGATGGCCAAACTGGCTTACCAGGAAGAGAAGGATGTCGATTCCATTCTCAATTCAGCCGAGCAGTCTGTTTTCAATTTAAGCGAAAAACGCATCCGCCGCGATCTGCAGCCCATTCAGGCCGTGGTTAGTGAATATTTTGACCGCGTCTCCGTTCAATCCACCCGCAGCGACGAAATCTTCGGTGTCCCCACCGGGCTGGTCGATCTTGACCGGCTTCTGGGCGGGTTGCAGAAATCCGACCTCCTGATCGTGGCTGGCCGCCCCGCCTCCGGCAAGACCGGTTTTCTTCTGACGGTGGCCAAGAACGCCGCCATCATCCACAAGAAACATGTGGCAATGTTCTCGCTTGAAATGTCTAATGAGCAGCTGGTGCAGCGCATGATCGCCCAGGAAACCAACATCAACACCCAGCGGCTCCGCTCGGGGAAGATCGAAGAAGATGAGTGGGACAGCTTCGTAAAAGCGGTGGATGTGCTGGGTAATTCGAAAATGTTCCTGGATGACACTCCCGCCTTGACGCCGATGCAGATGCGCACCAAATGCCGCCGGCTGCACCTTGAACATCACATTGACTTGATCCTGGTGGATTACATTCAACTAATGTCAGGCGAATCGCGCACTGAAAACCGCGTGCAGGAAGTCTCCTACATTTCGCGAAACCTTAAGACGCTGGCGCGCGAATTAAACGTGCCGGTGCTGGCTGCCGCCCAGCTTTCGCGCGCGGTGGAGCAGCGGGCAGACAAGAAGCCGATGCTCTCCGACCTGCGGGAATCAGGCAGTCTTGAACAAGACGCCGACATTGTCATGTTTATCCACAAAAAAGAGGAAGACCTGGCTGAAACCGAAAGGTCGCAGCTGGTGGAACTGATGGTTGCCAAGCACCGCAATGGCCCCACGCGGGACATCGAACTCATCTTCCTGAAAGATCTGGCGCAGTTTTACAACGCGAGAACTGTGGAAGAATAGCGCCATGAACGCGTTTTTCAACGGTTTCGAGGAAAACAAAAAGAGCTTTACCGGCATACCGGATCAATTCTTCAGCGAGATCCTGCCGAATATTCAAGATTTGAACGAGCTCAAGCTGGTTCTTTTTCTTTTATGGTCCGCAAAAACAGAAGGCGATTATGGCATCGGATTCAGCGCTGAGGATATCTTCCAGGATAAAAAATTTGTCAATGGATTAATTTCGGAAAATAACGATTTAAATCAGACGTTGGGAGAAGCCCTTCTACAAGGGGTTCGGGATAACATCCTGATCCAAGCCGGCGACAGTGATAAGCTCTACTTCCTAAACACGCCACGCGGGCGGGCAGCCGCCGAGAAATATTCGAGCGAAGGTTCATCAGCGGTCACAACGCCGGTCAGAACCACGCTGGATGCCGTCAAACCGACCTTGTTCCGCTTGTATGAATAAAATATCGGACCGCTAACGCCAATCATCGCGGACATGCTGAAAGACGCGCAGAACGACTATCCTGCAGATTGGATCGAAGAAGCGGTCCAGATCGCGGTCAAGAATAACGTGCGGCGCTGGAAATATGTGGAAACCATTTTGAAGCGCTGGAAGGAGGAAGGACGCATTGGAACCGATCAGCGAAACACTCAAGAAGATTACGAACGCTACCTCAAAGGAGAGTATGGCGACATCGGAAAACACTGGTGAAAAAGTGAATAAAACAACCGGTAAAAAGGTCTGCCCAATCTGCGGCGGCCTGGGTTACGTACGCCGGGACCTGCCAATCGATGATCCCAACTTCGGACAACTGGAGATCTGCGCCTGTCAGAAAGAATCTGTTCAAAAGGACAAACTCTCCCGACTTTACCGGACTTCCAACCTGGATTCATTTCAAGGGATGACTTTTGAGAATTTTAAGACCGAAGGCCATGGCGGCGGTAAGCCGGTCAACAAGACACTCGAGGTCGCTTTCAACACCGCCCGCAATTACGCCCACCACCTGAACGGCTGGCTGCTTTTGATGGGCGGATACGGCACCGGTAAAACACACCTGGCAGCAGCCATCGCGAATGAAGTCGTTTCCCTGGGTGTCGAGACTCTTTTTTTGACCGTTCCGGACCTGCTGGATTGGTTGAGGACCAGCTACGGCTCTGAGGAAACCAATTACGAAAGCCGCTTTGATGAAATTCGCAACATTCGTTTTTTGGTGCTGGATGACCTGGGCACACAAAACACAACTCCCTGGGCGCAGGAAAAGTTATTTCAGATCATCAACCATCGCTACACGCAGCGCCTGCCGACCCTGATCACCACCAACCTGCCGCTATCACAGATCGATGAACGCATCAGTTCGCGGCTGCAGGACCGCCAGCTGGTGATCGCCATCCAAATCGACGCGCCAGATTACCGCAATCCACTGGCTGAGGGTGACGCATCACCGATTTCTTCGCTCGCGCATGTCAGCGACCATCGTACGTTTGACAAATTCAGCATCCGCAAGGGTGAAAAACTGGGGACCGACGCGCAGAAAAGCATCGAGAAAGCCTTTTATGCCGCTCAACAATTTGCCGACAAGCCGGATGGCTGGTTGGTGCTGATGGGAAGCTACGGCGTCGGTAAAACGCACCTGGCAGCCGCCATCGGGCATTATCAATCGGGATTGGGGGGCGAACCCATTTTCGCGGTGGTGCCAGACCTGCTGGATCACCTGCGCGCGACTTTCAGCCCGACCAGCACCGTGTCGTACGACAACATCTTCGCCCAGGTGAAGAACGCCAAGCTGCTCGTCCTGGATGATCTGGGAACGCAGAACGCCACCCCCTGGGCGCGGGAAAAACTTTATCAAATCCTTAATTTCCGCTATGAAACGCGGCAGCCCACAGTCATCACCACCTCATCAAGCTTCGAAGAACTCGACCCGCGCATCCGCAGCCGCATGATGGACGAACGCGTTTGCCGGGTGTTCACCATCGTGGCGCCGCCCTACCAGACCCGCGCAGCGAAGGGAAAATAATCATTCAAATTTGGGTAATTCAAAAGGCGCACATTCCTGTGCGCCCTATATTTCCCATGCAAGGGTAAACAGCTGTCCGCCTTTGCCAATTATTCCTATCTAATTCTCATAATCCTTAAGGTCTCCCCAGTTCTTTCCAAAGGCGGCATCGGTTTTAAGGGGAACATTTATTTTGTAGGCATTGGCCATTACCCGGCTGGTTACCTCGATCGCCTGGTCGAGTTCCGTTTCCGGGCATTCCAACAGCAATTCGTCATGCACCTGCAGCAGCATTTTTGCCTTCAACCCGGCTTTCTTTAACTCCGCAGGGAGGTGGATCATGGCGATCTTCATGATGTCGGCCGCGGTGCCCTGCACCGGAGAATTGATTGCTTCCCGTAGCGCTCGTGATCTCACCTGCGGCGTCGCTGCGCCTTTCAACTGCGGGAAATAACGTTTCCTCCCCAACAGCGTTTCAACAAACCCCTGCTTTTCAGCTTTGGCGCGCGTGGTTTCAATATACTGTCTGATCCCCGGAAACTCGGCAAAATACTCATCACGGAATTTGGTGGCTTCCGCCAGCGTCAATTCGGTGGCGCGCATCAGACCGAATTCATTCATCCCGTAAAGCAAGCCAAAATTGATTGCCTTGGCGTGGCTGCGCTGTTCTTTGGTCACCTGGCCGATCGGGACATCATGAATGGCCGCCGCCGTGGCTGCGTGAATGTCCTGGTCAGCCAGAAAAGCGTTGATCATGGCTTTATCGCCTGACATATGCGCGGCTACGCGCAACTCAATCTGTGAATAATCCACCGAAACCAGCAGCTGGCCCTTATCGGCCACAAAACCCTCGCGCACGCGATGCCCCAGCTCAGTGCGGGTGGGAATGTTTTGAAGATTGGGATCCGAGGATGCCAGACGCCCGGTGACGGACCCGGTCTGGTTGAAAGAGGTGTGCACCCGGCCGGTTTTTGGGTTGATCTGCCTGGGCAGCGCTTCCAGATAAGTCGAGACCAGTTTGGAAAGTTCGCGCTGTTCAAGGATCAACGCGACCACCTCGTGTTGGTCTTTCATGTTCTCAAGCACATCTGCCGAGGTGGAGAACCCGCCGGCTTTGGTCTTGTTGGAAGAATCCGGCGCGGTGAGGTGCAGGGTCTCGAACAAGGCCTTGGAGAGCTGCTGGGTGGAGTTCAGGTTGAAATCATAACCGACAAGCTTATACACTTCCTTCTGTATTTCCAACAGCCGTTGGTTTAGTTCGCTGGCGAAATCCTTAAGAAAAGCGCCGTCCACCTTGATGCCCGTATGCTCCATTTCCATCAACACCGGGATCAGCGGCATCTCGATCTCCTCAAACACTTTCATGAGGCCGTTCTTTTCGAGGCGTTCGCGTAAAATCTTTTCCAGCCGCAGCGGGACTTCAGCGTCTGCCGAGGCGTAAGGCGCGACATCTTCAATCGCCACCCTGTCCATGGTGAGCTGCTTTTTTCCGGTGCCGATCAATTCCGAGATTTCGGTCATGGCGATATTGAGCTCGCTCTCCGCCATGCGCTTCAAGCCCAGGCGGTGCGATTCGGGCTCCAGCAGCCATCCGGCAATCATGGTGTCAAAGCTGAACGGGTGGATGCGTAAACCGTAATTGAGCAGCATCAAGGCGTCATACTTCATGTTATGCCCGATCTTTTGGATCTTTTGATCGGTGAAAGTAGGAGTGATCGCTTCGATCACCTTGCTGATTTCAAGCTGGCGGCTGCTGCCTTTGTGCCCCACCGGAATGTAGTAAGCGCTGCCTTCCTCAATGGCTAATGAAATACCTACCATCTCCGCCTGCATCGGATCGGTCGAGGTTGTCTCGGTGTCAAAGGAGATCATCTCTGACTGGCTGATCCTGCGCGCCATTTCAGCCAGTTTTTCATCAGTGTCCACCACCGTCACATTGACCACATACTGTGCCGGCAATCCCAGTTTGACTGGTTCCTCCTCGAACAGCGTCATCTGTCCGCTTTCGGCAGAAATAGTGCCCTGCCCCAACAATTTCTGGAAGCGCGAAGTGAGGGTGCGGAACTGTAGCTCATTGAAGATCTCCATCACCTTCTCGATGTCAATATTGTCGGTGCGGGCTTGCTCCAGGTCAAAGGGAATGCTCAAATCGGTGCGGATCTGCGCCAAAAAATAGCTGAGATAGGCAGTATCTTTATTTAAATAAAGCATTTCCTGAACTTTGCCCTTGAGTTCTTCGATATGCTGGTACACCCCGTTCAGGGTTCCGTATTGGCTGAGCAGTTTTTCGGCGGTTTTCTGTCCGATGCCCTTGACACCCGGGATGTTATCCGACGGATCGCCAATCAGGGCTTTGAGATCTACCACCTGGTCGGGGCGGACGCCCATCTTCTTCACCACCCCGTCCGGAAAATAGTCTTCGGCTTCCGAGAGTTTGCCGCCAGCCAGGTTGACCACGATGCGGTCGGTCACCAGTTGAAGCAGGTCTTTGTCGCCGGTGATGATCTTGACATTCAAGCCCTTTTCAGCCATCTGCTTGGCGATCGAACCGATCACATCATCGGCTTCAAATCCTTCCATTTCAAGCCGGGGAAAATGAAATGCATCCATCAAACCTCGCAGCCGCTCGATCTGCGGCACCAGGTCCTCCGGCATTTTTTCACGGGTGGCTTTGTAATCAGGGTATTCATCGCTGCGGAATGTGCGGCCGGTGTCGAACGCCACAGCCAGATAATCCGGCTTTTCTTTTTCAAGCAGGGACATCAGCACATTCACAAAGCCAAAGGTCGCTGCGGTCGGTTCGCCGGAACGCGACACAAAGCGGGATCCCGTCGCGGCAATGGCAAAATACGAACGGTAAGCCAGGGCGTGGCCATCGATCAGATAGAGTGTTTTGGGCATCGTTACCTCACAATGGGATTGTACTATGCCGCTGTATAAAGAATAATTAACGAATTGAATACATGCCCCACAAGAGTTCTTATGAACCTCTAATCAACCCAACGGCTCACGGGAAGAATAATTATTCGAAGATTATTGGAGGTAGGATGGCAAACAAACCTGTCGTGTTGTTAGTCAGATTTCTACTGGAGCTTTTTGGCTTATTTGCTTTTGGTTTTTTCGGCTGGCAATCAGCCAGCGGATTCATGCGGTATCTATTTGCCGCTACTCTGCCAGTGATGGCGGCGGTTATTTGGGGCACATTCCGTGTACCAAACGATCCCGGACCAGCGCCAGTAAGTGTGCCTGGATGGCTTCGGTTGACGATCGAGATCCTTTTCTTCAGCTGCGCGGCAGTTTTTCTCTTTTTGGCTGGTTCGCGGATTTTAGGATCGATCCTGGCCGCAACTTTTGTGCTTCTCTATGCAATTTCTTATGATCGCGTCGTTTGGCTGCTCACCCAAAAACATTAAAGTTTTTCCCTTAGGATCGTTTTTTGTCTTCTTCGGCAAGAACGCGAATGGCCTCACTGCCCATGCGCGCCAGGCGCAGCGTGTTCTCGCTGGATTGATCAAAATCCTTGGAGGGGTCGTATTCCTCCTCGACGCCAACTGGTTTAATGACATTGATCACCGAAACCGCCATACCTCCCGCCCGCAGCCCCCACAAGCGCGCCTGGACCAGGATCACCGCTGCTTCCATTTCTGAAGCAGTGATGTTCATGCGCTGAAGATCTTCATAATGATGCGCCCAATCGGATTGCCAATACCCAGCGAATGACCCGCCGGGCTTGGACTGGCGCGCGTACAAACCATCATGGGTGCGCGTGAGGCCTACATGGTACGGGATGCCCAGATTTTCCCCCGCCTGGATGCAGGCGCGCACAACATCATAATGCGCCACTGCGGGAAATTCCAGCGGTGCGTAAGCCAGCGAGGCGCCGTCGAAGCGCGCGGCTGCGTCAAAGATGACCATATCGCCGTCTTTGACTTCGTCCTTGAAGGTGCCGCAGGTGCCGATGCGCAGGAAGGTGCGAGCGCCTACCCGCGCCAGCTCCTCCACGGCGATGGCGGTGGACGGTCCGCCGATGCCGGTGCTGGTGCATGTGATGGGGACGCCTTTGTAAATGCCGGTATAGGTGACATATTCCCGGTTTTCTGCCACTTGATGTGATTCATCCCACACACTGGCCACCTGCTCCACCCGTCCGGGATCACCGGGCAGCAGGACATAAGGCGCGCATTCGCCTTCCTCAAGCTGGATATGATATTGGCGGGTCATAGGTCCTCCTGGATAAGTAATCTGACTTAATTTTATATGCGGAATACTTAAACCACAGATAAAACACTGATTTTGTAAGGATAAACACCGATGATTTCTCTGAAATAACATTTAGACGACCAAACAACATTTTATAAACTGCTAGGCTTTTTTTTAATTGGTAATATCTGAGTTCATCCAATCTCATCTGTGTTTATCCGTGGTTAAGAACATCCCTGACAATAACTCTTGCCAGTTATGGGATAATAGAATCGATTTTATCCAGGAGAGCCAACTTGAAGTTTCAAACCCTATGCGTCCTCGGCCTCGGCTACATCGGCCTGCCCACCGCCAGCACCTTTGCCACTCACGGCCTGAAGGTGACCGGTGTGGACACCAAGCCGGAAATCGTCTCCGGACTGAATAACGGCGAGGTGCATCTTTTTGAGCCCGGACTGCGCACGCTGGTGCAGGCCGCGTTGAAATCCGGCAACCTGGTCGTGAAGGACAAGCCCCAGCCATCGGACGCGTTCATCATTGCTGTGCCTACCCCCTTCAAGGGGAACAAGCAGGCGGACCTGGATTTTGTCCGGGCAGCTGCTGAATCGATCGTGCCGGTGCTGGCTGAAGGCAACCTGGTCATTCTGGAATCCACCTCACCGCCCCGCACGACCGTCGACGTGGTCGCGCCCATTTTAGAGAGATCGGGCCTGAAAGCAGGCGTTGATTTTCATCTGGCTTATTCACCGGAGCGCGTCTTGCCTGGACAGATCCTGCGCGAACTGATCGAGAACGCGCGCGTGATCGGCGGCATCGACCAGCCCTCGGCGGAAGCCGGGCGCGACTTGTACAGCACCTTTGTGCGCGGCGAGATCGTGCTGACCGACGCCACCACGGCAGAAATGGTCAAATTGATGGAAAACACCTTCCGCGATATCAACATCGCGGCAGCCAATGAATTCGCGCGGCTGGCAGACCAATTCCAGGTGGATATCTGGGAAGCCATCGCGCTGGCCAACCGCCACCCGCGGGTGAAGATTCTCAATCCCGGCCCCGGTGTTGGCGGCCACTGCATCAGTGTGGACCCCTGGTTCCTTGTGGAAGCCGCGCCGGATACAGCGCAGCTGATCCGCACCGCGCGTACGGTCAACGACAGCCAGCCGGACTATGTGCTGGAGTTCATCGAAAAAAAATCCGGCGGCGTGGCGGACAAGCGCATTACGGTGCTCGGCCTGGCGTATAAACCGGATGTGGATGACCTGCGGGAATCGCCCGCAGTCGAAATCACGAGGCTGCTCATCGAAACCGGCGCCAAGGTCACCCTTTACGAACCATTCAAAACCAATTTTTACCTCGAAGGTGCTAAAAGCGCTGATAATCTGAACGAAGCTCTTGCAGGCGCAGATGTCCTGCTGCTGCTGGTCGGTCATACTCAGTTCAAAGAGATGGATCCCCGCGAGATTCGCAAACAAACGAATGCGGTAATGGTTGTCGACGCCGTCAATGGCTGGGAGCGAGACGCCTGGCAAAGCGCCGGGTTCAGCTTTCATCGCATCGGCGACGGAAAGAATTAATGAGCGAAAAAATCCGCGTCATGACCGTGCTTGGCACCCGCCCGGAAGCCATCAAGCTGGCACCGGTCATCCAACGCTTCAACAGCGATAATCGCTTTGAGTCCACGCTGGTGGTCACTGCCCAGCATCGCGAGATGCTTGACCAGGTGCTGTCACTATATAAACTCATCCCGCATGAAGATCTGGACCTGATGACCGCAAACCAGTCACTGGCAAAACTCACCGCGGATATCTTCACCCGCCTGGATCCTATGTTGGAGAAGTACACGCCGCATTGGGTGGTGGTGCAGGGCGACACGACCACCGCCATGGCTGCCGCCATGGCCGCCTTTTACCGGCGGATCAAGGTCGCGCACGTCGAAGCTGGCCTGCGCACCCAGGATAAATGGCAGCCTTTCCCCGAAGAGATCAACCGTAAAGTGATCAGCAGCATCGCCGACCTTCAGTTCGCCCCGACCGAATGGGCGCGCGGCAACCTGATCAGAGACGGCGTGCCAGACAGCGCGATCAAGGTCACCGGCAACACCATCATTGACGCGCTCAATCAGGTCACTGCCTTGCCAATGCCGGTTGAGATCAAAGAACTACTGGAAAATAAGGAGATCCTGTCCGGTCAGAGGAAATTAGTGATGGTGACCGCGCATCGGCGCGAGAACTTTGGGCAGCCGATCCGTGCCATCTGCCAGGCACTTAAGACCCTGGCGGTTGAATTTTCAGATGAGATCGAGATCGTGTATCCGGTGCACCTCAACCCGAATATCTACCAACCCGTTCATGAAGCGTTGAACGGCATTGCCAACATCTCGCTGCTCGAGCCGCTGGAATATCTTCCCCTAGTCCACCTTCTAAAGCAGGCACGGCTGATCCTGACCGATTCAGGCGGCATCCAGGAGGAAGCCACCGGACTGGGCAAACCCTGCCTGGTGCTGCGGGAAGTCACCGAGCGTCCGGAAGGCGTTCAAGCTGGCGTGCTGACCCTGGTAGGCACAGATCCGGAGAAGATTTTGGTGGAAGCGCGTAAAGCGCTCAAGGATGATGAGGCCTATCAACGCATCTCACACGCCCCCAACCCCTACGGCGACGGGCTTGCCGCCCAGCGGATCGTATCGTTCATTCACGAGAGTTCGTAATTCTTCAGTACCGGAGCGGCACATTACGCTGAGTCACGACACCAATTTTTAAATATTTACAGAATGTTCAAAAATTTATTCTCGTACCTGATAATCCCCTTCAACCACCCACTTAAAAGTAGTCAGCTCGCGGAGCGCCATCGGGCCGCGGGCGTGCAAACGCTGGGTCGAAACGGCCACCTCGGCGCCCAAGCCCAGCTGGCTGCCATCCGTGAAGCGGGTGCTGGCGTTCACATACACCACCGCTGAGTCCACCTCGCGGGTGAAGCGCCGCGCGTTTTCTTCATTTTCGGTCAAAATGCCATCAGAATGGCCGGTGGAATGGGCGGCGATATGTTGAATGGCCTCATTCAGACTGTTGACTTGCTTGATACCGAGCACCAGCGAGAGCCATTCAGTATCGTAATCCTCAGGCCCAGCCGATTGAACTGATTTGTTGGCAGACAAGCCCAAACTTTTCATCAGATTTTCGCCCACACGGAAACTGACGCCGTCTTGCCGCAGGGCATCGATCAACCGCGGCACCAAAATGCCCGCCACCCGCTGGTGAACCAACACCGTATCCAGCGCGTTGCAGACAGACGGTCGTTGGATCTTGGCGTTGCGAATCACTTCAATGGACTTCTGCAAGTCAGCGCTTTCGTCCACGTAAAGATGGCAGATGCCAATGCCGCCGGTGATGACAGGGATGGAGGAGTTTTCACGGCAGTAGGCGTGCAATCCTGCGCCGCCGCGCGGGATGAGCATATCAATAAACTGGTGCATCTTCAGCAGTTGGCTGACCAGGTCGCGAGACGGATCATCAATAAACTGCACAACCCTCGGGTCGATTTCCGCGCTTTTCAGCGCGTGGCGGATGCCTTCCACCAGGATGCGGTTGCTGTGAATAGTTTCGCTGCCGCCGCGCAGGATGACCGCGTTGCCGCTCTTTAAAGCCAGCGAAGCTACATCAATGGTCACATTGGGGCGCGATTCGTAGATCACCGCGATCACTCCCAGAGGTACACGCACCTTGCGCGCCCGCAGTCCGTTAGGTAAAACTCCCGTTTCAAATTCCTCGCCCACCGGGTCCGGCAGACGAATGACATCTTCCAGGTCAGACGCGATGGATTGAACGCGTTCAGGCGTCAGCCGCAGCCGGTCGATCAACGCGTCGCTCAACCCTTTCCGGCGCGCCTCCGTGACATCCTTGTCGTTCTCGCTGACAATCGCCGCGGTGTTGTCCCGCAGCCAATGTGCCAACAGCGAGAGCGCTCTATCCTTCTTTTCAGTGCCCGCCAAAGCCAATCCGGTGCTGGCGGTTTTGGCATCCTTGCATAATTGAACGATATCCAGCATGGTCAACTCCCCAGCACAGTCATGTTATTGTGGTGGATCACTTCATCGCCGTAGGCGTATCCCAGCGTTCTTTCGATAGCGCTTGAGCGGCTGCCTTTAATCTTTTGAATGTCCTCGGACGCGTAATTGGCCAACCCCACCGCGCAATCCTTCCCTTCCGCTGTTTTCACCTTGACAATATCCCCGCGATCAAAACGCCCCTGGATGCCAGTGATCCCCACCGGCAGTAGTGAACCGCCGCCGCGCAGGGCTTTCAACGCGCCTTCATCAATGCGGATGGACGCGCGCGGCACGGCGCCTGCCAGCATAAACCGCTTACGGCTTTCCAGAGTGTCTGTCACCGCATGGAAACAAGTCCCGAGTTTTTCCCCATTCACCAGTCTGGCCAGCACATCCGGCAAGTCACCGCGCGCGATGACCACGCGCGTGCCTGAGCGTCGGGCAATATCCGCCGCCTGCAGCTTGGTCAGCATGCCGCCGGTGCCTAATCCCGTTCGGCTGCCGCCAGCCGCTTCCCACGCTTCTTCGGGAATCTCCGGGGATGAGATATCTTCGATCAACGTCGCGTTCTTATCTTTGGCTGGGTCTGCTGTATATAATCCCTCCTGATCGGTCAGGAGAATCAGTAAATCCGCTTCGATCAGGTTGGCAACTAAAGCCGAGAGTGTGTCATTGTCGCCGATCTTAATCTCATCCGTCGCAATGGTATCGTTCTCATTCACAATCGGCACCAACCCCTGGCCAAGCAGTGCTTCAAGCGTGTTGCGCGCGTTCAGATAGCGCCGCCGGTCGCTGATGTCTTCGCGTGTCAGCAGGATCTGTGCCACCTGCCGGCCGTAAATGCCAAACAACTGCTCGTACACATTCATCAATCGCGGTTGTCCAACTGCCGCCAGCATTTGCTTGCCGGGAATGGATTTGGTGAATTCAGGGAATTCCAAACGCTCCCTGCCCGCCGCGATGGCGCCGGATGAGACCAGCACCGCCTGGCAGCCGTTTTCCATGACACCCGAGATCTGCTGCGCCAGTGAGGCGATGCGCGGCAGGTTTAAGCGTGGTGATCCGGCAGTTAGAGTGGAAGTGCCAACCTTAATGACAACGCGTTTGATCTTAGCCATATTTTGGTCTATTTTATCTTTAATTGACCAGTCAAACTCAACATATAATGCATCCCCAGCCCAAAGGTATAATTGCGAGCAAATAACTCAAGCGGATTTCATTGTGCCAAATCCCTCCATCTGCATCCTCCCAAAACTTAACGGCCATGGCGGGCCGTCTTCTTTCCAATCCAAGCTGCGTGCCGGGCTCGCCGCGCGCGGCATTGAAACGCACCATGACCCGCGCATCGCAGGGACGCAGGCGCTGCTGGTCATCGGAGCGACCCGCAAACTGGGCGATCTGATCTACGCCAAAACCCACGGCATACGTATTGTGCAGCGCCTGGATGGGATGAACTGGCTGCATAAACGCAAAACCACCGGCTGGCAGCATTACCTGCGCTCAGAGCGCATGAATCTGCAGTTATCCTTCATCCGCCGCAGGCTGGCGGATGTGATCGTATACCAAAGCGGGTTCACCCGCGATTGGTGGAACACAACGTTTGGTTCGTTGAAAAAACCTTCGCATGTCGTTCATAATGGAGTTGATTTAACAACCTTTTCTCCTGCGGAGGATGAAGCCGCACCCAAAGATTTCATCCGATTACTGGTGGTGGAAGGCAGTTTTAAGGGCGGCCATGAACGCGACTTGTTCAACGCGGTGGATGCTGCACAACAATTGTCGGATCTGCTGAACCGAGAAGTTGAGCTGGCCATCGCGGGTAACGCGCCGCAGGAAATGCGCGGCCAGGTGAGGCTGACGCGCAAAGCCCGTGTCCGTTGGCTGGGGATCGTCCCGCACAGTGAAATCCCCGCCCTCGACCGCAGCGCCCATATGCTTTTTCCGGCTGAGATCAACGCAGCCTGCCCCAACTCAGTCGTTGAAGCGCTGGCCTGCGGGCTGCCGGTGGTGAGTTACGCCACCGGGTCGATCCCTGAGCTGATCGGGCAGGAAGGCGGCATCGCGGTGCCGTATGGCGCGAATTACTGGAAGCTTGAAGCCCCCCAGACCGAATCTCTGGCCAAGGCAGCAGCTGAGGTGTTGGATAATTTGGACAAGTTCCGTGTGAACGCGCGCAAGCGCGCTGAAGAGAACTTCGGTTTGGAGCTGATGGTTGACCGGTATCAAAAGATACTGCTTGGTTAGGTTGATCGTTTTCCTGAAAAATTCTCGAGTTCCATCATTAAAACACCTACATCTCCCCTTTATGAACGAGAGAGGTAGGGTGGTCATTCCTGACCACTTGCCAGGGAACTATGCTTGACGTAAAAAATCCCTTCTGAAAACGAGGAGAAATAAGGATTGTAGGGCGGTCATTCCTGACCGCCTGGGATATGCTTGGCTTTATATAAAAATATTGAACCCCTCTTGCGTCTCCCCTTTTTGAAAAGGGAAAAATATCTTACACAAATCCCTGTTTCCAAATCAATCGAGTAGAGGCGCGCGGCTGTGCACCCCTACAATTAAATAAAATAAATTCTTTTGCTGGAAATTAGTCTTTAAATACTAATTACCGAAATTTCCCAAAAAAGCGCCTTCGGGACCACGGGGATTTTCCCAAGGGTAAATGATAAAAGCGTCAGTTATCGCCGCGTAATAATCAGGGCGCGCGTTGCCAAATAAATTACGATATGGGTTGTAATGCAGCACGCAGGTGTATGGCAGCCCGCCAGCGCCGGCAATTCGATTCTTCACCGCGGTGATTGTTCGGCCGGAACCCCACACATCATCCACGACCAGGATGCGGCGGGCAGCCAACATATCGTCTGCCGGGAACTGGATAAACTGTGGCCAGGCAAGAAATTGTGATTTGTTGCGGGAGATGTCCATCTCAGCTTCAGCCGGAAAATCCACCGCGGCAGTGAGAATATTACCCAGCTGCAGAACCGCAGCGAGCAATCCTCCTGGAACAATCCCGCCACGGGTGATCATGACCATACCCTCAAACTCATAATTAAATTGAGGGACCAAATGATCGATCAAAGCATCAATGTCATCCCAGGTCAGACGTTCCCTGCGCATTTTTCCTCATCCATAAAACTTACCTGATTATACAAAAAAAGCCCTATTTTGGGAAAAACGCGCTCCATGACAGCCAACGATATAAAATAGATTGATGGCCGATGACCAAGTTTTCAATACTCTGCTGAACAAGCTTGAACGGTTTTCACTGGATGGGATCCCCAAACGAGACGGCGAAATCCATCCGCATTATGGAGGTTACTCGATCGCCAACCTTCCGGCGAGCATGTTGGATTGGCTGGGTGTGCCTGCGCCTGTCAATAACCCACTTGCTGGCGAGATCCAGTCAGCGCTGAAACAGCAGTACCGGCATATTATTTTTCTGTTGGTTGACGGACAGAAATTAGCGCTTTTCCAGCGATTCTATACAGAAACGCGGGAAAGAACATTGTATCAAGCCTGGGCGCGGATTTTCGAGCATGGATTGCTGGCGCCCTTGACCAGCATTGCCCCCAGCACCACTTCAGCCGCGCTGACCACCTTGTGGACAGGCCGGCTGCCCGTGGAACATGGCATTATCGGTTACGAGCTTTTTCTCAAAGAGTTTGGTTTAACTGCCAACATGATCTTTCATTCTGTTGCTTCTTTCCAAAATGACACGGGTAGCCTTTACCGCGCGGGGTTTGACCCGGAAACTTTTCTCCCGGTACCCACACTTGGGCCGCTGCTCCAACAGAATGGCGTAAAGCCCTTCGCATTTCAGCACAGCTCGATCTCATCCTCCGGGCTCTCGCGTATGCTGTTGAAAGGCGTTGAGAGCATCCCGTTTGAATCAGCTGAAGATCTTTGGTCATCTGTTCGACTGGTGCAGGAGGATTACCAAAGCAGCAAGACCTACTCATACATCTACTGGGGTGGATTGGATACCTTCTCGCACCACAACGGGCCAGACTCAACGCAGCTTTATGATATGTGGCTTGATTTTGCCAGATCCCTGGCTGGTTTTTTAAATCCGCTGATCGCCCACGGGAGAAATGACACTCTGTTTGTGCTCACCGCCGACCATGGGCAGATCGCCACAGAAATCAAGTATGACTTTGACCTTCATCACCACCCCGAGCTGGCGCGCCATCTGGCGCTGATGCCCACCGGTGAAAGCCGGCTGCCATACCTGTTCATCATGAATGGGCATGAAGTTGAGGTTGAAAATTACCTTAACAGTCATTGGAATGGCAAGTTTACAATGCTCCCTTCCAGCAAAGTCTTGTCGAATGGCTTGCTTGGAACGGCTGCCCCGCACCCTTCCACCCTGGATCGGGTGGGCAGCCACATCGTCTTCCCCGAAAACAATGCATACTGGTGGTGGGTCAACAAGGAAAATCATTTGCTTGGCCGGCATGGCGGGCTTTCCAGGGATGAGATGCTGGTGCCATTCTTTGCGATGGAGGTTTGATCTGGTTTCCACCGCGGATTTTAAAAGAAAATTCCCGCAGGCAAGATGTACGGCGGGAGGGCGATTTCTTGTAGAGACACGGCATGCCGTGTCTCTACAAGGTTACATAGTTATTGACTATTTCTCATGTTGCTTCTGCAGGAAAGCCAGCCAGAAAGCGCCTGCGCCAATCAATGTAGCGGTAAGACCGGCCAGGAATCCAACCACCGGAATGGCGCGAATCAGCACATACAGGAACACGCCCAGCAGCAGGTAGATCCAGGGTTTTTCTTCTTCCACCTTGAATAGCCCCTTCATCAACCAGCGGCCGAACATATAGGCAGCCAGAATCTTGCTGGCGGTGAACACCATGAAGAAGAACAGGGTGAATGCCAACAGCAGAACCAATCCCAGCGTACCAAACCAGAAGGAGAGCAGACTGCCCAGGCTGAGGAAGCCCACCAGCACACCCACCAGCACGAACACCAGCGGGACAATGAGCAGCGCCAGGAAGCCGATGGCCACCAGGACAAAGCCCCAGCCAATGGCTTTCAGCGGTTCAGCGTATGCAGCCTCCACCAGGCGGCGGAAGGGCTTGGAAAGAAGCCACAAGGCCAGCGCGCCCAGAACCATCAGTTTGATAAAGTTGCGGGCTGCCTTTAATGCTGCCGCGCCAACCAGGAAGGAGCCAACGTCTCGCCTGGAGAAATCCTTCACCTCACCGCGGTCAGTCAAACGAGGGTCTCTGGATTCATAGGGCACAGGGGTCTGATAAACGACCTGGCCGGAGGTGACCGCTTCCAGCTCAGTATTGATATTCAACGAACTGGTGTAAGTGAGTACACCCCCGACGTTCGCGGCGTCTGAGACACGGATTCCGGGCTCAACCACCTGATCCACGTAGCGGCTGATTGAAGGATTGAAATAAAAATATGACGAGGCTTCGCCAGATTCATCAATGTTGCCGACATCCAAAAGGGCATTCCGGCCGATGTTTCCATCGAGCTCAATCGCTGCCGCAGCAACTGACAGGTCACGTTCGATATCGCCTGAAAGCAGCATCTGAAAACCAGCCGCGAATAGATCTCGCCCAACCTTCGAACCATCCCCGGTTTTAAGGCTGAAGCCGCCATAATAGAAATTGCGGCTCACCTCAGCCATTGAACCCACATTGAGTTCCGCGGATCCGCTGAATACCGAGCCGGTCACCTTGCCATTCATCGTCAGGTCGCCGCCGGCGATGAAGAGGTTGCCGTTGATCACGGCTGAATCGCTGACCACCACCATCTCACCCATGAGCAGGGCATCACCATTGATCGTGCCATTGATGGTAATTGACGTGCCGCCGGCAAAGAGCATGCCATTGACTGTGCCATCCACAACCACGTTTTCTCCACCGATGAAAACATCATCTTCGATCGTCTCACCCGCGGGAATCGTTTCGCCATTTGGAAATTCCGCCGCGCTGACCGTGCCAACCGTGCCGAAAACCAGAACGATGACCAGGCTCAACGGGAGTATCCATTTGGCTGTATTCTTGAAAAAATTACGCATTTTCTACTCCTTAAATAATT
>CAYPAG010000003.1:13368-27501 GCA_964408645.1 uncultured Pelolinea sp. | reverse complement strand
CCCTCAAGCCGCACACTCTCAAAAAACTGGGAAATATCCTCGCTCCAGACCACAATGACGATAAAGGCGAAAATCACGGTGATGAAAATGATATTTTGCAGGTTAATCCAGCGCGGAAGGCGTTTCCTTAGTTTGGCCCTAAATTCTTCGAGGTTAAATTTCATTGGTTTTCTGATTCCTTCAGACGGGTGATCACATTTTGCGCGCTTTCCTCAGCTGTCTGCATGCCGTTGATTACTTCGTCCACCGCGATCTTGATCTGAGGGCTGACATCCATAATGATTTGACGATCTGGTCTCAGATGAGCTGACATCAGCATGGTTGACAATGTGGATTGTAACCCTTCTTCCGCGAAGGACACGAGGGATGACGGCCGCACAGGCAGATAACCCGATACCGGCGCCCATTGGGATAAGAACTCCGGAGCGGAAAGAAATTCAGCCAAAGCGGCCGCGTATTTCCGGGTTTCTATGTCCTGCTCAGTCAGGCACCAAGACCAGCCAGTTGCAAAGGTGAAAGGATTTTCTCCCAATGGCGGGAGCATGGCCAACCCCAGATCTTCATCTGTGGTGAATAATCGCGCAATCCAGGTGATAACCACGTCCGCGTTTCCGGTTTGGAACTTCTCCCACGCCTGGTCATCTGTTTGATTCTCGAGAACATCGCGGCCGATCACACCAGCCCTTCTGGCACGCTCATACACATTCAAAGCAGCGGACAGCGCTTCCTGGTTGATCTCCATCTTGCCCATCTGCACATCCAGCGCACCTCCCGCTGAGAAATACTGCGCGAGCGTGACCATTGCGTCCGCGTCCCCTGCCGGAAACAACAGCGAATCACGCCGCTGAAATATTTCGTCCCATGACGGCTGTTCCCCAGGCAACGCGCCGGGACGGTGCAGAAGACCGAGCACATTGGACGCGAAGGGCAATCCGTAAGCTGAACCCTGATAGATGGCCATCGACTGAGCGAACGCATACCAATCGTTCTCATCCACGGAAGATGAAAACTCCTCAATGGGAAAGATCAGGGTACGCTCAGCCGCAATGACCAGATCTGAACGAGAAAGAAGCGCCAGCGAAGGTAAAGCCGCCTGGGCAACCGAGCTTGCGCCCAACATCGAATCCATCATGCTGCCTGGGCCGCTGAGCGCCTTTACGCGCACATTAAGTTCTATCTGCGGATTCTGAATAAGAAATTCGCGAATTCGCCCATCGAGCAATTTTGCCGCTTCCCCCTCCCCTTTCGGATCAAATTGCGGCGGCACCCAAAGTTCAAGCTCAACATACTTGGGGGATTGCACATTGGGCATATTGTCCACCTGCGGCGTAATCACTGGACCCGGAGTGGAATGAGCGCCGCCCAATTGTGATTCTGCCTGGGGAAAGATCGTGTCAAGAATGGACTGGCCCTGGCAGCCCACCAATAAAAAAACCGCCGCCAGAAGGGAGGCAACCATATTGCGGATTGCCTGTTTGATTTTCAGGTCATGAGGATTGATCATTTTCCAGTTCATTATTCTACCAACTTGTCAAGCGTGATGATTTGTCAACGAAAAGCGCCGGATGATGGAAACCCTTTAAGGCGTAACGGTAGGTGATGGCGTTTCTGTCGCTGTAATGGTTGGTGTCAATGTAATTGTTGGCGTCTCCGTGACGGTGGACGATGGGCTTGCAGTCAAGGTGGGCGATGGGGAAGGCGTGTTCGTTGGGGGTAAGGCAAAAGTAGTTGTTGGGGTGAAGGTAAGCGTTTGGGTCGGTGTTAATGTGGGCGTGGAAGTTCCCGCAGCGACTGTAAAAGTGATCGTGGGCGTGCCATCTGGTGTTCCAATGGTGACAGTCGGGGAAGCCGTCAACGCGCTGCGGTTCAGATTGCTGCTCCAGAGCAAACCCAGCCCCAGGCAGTAACAAGGAAAAGTCAACAGGATGATTACGATCAAGGTCTTCTTGATCCGATCAAGCCCTTTAAATTTTTCAAGTAAATCCATTTATGAAACCGCCTTTTGGTGAGCCAAGCTGACCATCGCTTAATTATCCACTCTTTTTAGCTCATCACTGGCTTGCCTGACAGCCATATACAAATGCTCGGCTTTAAGGTCCGTGATCGCCAGACAAGGCGCGTCCAATTGGTTAGCCAGTTCCTGCGCCAGCCCCTGGTCATAAGTAGCCGATTCCATATTGATCACCACTGCGGGGATATCCTCTTTGCGGATCATCTCAGCAATGCGGTGGGATTCTTCCAGTGGCGCGTAATTTCCGAGAGAGACGTTGCCCGCGCCATCGGTCAGCACGATCAGCAGCGGCATCACATCCGGATGAAGCACTGATTCGCGCTTGAGGATATCATAAGCCATCTGCAATCCCGCTGAAAGCGGCGTTTTCCCGCCCACTGGAATGTTGCTCAACGCGCGTTGAGCCAGTTGGATGGAGTTGGTGGGTGGCATCACCAGCGTGGCGCGGTCCTTTTGGAATACGATCAGCCCCACCCGATCCCGGCGCTGGTAGGCATCGGTCAGCAGCGACATGATCGCGCCTTTGGTGGCGCTCATGCGCTCGGCCACTGCCATTGACCAGGATGCGTCCACCACAAACAATATCAGGTTGGCGGCCTTGCGCACCCGCACTTTACGCATGTAATCGCTGGGTTTGACATGAAACGCTACGCGGTCATTTTCCTCCTTGCGCTTCTTTTGGAAAGGCGCCGCGGCGCGCAGCGTGGCATCGAAAGCCAGGTCATGCGTTTTTCCATTAGCCGGCCGGGCTTGAATATATCGTCCGCGTTTCTTTTCAGTCTGCGTGCGCGAACGTCTTCCGCCCAAATTGCGGACCATCTTGTCCAAAGGTGTATCCAGCTTGCGCGGGATAAAGGCCTCGCCGGTCTTGACTTTTGAACCGCCCTCCCACCAGTTGGCGTTGAATTGTTCGAAGACGTTCTCGGGGGGAATCGGGACTTCGCCTTCCTGAGTGGGAAGTTCTCCCGCCTCATCCCCCCTTATGCTTTTTTTGGGGTCTTGGTATCTTCCTGCGGTTCCTTTTCACCGTCAGAAGGCATTCGGTCTTCTTCCTGTGTGCCAACCAGCTGCTCGATCTGCGCGCTGAGCTGTTCAACGCCGATGTTGTTTTGCTCCAGCGGTCCGCCCTTCATGCGGTGCGGCAGCGCCAACTCAGCGGCCAGGGCAATATCCAGGTCATTAATGGAGGTGCGACCTTCAAGGGCGGCATGCGCCCGTGACGCTTTGAGAATCACCAGGTCAGCGCGGTGGCCATCCACATTCATGGAGGCGGTCAGCGAGGCGATGGCCAGCAGATTGCGCTGGGTATGCTCGACGCGGTCAATAATCATGCGCGCGCTCTCGATCTGCCGCGAAAGCTCTGCTTCACGCGGCAGCCATTCCTGGCGGAAAGCTTCGGCGTCCTGCTCAAAAGCCAGGTTGCGCTCCATGATCTGAACTCGCTCACGGGCATTACGGATACCATGGATCTCCACCGACAAAGCGAACCTGTCCAGCAATTGCGGGCGCAATTCGCCTTCCTCAGGGTTCATGGTGCCCACCAGAATGAAACGCGCGGGGTGCGTAAATGAAATACCCTCGCGTTCAACAATATTCATACCCATCGCGGCAGAATCGAGAAGCACATCCACCACGTGATCATCAAGCAAATTGACTTCGTCAATATACAAAAGGCCGCGGTTTGCCGCAGCCAAAATTCCGGCTTCAAAGCGGCGTTCACCGCGCTGGATCGCGGACTCGATATCGAGGGTGCCGACGACGCGGTCTTCGGTGGCGGAAACGGGCAAGTCAACAAACGGAGTGCGCTGCACTGCGACGGGCAAAGTTTCACCCTTGCTGACCCGCTCACGGCATTCCGTGCACCAGGTGTCTGGACGATCAGGATCGCAGGCAAAACGGCAGTCTTCCACCACCTTGACATTAGGCAGCAAGGCTGCCAGCGCGCGGGCGGCAGTGGATTTGGCTGTCCCGCGCTCGCCGCGGATGAGCACACCGCCGATACGTGGTTCAACCGCATTGAGGATCAGGGCGCGTTTCATGCGGTCTTGTCCAACGATCGCGGTAAATGGATAAATTACTCTCATGAATGGGTTTTCCTCTTAAAGTGAATTGCGAGGTAAGTTTACCATTTAATCATTTACGCCGATATTTAAGGAAAATTCTTATAAAGTGGATATCTTGTCTGCTTTGGATGTATATATAATTCAAGCGGAAGTGATGACCGATAGAAAAAAGGAGAGTTTGTGAAGCCATCAGATCTGATCCTGGAAAAGAGGTTTTCGGATTATTTCGTCAGCAGCGATCCCAAAAAGCTGGATTTGAAGTTCATCCATTACTGGCTGGCAAACGAATCCTACTGGAGCAAAAACATCCCATTCAACGTATTGCAGCGCCTCGTGGAAAATTCATTATGCTTTGGCGTATATCACGAAAGCGGGAAGCAGGTTGGCTTTGGGCGGGTCGTCACCGATTACACCACCTTCGCCTGGCTGACGGATGTCTTCATCATAGAAGGCTACCGTGGTCTGGGCCTTTCAACTTTCCTGATGGAAGTCATCCTTAACCACCCCGAACTGCAGATACTGCGCCGCTGGCTATTGGGCACCGATCTCGCCCACGGGCTGTACCGCAAGTTTGGTTTCGAAGATCTGGATCACCCTGAGAATTTCCTGACGCTGCATCGCAGCAATATGTATTCCAGTGGAGAATACGATCAGTTGATTACTCAATTTTTTGAAGAACATCCAAGTAAATAGGTATACATGCAAATATTGGTTATCAAGAACGGCAAAGCCGCCAACAACATCAATCAGCTTGAGTCAGCCGCTGAATTGTTAAAAGAACCGGATGCGCTGATCTGGGTCGATCTGGACGATGAATCGATCGAGGAAACACGTCGCATACTGACCGATGTGTTCAAGTTCCACCCGCTTTCCATCGACGACGCGCTGGTTGAAGAGCATGTGCCAAAAATTGATAATTGGGGTGATTACCTTTATATGGCGCTGGTGGCGGTTGACCCCAAAGTGCCGCTGGATGACATCAACAAATCCATCGAACTGGACATTTTCATTGGCAAAAACTACATCGTGACCTACCATCCTGAGGACATCAAAGCCATTAACCTGGTTTGGAAAAATACCCTTCGGGAAGACAGGAATCTGCTGCGCGGGCCGAACTACCTGGTTTATCAGATCATCGATGAAATGGCCAACGAGTACATGGCTTTGATCGACCACCTGGACATTCAGGTTGAGGAAATCGAAGACACGGTCATGGAAAAACCGGACAAGTCCCTGCTCGAGCAGATATTCTCCATCAAGCGTTCGCTGCTTAACCTGAGGCGCATCGCTTCCCCGCAGCGTGAAGTGCTCAACAAACTTTCGCGCGGAGATTTTGAAGTGATCGACCAGCGCGAACGCATGTATTACCGGGATGTGTACGACCATCTGGTACGCATCCAGGACATCACTGAAAGCTTGCGCGATCTGGTGAGCGGCGCATTGGACACCTATCTTTCGGTGGTCAATAACCGCCTCAACGACATCATGAAAACGCTCACCATCATCACCACCCTCTTCATGCCCTTGTCATTTCTGACAGGATTTTTCGGCATGAATTTTTTCGCCGCCAGTGATCGGTTAAATTACTGGACTGATACCGTTGGTTTCGCCATTACCCTGACCATCATGATCGGCTTGCCGCTGGGTATGTTTTTGTGGATGCGGCGGCGTGACTGGATGTAGAAATACCACTTTTGAAAGGATAAATCAAAAACATTATGTCAATCATCACCATACTTGGCGCGGGCGTCATGGGCACTGCCACCGCCTGGCCACTCAGCGATAACGGCCATGAGATCCGACTGGTCGGGACCCATTTGGACCACGACTGGATCGAGAGCTGCAAGAAAACCGGATATCACCCCAAATTAAAGCGCTCCCTGCCTAAAAATGTAAAACCCTATTTTATTGAAGAGCTTGAAGAAGCACTGGAAGGGCGCGATTTCATCGTCAGCGGCGTCAATTCAATGGGCGTGCGCTGGTCTGGCCGACAATTAGCGCCATATATTCGACCCGGAGACAAAGTGATCGCGGTCACCAAGGGGATGGAAGCCGACGATCAGGGCAATCTTCTACCCCTGCCTGAAGTGCTGCGTTCCGAGCTGCCCGCGTCTATTCGCGATGAAGTATCGTTAGGCGCGATCGGTGGACCCTGTATCGCGGGTGAACTGGCCGGCCGGCGCCAAAGCGCCGTTTATTTCGGCTGCCGCGAGCTGGAAGCCGCGCAATTCATGGCGGAGAATTTCAGGACGGATTACTACCATGTGTGGGTCACCAACGACTTGCTGGGATTGGAAACCGCGGTCGCCATGAAGAACGCTTATGCCACAGGCGTAGGCATCGCGCAAGGCGTCCTGGAAAGTTCGGGCGGTGTTGATGAAGCCGGCGCGTACATGCACAACCTGGCCGCGGCGCTCTTCGCGCAAGCTTGCATCGAAATGCAGCGGGTTCTTGAATTGACCGGCGGAAACACCGCGTTCGCCTATGGGCTGCCCGGTGCCGGCGACCTGTTCGTCACTTGCCAGGGCGGACGTTCATCCCTGCTGGGCAAATTGCTTGGCAAGGGAATCGCATACCCTGATGCGGTGCACATGATGGAAGGGGAGACGCTGGAAGCCGCCTTGTTCGTTCAGCAGATGGCCAAAGCCCTGCCATTGATGGAAAAGCGGGGGGTGTTATCCAGCCGCGAAATGCCCTTTATGCAGATGCTGATTGATGTGATCGTTAATAACAAGAAAGTGGAATTCCTGCTGGATCGTTTTTTTGCGGATTGCTGCATATAAGATTTCCAGGAAGAAACGAATCACCTTAAAAAATTGTAGGCTCGAAGCATGCTTCGAGCCTACCAAAATCCTTATTATTACCCCTATATTTGGGTTGTGTGAACCACCACACCCAACGTGCCGGGGCCGACGTGCGTGCCGATGACCGGGCTGATGGGGTAAATTTCGATCTGCTGGCAATCGATCTGTGAAGCAATCTCAATCTTGAGCGCTTCTGCGTCTTCCGGCGCGTTAGCCTGCAGAATGCCCACATAGGCTTTTTTCCCGCCTGCTTTTTCCTTGGCAATTTCCACCAAGCGCTTGACGGCTTTTTTCTTGGTGCGCACTTTCTCAAGCGCTTCAATCTTGCCTTCTTCACTGAGATAAAGGATGGGCTTGAGATCTAGCGCCGAACCCAGGATGGCGGAAGCGCCGCCGATGCGGCCGCCCTTATGTAAATACTTTAAGGTATCCACAACGAAATAGATGCCCATCGAATCATGCACGTCCTTCGCCACTTTTGCCATGTCATCAATGGATGCTCCCTGCCTGGCTTTCTCTGCCATTGCCTGAAGCATGAACACCAAACCAGCCGCAGTGACCTTCGAGTCAATAACCACCACGGGCACCTGGCTGAATTCTCCCTGCGCCAGCACCGCGGAATTATAGGTGCCGCTGATGCCGGATGAAATCACCACTACCACGACGCCGTCAGCGCCTTTGGCTGCGGATTTGTAGGCCTCCAAAAATTCACCTGCGGACGGCTGCGAAGTGGAAGGCATGGAATTGGATTTTTCCAGCTTTTCGTAAAATGCCTGCGGGGTGATATCCACATTATCCTTATACACATCCTCGTCCCAACGCAGGTTGAGAGGCACCACGGTCAGGTTGTGTGCCTTAACAAATTCATCGGGGCAGTAAGCTGTGCTGTCAGTCACAAACGCGATTTTTGACATATAAAACTCCTTTTATCAATAAACAGAATATTACTTAATTCATTAACAACAATAATAAAGAAAAGTTACACAGCCAATTGTAAACGAATCATAATTTTTCCCAAAAAACGCACAAATTATCTGAGACTTCCAACCTAATCAATTTATGATTGACATTTTCATAAAAACCCCTATAATTTGGTATAGTGGTCTGACCAACATACCATAAGCGAGGAACCTTGGACGAGATCTCACGCAAATCATTATCTGAAATAGTTGCCGGCAAGCTGGCCTCCCAAATACTGGATGGCACCTACAAGCCGGGTTACCAGTTACCTGCTGAGCGCGATTTGATCAAACAATTCGGCGTCAGCCGCTCCACCCTGCGGGAAGCCCTCAAATCACTCGAAGAGATCAACCTGATCGAATCGCGCCATGGGGTTGGTTGGTTCTCTGTTCAACTGGATGAAAACAATTTATCTGCAGCTCATAGCATGGCTGAAGACGCAGAATCTCCCGGCAGCGATAGGATCCGCATCGCTCCCGGCGAATCACCTGAAGGCCCCCGGCGGCTGCCCGTTAACCCTGAAAAACCCATCATCATCCCCAATCTCAAGAAGGACCGGCTGGGCACATTTGAATTCATTTCCTGGTGGGAACGAGAGAAGGTTGAAAACGCCAAGGTGATGGTGGTTGGCGCCGGCGCATTGGGAAACGAGGTGATCAAAAACCTGGTGTTGATGGGCATCGGGCACATCTTCATCGTCGACTTTGACGAGATTGAGCTGGCCAATCTGTCGCGTTCTGTGCTTTTCCGCGAATCTGATTCCGGCCGCAAAAAAGCGGAAGTGGCCGCGGCGCGCGCGAAAGAGATCAATCCTAACGTGCATGTGCAGTATTTTCACGGCGACGTGACCACTGCCATCGGGTTGGGTGTTTTCCGGCGCATGGATGTCATCATCGGCTGTCTGGATAACCGCGAGGCGCGCCTGGCGGTCAATCGCTTCGCCTACTGGATCAACAAACCATGGGTGGACGGCGCGATCCAGGAATTCCTGGGTTTAGCGCGCGTTTTTGTGCCGGGGCAAGGCGCCTGTTTTGAATGCAGTCTGACCGAGCAGGCGCGCAGAGACCTGGCCATTCGCTATTCCTGCCCGCTGCTCGCGCGCGAGAACGTGCTGCTGGGCAAAGTGCCGACAACCCCGACCATCGCGTCCATCATAGGGGCGATCGAGTCACAGGAAGCCCTCAAGCTGATCCACGGCAAACCGGTTAAAGCTGGAAGCGTGATCCATTTCAACGGCATGACCAACGAGATGCACGACACCGCGTATACGCCGGTTGAGGATTGCGAGAGCCATTGGACCTACGGTCAGATCAACGAACTGCCCCTGCGGGTGGACAGCACCACATTGAAGGAACTGCTCCAGATCGCGCGCCGCGACCTTGGGCATGAAGCCGTCATCGAGCTGGACCAGGAACTGGTGTTGGCTTTGTCCTGCCCGCAATGCGGATCGCGCGAAGAGGTACTTGAACCCATTTCAAGCGTCGGCTTCAACCGCGCGCACTGCCCCAACTGCGGCATTCTGCGCGAAACCGAACTTTCACACACCATCCATGGAGATGAGAGTTTTCTCAGCCGCACACTTTCAAGTCTGGGGGTTCCGCAATTGCACATCCTCCGGGCTTACAACGCTCAGGAATACCGTTTTTATGAGCTGACCGGCGATCTGGATGATACGCTTCACTTCGCTCATTTTGAAAACCCGGAGTTCGTCAAACCGCTTAAAGTCACAGGGCGAATTAAGTTAAAAGAAAAAGTCGCACTCACATCAAAACCACGCATCGTCATTCACACACCCCCCGCAGTAAAGGTTTTCGAGGAAAAAGACGCGGAAAGCCATGAAAGCGAGACGCTTGAAATAAAGATCAAAGGTAAAAAGCGTCAATGAAATTCTTCAATGCGCTGTTGAAGTGGTTTTTGGTGATCCTCGCGGGGCTTTCAGCCGCGCTGGTAGCCATCATACTTCTGTCCCGCAGCTCGTCCATCAACCAATTCCTGCTGAGGTTGGTCATTCTCCTGGCGATTGGATTTGTGGGAGGCGTGGTTGAACGTCTCTTTTTCCACAAGACCAGTGTGCTCCTGTCCATTTTGATGGTGCTGACCGCCAGCTTGATCTCGCTTTTAATGATCGATCTCTTTTATGAAACACCCTACCAATTGGATGTTTTCTCCACCGGCTTAGTGCTTCGTAACTTTTCCATTGGCGATGGCAGCCAGATTTTTTTCATGAGCCTGGCTTCGCTGATGCCTTTGCTTTTCATGCGAAAATCATCAAGGCGGGCTGCCCCCGTGCAGCAAGCCAGAGCTGTCAAACCTGGAAAATCGTTAGCAGAAGCGCTCAAACCTTACCTTTATCAGATCAACCCGGCTAACTGGCAGATTCTTAAGTCCAAGCCCAAACGAAAACAGCAAATACCGCGCAACTCAACAAAGCCGCCAACCATCGCGGCACCGAAAACAAAAACCAGCTCAAACGCAGAAAAACCGATCAAGCCCGCTTCAACGGTGACCATTGTGCGCTCAGCCAGGAAAGCCAAACCGGCCTCAAGAGTCAAAGCGGTCAATGAAGTTAAACCAGCCAAAGCCAAATCAGCAGCTAAAAAATTGAAGCTCCCCGCAAAAATATTCGGCAGAAATAATAGCGATGTCAAGCTGGTGGGCGAAGAAGAGCATGTCTGTCCATATTGTCTAGAAGAAGTGGTCAAAGGCGATTCTCAGGGGGTGGTGGTGTGCCCTGAATGCGGTACCTGGCACCACCAGGATTGTTGGAATCTCACGGGCTCCTGCGGCGTTGCCCACCGCAACGAGCTATGAAAACCCATCTCAAGTTTGGAGGAGTTAAGTAAATGGCAGATATAGGTATTACCCTGGTTTTACCCAATGGAGGTGCCCGCAGGGCGGACATGCCGGACGATGTGCCGGTGCGCGAGCTGCTGGCAGAATTGACTTCGCTGCTTGAACTGCCAACGGTTGGCCCCGACGGCCGGCCAATGGGTTACCGCATGGACAGTAAGGGACTCGGCCGTGAATTGCGCGAGGATGAAACCTTGTCCGGCGCGAATATTCCCAATGACGACCGGCTGATGATTACCACCGACATCACCGCCGGCGCTGTATCGGTCAACTCCAATCCGCGCCTGCGCCGGCTGCGCAAGGATTATGAATTGATTCAGGAACTGGCGGCAAGAAGCGACCTGATCAAGGTGGACGCCAAGACTGCCGGGCCGGGCATGCCGCCGGAACGCTACATCATCACATTCAAATGCAAAGGCGTGATTGGGGTGGACAGGCGCGGCAATCCCAAGGTCGGGGAGCGCCACGAGGTGGAGATCTACCTTCACAGCCAATATCCGCAGCGCTGGCCGGGAATGAAATGGCTGACGCCTGTTTGGCACCCGAATATTAACCATGCCAACGGCAGTGTGTGCATTGACGCTGCCTGGTGGTCCGCCAGCCGGTCGCTGGATCGGTTGGTGCTCATGTTGGGTGAAATGGTGCAATACAAAAACTTCCACGACGATCCGACCAAAGCACCTTTTCCATGGGACCTGGAAGCCGCGCGCTGGTGCCGGGAGTTCCGTAAAACCCATCCGGATTATTTTCCGGTGGATCATCGCGAGCTGCTGCGCCCGGAGCGGGTGAAAATCAGCAAAGCCCCTGTGCCGGCTGCCAAGCCCAAAATCAAACTCAAATAGAAAGAAAAGAAAGGAGAACAACAATGGCTGATAAGAATGTCACACTCGTACTGCCCTCAGGAGGCACCCGCAACGCGGAAGTTCCTGATGAAGTCGCGGTAAAGGATTTGGTGCCTGAACTGGCGACCACGCTGGAACTGCCAACGGTTGGCCCTGACGGGCGGCCGGTGAGCTACCGGCTGGACAGCAAAGCCCTCGGCCGCGAACTCCAGGATGACGAAACCCTGGCTTCCGCTGAGGTGCCTGATGATGACCGCCTGATGATCACTGCCGACATCACCGCAGGTTAGTCTTTATTTTTATTCTGGAGCAGCGATTTGAAAAGCACTCCGAGCGTGAAGATTACCCAGCAGATTCAGTTTGAACCGCACCGCACACGCGAACCCTTTCACTGCGCGGTTAAATGGATCCCGAGGGAAAGCGAAATGAACGGAAGCCACATGCCGGTGGATGTGTTTGTCACCCAGAATGCCTATGTGCGCATGTGCGCGCATGCCGGCAGCGATCTGGACAACGAGGTGGGCGGCTGGATGGCGGGAAAGTACTGCCGTGATTCCCTACACGGCAACCCCTTCATCATCATCGATACCGTTCTGCCCGCTGTGCATACCGACCAAGGCGCGGCGCATCTCACTTTCACCGGCGACACGCAAGTGGCTCTGCACAACCAACTGGAAGAACATTTTCCCGACAAGGTCTTCCTGGGCTGGTATCACACGCACCCGCGCATGGGCGTCTTTTTCTCCCACTGGGACGCCTGGCTGCACCAGAACTTTTTTCCGGAACCATGGCAGGTTGCATTGGTTATTGAACCGCACAGATCGATTGGCGGGTTTTTCATGCGCCAGGAAGACGGCAGTCTCGACCAGCGCGCTTACTTTGGCTTCTATGAGCTGACCAATAGAAGCAAAAGAAGCGTTGTCTTCTGGCGCAACCTGCAGCCTGCCCCGGAAACGATCGAGGAAACTGAGGAGGTTTCATCTCAATGAGTCGCTTAATGCGTTTTTATACTTATGGACTGCTGGGCGCCATCGGAGGATTAATTGGATGGCAGATCAGCAATATCCTCGGCCTGTCATTCACTGACAATCTGTTCCTGAGTGAAGTGATTGTCGGCGCCCTGCTGGGCGGGGTGATTGGCCTATTGATCGGATTCGGTGAAGGATTTGCCGCCCAAAATTTTCTGTTTGGCTTGAAAAAAGCGCTGCTCAGCGCTCTGCTGGGCGCCGTGGGTGGTGCGATCGCCTTGCCCATCGCTGAAGGCGTTTTTCTCTTTATCGGCGGTCAAACCTGGAGCCGCCCGATTGGTTGGGCGATTTTCGGTTTGCTAACCGGACTTGCGACTGGCATCACCGGCGGCGCGCAGCTATGGAAAGGCGGCCTGGGCGGATTGATCGGCGGCGCGCTGGGCGGTGTGCTTTTGGAAGCCGCCAGGGCTGTGTTCGCCGACCCGCTGACAGGCAAAGCCGCGGGCTTGATGCTGCTTGGCCTATCCACCGGTGTGTTCATCGCCCTGATCGTCTTCCTTCTTTCGCGCGCCTGGCTGGAGATCACCAGCGGCAAAATGAAAGGCATGGAATTCATTCTGGACAAATTTCTGGCCAAGGATGCCGCCTCCGCATACATCGGTAGCAGCCCCTTGAAATCAGATATTGTAATTGCCGACCCCGACATCACGCCCCAGCACGCGATTCTGAAAGGTGAAGGAACATACTTCACCCTCAAAGACATCAGCATGAGCGGCACCAGCGTGGACGGCAAGAAAATCGAAGTCACCCGCCTGCATCCCAATGCCCGCATCAATATGGGCAAATCGGAAATGATCTATCACGAAAAGAGGTAAACATGAAACACGCTAAAAGATCATTTCCATTCATGGCGCTGATTGCGCTATTCGCGCTGGTTGCCTGCCAGCCGGCTACCCCGCGCGTTGAATCTCAGGGCGACTATACCCTGCAGATCACCCAGATCGACACCACTAACTTTCCCCTGGTGAATGTGTATGTCTCCGTGAGGGACGCCAATGGCGAGCCGGTGGTCGTCAACACCGAAAAGATCCAGCTGCTGGAAAATGGCCAGCCGGTGCCCAACCAGAATATCCAGGGCACCGGTGAGGTTGGATCATTAACTACCATGCTGGTGATTGATAATTCCGGCAGCATGGCCTATGCGGATAAGTTGGAATCCGCCAAGGCTGTCGCAAGGGAATACCTGGACCAAATGCGGTCTGGCGATCAGGCCGGTGTGATCAGCTTTAACACGCAGGTGCGTCTGCTTCAGGACGTGACCGAGGATAAAGTCGCACTAACCAAAGCCATTGACAGCATCCAGGCGGAGGATGACACGGCGATCTATGACGCCATGTCCACAGCCATTCAAACACTCAATCCGCTGCCTGGCCGTAAAGCCGTCATTTTGCTGACCGACGGCATGGATACCGCCAGCGTTGCGACACCCGAAGAAGCGCTGGGCAGCATCGGTTTCGGCGGCTTGTCCATATCCACCATCGGGTTCGGTGAAATGTCTGAGGAAGGCGAAGAACAAGCTGACCAATACCTAGGCATCGACGAAGCCACATTGCGCTCGATCGCGGAAAATGCCGG
>CAYPAG010000003.1:3905-13268 GCA_964408645.1 uncultured Pelolinea sp. | reverse complement strand
TGCATTATTGGTGTTGCTGTTCATCCCGGTGCTTGTCAACGCGTTCTCAAATAAAAAGACCAAGACTGGTAATCCCAAAAAGAAAAAGAGCAAGGTGAAGATCACGCTTAAAGATTAGATCAACACCGCCCTCCAACTCCCCATAAGAATGGCCTGCCCTCCAGGCCATTCTCTTTCCCCAAGAGACGGCTCATTTGGTTTTATTAATATTTATCTTATATTAATGATACTTATTATGCTTAAGCTTATATTTATTCAATAAGCCAACAAACGGAGGATGGCATGAGTAAATATAAGTTATACGCATTCTTATTAACTTCAGCGCTTTTGATTGGCGCGTGCACAGCACCGGCAGCTGAAGCAATGGGAGAAAACAGTGTTCCCGTCACCGGCGGCGAGGTTGTCGAGGAAGTTGTTGCCGAAGCGCCCGCGGCGGAAATCGAAGCGGCTGAGGAAGCGCCTGCGGCTGCACCACCGGCGATCACCATAACAGCGCCGTTGGATTTGCCCGCTTCCATCAGGACATTGAAAGATTCCGATTCCAGCCTGCGCGCCAGCGAAAAGCGCGTGTTGAGCGGCGATAATTTCAATAACAACTTGTTTGAGCGCCCCTTCAGCTCACTGGAAATGGTTTACCAGCCCGACCTGGATATTCAAACGGTTGATTTCGCGGAGGATGAGCAGTTCTTTTTCTTCACCGTCCGATTATATGATCTACACCCTGATTCCGGCTCTCTTACCGGTTACTATGGCGTCGAGTTTGACCGCACCCTGACCGGCCGGGGCGATCTGCTCGTCTTCACCGAAAACGCCGGCGGGGATTGGGGATCCAACAACGTGACAATCTACATCGACGAGAACGCGGATGTTGGCGGTCCCCAGCCATTGATCCCCGATACCGGTTTCAGCGGGAGCGGCTATGAAGGTGTGCGCATCATGGAAGGCGGCAACGCGGCCTTCGCGCGGCTTGACCCGGCTGACCCCAAAGCGGTGCAGTTTGCCATCAGCCGCAGTCTTTTGGGCGACCCGGAGCAATTCCTGTGGGGCGCCTGGGCGGACAGCGGGTTGAAGAACCCGGCTGCCTTTGACTACAATGATCTGATGCGCGGCTCGGACGCTGGCTCTCCTTTCAGGGACAACAGCGACTATCCGGTCAAGGACCTCTTCAATGTGGATAATACCTGCCGCCTGCCCTATGGCTTCCCGCAAGCCGGTGGAAGCATCAAAGGCATGTGCATCAATACCCCGCCCCCTACCGAGAAAAAACCTTCTTCAAATGAATGCGAAGGTGAACGGGTCTGTTATGATTTCGGCAACCAAACAGTGTGTTATTGCTTAGATGAAGGACAGGTTTTTAATTAAGTCTACCAAAAGCCAATCTATTTATAAAAGCAGGAGGTTGTCTGTAACATCAGACACCTCCTGCTTTTTTCATTTTTTGAATTGCACTTGGGCTATCAAATACTTGAAATTTCCTGTTTTCTTGATAAGGTTGATGTTATATTACAATTTAATTGTCTGATAATTTTGGATTAAAAAAATGGGTTTACCCATTAAGGAGCGGAGGAAAGGTTGATTAATAAGGGAATATCAAACTCAAAAACCCCATTCACAGCCTCGGATCTCACCATGGATGACCAGGGGCGAATCTACCATCTGCAGGTTAAACCCGAAAACCTCGCCCAAGATATCCTGATCGTCGGTGACCCTGGCCGAGCGCAAATGATCAGCGAGACTTTCTTTTCAAATATCGAGATCAATCATGAACACCGTGGATTGAGAACAGCTACAGGCACTGCTCACCTCGCTGGCGCGCCATCCATTGATTTCACGCCCATGCGTACCACGGTGACCACCTCAGGCATGGGGACGCCGTCACTTGAAATCATTCTGCAGGAACTGGCTGCTCTAAATGAGATCGACTTCACCGCGCGGCTGCCAAAACCTCAATTTCCCGAGCTGCATATCATCCGGGTAGGCACATCCGGCGCGCTGCAAAAAACCACGCCGTTAGGCACATCCATCATCACCTCTTATGCGATCGGCATGGATAACTCAGGCTTGTTCTACGAGATCCCCTATCCCGATGATACCAGCCGGCGGCTTGAACAAGAACTGAGCGATTTCTTCATGGATGCCATCCCCAAAACCTCTCGTTTCCATGGCAAGGTGCACCCTTACGTCTCCCGCGCTCACCCGGCGCTGGTGGACGCGATGCAGCAAGCGTCTGAGATGCTCGGGGTGCCGAGCAAAGTTGGGTTGACCGTCTCCTGCAGCGGATTCTTTGCCGCCCAGGGGCGCGACATCTCCCGGCTCGATCCCACGCTGCCGGACCTCGACCAGATCCTCTCCCAATTTGATCCGGGCTTGAGCGGACAGAAGATCGAAAACATGGAAATGGAATCCAGTTTCCTTAATCACTTCATGAATGGGTTGAGTTATCCCGGCGCGTCGATCTGCAACGCGATCGCCAACCGTCAGGCGAATACCTTCGACAGCAATTACCAGGAATCGATCAAAAACACCATCAATATCGCGCTGCTGGCGTTGAACAAGTCACGAAAATAAGTTGAATTAGAAAGAACCAACAACTTGCAAAAACGTATATATACTAAATAAATAATTCAAGGAGAAAAATGCCAATATTAGATGATCTTTCCAAGGGGCTCAAGAAAGGGCTTGAAGAAGCGGAAAAAGGCCTCAAGAGTGTGGGTGAAAAAGCTGAAAAAGGGTTTAAAGACGTCAGTGAAAAAGCCAGCGACACGGTGAAAACTTTTGAAATCCAACAGGAAATCGGAAAGCTCGAAGACGAGATCAAGGAAATCCAACTCGCGCTTGGCGAAAAAGCCGTGGAGCTCGTCGCCAAGGGAGAGACCCTTAACCCAGCCCTGGACGAGTTGGTCACCAAGATCGCCGGCATCCAGACCAAGATCGAAGGCAAAAAAGCGCTGATCGAACAGATCAAAAACGATTAACATAGATTTATAAAGAATCAAAAATCTCTCCACATGGAGAGATTTTTTTATCCTGCTCATTTCTTACGGTAAAATGACCTGACCTTTTCAACCGAGAATAACACCCATGCCAAAACTACATTTCTGCGCGCACGGCCACTTCTACCAACCCCCAAGAGAAGACCCTTTTACCGGGACCATTCCGCAGGAATACGGCGCAGAACCTTATAACGACTGGACCGAACGCATTTATCACGAATGCTACTTGCCCAACGCGCAGGAAGGCAATTTTCAGAAGCTCAGCTTCAATATCGGCCCCACTCTGTTTGCCTGGATGGATGAACATCATCCCGAAGTCGTAAGATTGATTGTTGAACAGGAAAACCTCGTTTATCAACGAACAGGCCTCTCCAACGCCATGTCGCAGCCTTATTTCCACCTGATCATGCCTCTCGCGTCTGAACGCGATAAGCGCACTATGATCCGTTGGGGGATACGGGATTATGCGCATCATTTTAGACATAACCCCACAGGCATGTGGCTGCCGGAAACTGCCGTAGATCTGGCTTCGCTGGAAGCGATGGCAGACCAAGCCATTGAATTTACCATTCTGGCACCATGGCAGGCCAAAAACCCAAATCTGGATCTCACTCAGCCATACAGAATTCAAATCAAAAACCAGAAGGAAATGGCTGTCTTCTTTTACAACGGATTTCTTTCAGGCCAGCTTAGTTTCAATCCAAGCGCAACCGAAAATGCTGACCGGTTTGTCCAGGAATGGCTCATCCCCCAGGCAGAACTTGTTAAAAAGGACCACGATCAACTGCTGCTGGCCGCATCGGACGGAGAGCTTTATGGCCACCACCAACCCTTCAGGGATCGCTTCCTCGGCTATCTGCTGGATGGCGCGGTTGAGCAAAGGGGCATTCGGCGCCAATATCCCGCTCATTGGCTGAGGGATTTCCCCATTAGTGAAACTACAGAAATTATTGAGAATACCTCATGGAGCTGCCATCACGGCATCGAACGCTGGCGCAACGTCTGCGGGGACGCGCCGACAGCCACCTGGAAAAAACCTTTGCGCGAATTTATGGATCGCTTGGCAGCCAGCATTGACGAGATTTATGAGACGCGAATGCGCGAGGTTGTGCGCGATCCATGGGCGCTGAGGGACGAGTACGTGGACATCCTCTTGGGAATCAAAGACCTGGACACATTGATCAACGAACACGCGATCCGTGAACTGACACCCGGTCAGCGAGCGATCATCAAACTGCTGGTTCAATCGCAGCATGAGCGCCTGCGCATGTTATCTTCAGACGCCTGGTTCTTTTTTGACCTTGACCGCATAGAACCTCTGAACGCCTTGAAATACGCCGCTCACGCGACCAGTTTAACCGAGCTGGCCACCGGGGTTGATCCCTCAGACGGTCTGGTGAGGATCATTTCCCAGGCACACAGCGAGCTTTCCGGCTTGACTGGCGACATGGCATTTCTTGGTTTTTTGAAGAAATTTGAGAAGTTGAATCGCCAAGACAGCTTCAGTTAATATCTTTTAAGAATAAGTTCAAATCAAATCCAGTTTTTTCGGCTGTCTTCCTCAATCTTTGGATTAATTTCGCCAATTTTTCAAGCCGCTCACTCCCTCGCTTGGTTCCCGAATTGTCCACCCGCAAAATTTCATATGCACCTTCAAAAGCCATTAACGCAAGGGCTAATTCCAGGCGCTTTTGATCAAGCCAGGTTCTTCCGCCAAACTCATTGATAGCCAGAAAATTCCTGAACAAATCATCTTCAGCCCAACCCGTGACAATTTTCGCCAAACCTGCGCGATTGGATTTTTTAAACCATTCCTCTGAACACAATAAAAATCGGATCGCGCGAACCACTTCCACCGGGGAATCAACTTGCGAGCCTGTCTCCCACAATCCATTCTCAATTGTTTCAAACAAGCGCCACTCGCGGGCAAGGTGGTCAAATGATGCAGCGTCCATTCCAAGGGCTGATCTTAGACAATCCAGAAATGCCCAGCCAATTTGTGCCAGCCAGATATCCGGATTGGAAAATTGCTGGATTAACGTTGACATATCGCGAAACGTCTTTGAGCGCGAACCACCAGCCAATGCATCCAGCCATTGGGCGCTGAACAGGATCTTCAATTTCTTTCTGAAATGCTCACAGACTCGTTCTGGATCCAAAGCAATTTCTGCCAGGATTCCGGCTCCCTGGATCAGGTTTTTAAGTTTGTTTTCAGCTTCGTTAACAAGAAAATCAGGCGGAACCTCCCCGGTCGCGCGCGGTTTTTGATCTAGTAGAAATTTAAAATAACCGGGATTGGCAATCTCGCGCAGGGGCTGCAGCACCGGCCTCAAAGGCAATTCCATTCTCAGGTTATGGATATCGGGCACACCCCGTCCATCCAGGTGATCGTGCACCCGCTTCCACCAGCCGTGTGCGTCATCCTCAATTATTTGAAAGTCCAGGAAAACATGCGCCCGATACGCGTCCAATTGAATGAATAACCCCTTGCGCGCAACCTCCTGGCAGCCGCGGATGTACTGAAGACCATTCAACCGGTCACGAAAGATGAGGAACGCGTCTTTCTTGTCGGGAATTCCCAATCCAGCGCCCAAATCCACCTGCCGGATCTTTCCAGCTTGCTTGTCCATAAATCCCGTGCTGGCGCGAACCCAGCCGGAAGTGTCTCCAAACCGGTTATGGTAAACCACCAACGAGCGTTCATCTCCCGCGCGATTGGAATAGGCGAAAACATTCTCATCCACCATCCCTTCGCGGGTAAAGAAATCATACAGGTAGAAATTGTCAACATTGGCAAACAGGTAACGTTGTTTGAGCAGCGGGATGGTCTGCCAGGTATGTCTGTCGATTAGGGACTGATCTGGCTGCTCATCCCAATATGCCCGTTTGTATTCCATGCCGTATTTTTCAGTAAAGCCTTCGATTTGGCCGTGCCCAAACATGGGTAAGCCGGGCATGGTGGCCATCAGCGTACAAATACCAAAATATTTATCGCCCTTGCCGAACTGGTTGGCAGCAGTATCCTCATCCGGGTTGTTCATGAAGTTGACATAGCGCTTGAGGATTTCAGGGTCAAATTCAAGGGTGTTCTTCATCACCTGACGGTACTTGGCATTATCCTCATCCCGCAGGAGATTCATAAAAGCGGAATTGTAAACGCGGTGCATGCCTAATGTGCGCACAAAATATCCTTCCATCAGCCAAAATGCCTCAGCCAGGAGCAGCGTGTCAGGCGCTTCAGCGGCCACACGGTCCACCACTTCACGCCAGAATTCTTCCGGCATGCGCTGATCAAAGGCATCCTGGGTCATGCCGAAATCGCTGCGCGAGGGGATATCACAGCCGCCGCCCGGCAGCGGATACCACAGGCGCTGGTAATGGCGTTTAGCCAGTGTCATGGCCGCATCAAAACGGATGATGGGAAAACGGCGAGCGACATCCAGAATTGTTCGGATGACGGCCTCACGCACATTCGGATCCAGGTAATTCAGCTGTGCGGTGTCATTCCAGGGCATGCTGGTGCCGTCATTGCCGTGATAAACAAAATAAGTGCGATTCTTCTGTCGGTCATCATATTTAAATACCACCGCGGCATCGGACCGGTCGTAATAATGATCCTCGATCCTGATCTCTCCGCGGCCATCATTGCTGAGATCCTGCCCATTAAAGGTGTAAGAAGGAAAGGGTGAATAAGGCAGGGAGACAAACCATTCGGGGTGTTCATATATCCAGGTCGAATCAATCGCCATGTGATTGGGCACCATGTCGCTGGCCAGGCGGATGCCGCGCTGCCAGCAGCGCGTTTGCAGGCGGTTCAATGCCTCTTCGCCGCCCAGGTCATCCGCGATGCGGTAATCCTTGAGTGAATAAGCGGAGGCGATGGCATCTGGATTTCCGCAGCTTTGTTTGATGCGCGCCGACGCCTGGCTGCGCTCCCACAGGCCGATCAGCCATAATCCGGTAAAACCCCAGTCAGCCAACTGGTCAAGCGCTTCATCCGGGATTTGATCCAGGTGTTTGATCGAGCGGCCGTATTGTTTGCTGAGCTGGTCAAGCCAGACATAGGCATTTTTTGCCATTAACACCAGGTTGGGCATCCATTCAGCGTCCGGGCTGAAACGTTCGTATTCATTCTCCCCGCCAGCCCCAAAGACCGGCAGACGAACAGGTCCCGGCCCAAAACCGCGAAGCTTTTCTTCTTCAGCAAAGAGGTCGAGGCTGCCTAGTAATTTGAGCAGATAGTGGCCAAGCAGGTTCGCCCAACGTGTGCGAATGTAATCAAGCTGACCTCTCAACGAATCCGGAACGGCGATCGCAGGGCTGCGCAGCATGCCCACCAAATCTTGATCATCAGGGCCAAAACCCGGCCGATTTTTGAAAAACCCATCCAGAACTGTGATGAACTCTTGATAAGCGGTCTTCTCAGCCAGCCCGCTGTCGTTAAATAACTCACCGTAAGGCTGATAAGCCGGATTCTGGTTGGACAGCCACAACATGAAAAGCTCTTCAATCGTGCTCATGCGGTTCGGCGTGCCGTCCGTTTCCGCCGCTAAATATTCATCCACGGTTTGCCGGTTATTGAATACAGCCTGGGGCGGAAATTCTCTAACAAATATTCGCAGGAGCGCGTTAAACCGGCGGATGCCCAGCCTGTCAATGAGTTCCTTTTCAAGATCTGGATAGAGCGTGGGCAGGCGATTCGTTCGATATAAAGAAATCACCATGTGCAGGATCTCATCGATTAAGCCCATCGCATTAATCTGGCCTGCTTTGACCGTCAATTCAGGATAGGTTGCGAGATCGCGCTTGTCATTCATCCGCTGGGCAAACACCCGCGCCGCGTGGAAATTGGCGAAGATTACCTGCCCATTAAACGAAAAAAGCGAATCCTCAAATTGGTATCGCTTTCTGGCTTGCCGTGAAATGTGGAATTCCATAATTGAATTATATCGAAATGCTGATGCATAACGGAGTATAAGGCGAACAAATCAGGTTGGAAGATGCCAAATGATTGATGGCGGGCCAAATGGTAATATAATTCTGCGGCTTATCAGAGGTTTACATGGAAAATAAAAAACGTCTAATCATCTTTCTCGCCTTCGCATTCGGCATTTCCTGGCTGACCGCTCTGGTCATCTTTCTGACTGGCGGCCTGGTTAACAGCCCCGAGCTGGTGCCGGGGACTGGTATATCACTGGCATTGGTTTTACTCGCGTCTGTGTATATGTGGGGGCCTGCGCTGGCGAATATCATCACGCGCGCGATCACCAAAGAAGGCACTCACGATCTATGGATCAGGCCGAACTTCAAAACCGGATGGAAGTACTGGCTTGCCGGCTGGTTCGGGCCAGGTGTGTTGACCATCCTTGGGGCTGTGATTTTTTTTCTGATATTTCCCGATACCTTTGATTCCAGTTTGGAGATCTTGAAATCCCAGCTGGCTGCCAACGGTGCGCCTGCCGAACTGATTAACCCATGGCAAATTGTCATTCTGCAAACGCTGACCGCCTTTCTCATCGCGCCATTGCTGAACGCGATCGCCACCTTCGGCGAGGAATTCGGCTGGCGCGCCTATCTGCTGCCCAAATTGAGGTCGCTGGGTACGCGCAAAGCGCTGCTGCTTTCAGGTGTGGTATGGGGCGTTTGGCACTGGCCGGTGATCGCCATGGGCCACAATTATGGGTTGGATTATCCGGGATTCCCATGGCTGGGCTTGCTCGCCATGGTGTGGTTCTGTGTTTGGGGTGGAATATTCATCGGCTGGCTGGCTCTTAAGTCAGAGAGCGTATGGCCGGCGGTGGTCGCGCATGGCGCCTTGAACGGCATCGCGGCCATCAGCTTATTTTTTATTAAATCAACGCCCCCAATGCTGCTTGGACCGACACCCGCGGGGGTAATCGGCGTGCTGCCCTTCACGCTGGTTTCGATCATCATTTTGCTAACGGCGAAAGACCGATCAGCGCCTGGCGTCAATTAATGATTTAAGGAATTTCGCCGGCGCGTTTTCCTCACATGGTCCGATGACTAGATCGGCCGCGGCTTTGGCTGCGGCCGACGCGTTTTCCACCGCGACGCCCAGCCCGGCAGCAGAAAGCATCGGCGCGTCATTGTCGTAATCCCCGAATGCCATCACCTGATCCATACTTATCCCCATTGTGTCCGCCAATGATTTTACAGCGGTAGCTTTGGTTACGCCCTTAGGAAGGATCTCAACCAGTTTTGTGCTGGTGTGCACGATATCTGCAGCTCCACCAAATTCTTTCTCGAAGATCTCCCCTAATTCGATTAAGTTCGCCTGATTGTGAATATCCACCACCAGGCACTTGGTCACTTGCTCAATTCGGGAACCGAGCATCTCCCAGCCGCCGAT
>CAYPAG010000003.1:0-3805 GCA_964408645.1 uncultured Pelolinea sp. | reverse complement strand
TCATGGAGACTCAGCAGCACTTCTTTGGTGAATGGATGCAGCTCATGGCTGGACCCAACCAGGGTGCCGTCAATATCGAAAACGAAGAATTTATAATCCGAAAGTTGAATAGGATTTTTCATAAAAAAAGCCCGGCGAAGTAACGCCAGGCAATTTTACACCGCGAAGTCAATTATTGGCTGGCCAACTCAACCAACATGACATCCAATACGCTGCGATTTGAGCCGCGCAGGATCTCGATTTCCACCGTGTCGCCGGGTTGATAGAAGAAGAGCGCGTTGACGAACTGCGTATCTTCATCCAACGTCTGGCTGCCGATCCTCAGGATGATATCCCCAGTTTGTATTCCCGCGCGGGCGGCGGGCGAGTTGCCCTCAACCCGGATGACATACGCTCCCCAGTCAACGGATAAATCATAACGTTCGGCTACCGAAGGATTAACGTGCTGGATGCGCACGCCCAGGTACGGACGGGCAAAATATCCCTTTTTGATGATCTGTTCACCGATCAAGCGGGCGGTGTTGGATGGAATGGCAAATCCTAATCCTTCAGCAATCGCGGCGCTCTGGCCGTCCCCTCTCACAACCAGGGTATTGACGCCCACCACTTCCCCGGCCAGATTGACCAATGGACCGCCAGAATTTCCGCTGTTGATGGCAGCGTCGGTTTGAATGAGGTTTTCCATTTCATAACCGCGGCTGGTGCTGATCATGCGCCCCGTCGCGCTGATCACGCCCACGGTTACGCTGTTGCGGAAATCTCCCAAAGGTGAACCGATTGCCACCACGGTCTCACCCGGCTTGAGGTTCTCGGAATCCCCGAGCACCGCCACGCCGGGCATTAATCCATCCACCTTCAACACGGCAAGATCCGAATAGACGTCAAAACTGATAATTTCTGCTGGCAATTCTGTCCCATCGCTGAGGATCACGTAATAATTCTCCGCGTCCTCGATCACATGATAATTGGTGACGATGTATCCATCTGCGGAAATGATGAATCCGCTGCCGCTGATGGTTTGGTCAGGCGTGAAACCAAAAAAGTTTGACTGTCCGGGAATTTGGCTGACCACTTTGACAACAGCCGGTTCAACTTCTTCGACAACCTCAGTGATGGCGGTGTTGATTTCTGTTGATGAGAAATTTATTTGATCAGGGATGGTCTGATTGACAGTTTCAGTGATTACCGTATCAACACGGTTTGATGACAAACGGTTGTAGACAACATAACCACCGATCGCTGCGCCAAAACCAGCGCTGAGCATAATAATTACTATAAGAAGAAAGATGGTAAAAACTCGTTTTATTGTCATTTATAGCTATTTAAACACAAATTGTGTGTCTTACCATTAGAAAATTGTAAAATGAAGCTCAGAACATTCTTTTTCTCTCTGGCGCGGCTGATTGATTTCGGCATAAAAATGGAAAAACTCGGTCTTCATACAATAATTATATAGAAGGAATAGACATTTTCAGGATAAATGCCTGAATACAGAAACCATTGCCTGAAAGGCAGAATTTATGAAAAAGCCGGAATTTCTTCCGGCCATCTTCTAAGCGTCTTCCGCCTGTTTTCTGATCAAATCGAGCAATGCTTCAGCGGAGAGATGCGGGCCGCTCATTTCCTGGCCTGGAATACCCAACATGGTGCGCATCTGCCCGACGTAAATATTCTGATTAAACATCTCTTTAAAATATTTGCCTGCCAGCTCTTCATGCATATCCTTGAACTGTTCAGGGCCGAAAATATTGGCGAAATATGTCTGCACCAAGCCCTTGGATGTGGTGGTTCCCTTGCTCATCACCGCGCCGCGTCTGAAAACATCCAACGCTTCATCCACATGATCGAATCGCTCGATCACCGGGTGCGTCTCGTCCACTTCCTCATAGTTATTGGCATAAAGCAGGCAATCCACCGGTGTTCCCTGCATGACATATTCATAACGGGTAACCGGCATCACCACACGCGCGTTCACTTGATCTGGATTCATGATGATGGTGCGGTCGATCTGTCCAAGTGCGTACCCTGACTGAAGGTCATCCAGCCGCACAAATGCGCCCATTTCGGTTCCATAGCCAATAACGCGGTCCTTGCCTTCCAGGCTAAACGAACCCATGTCATCTGCGATGACGGTTAAATCCTTGATCTCATCACTGGCGATGGAGCGCAGTGCTTCCAGTGATTCCGATTTTCCCGCGCCTGTATCGCCAAGGATTACAGTGGAAAACGGTTTCTTCCCGCGCAGCGTGATCTGCACCATCGCGCCATGGAACGGCAGAAATCCATTTTTCATGCGGATGATGTTGTGAAGCGTTAAGACCATCTTTTTTAGATAGCCAAAATAGGCAAATTCGTTTTTCAACGGAACTGAGGCAATAAAAATATCATTCTTCTTGTCTTCAAAGAAGACTGTCTCATTGCCATTGATTGACGGCGCGATCTCAGGCGGCATGCCGTAGACATACACCGCGTCAGGTTTGCGTTTGAGATCATTTTCGTCGGCAAGCTCAAACAAGTTGGAAAGCGAAAAACCAAGCTCAAAGAAACTCAATGGGAAATAGACCAGAACGAGCAGAGGTCCAACCCGTGCGGGGTAACAAAGCCATTCCTTGGGATTCAGTTTCAGACCCTCAAGCGGATTTTTCTCGACCGCCTCAAACATGCCCGTCCGTTTATTCATGGGCGTGTTGAAGATCATGGGCGGGTAGATCAGCACCTGGCTGATGACGAAAACATCTTTCAAGGCGTCATACGCGCCATCCGGCAGCTTTAGCTTTTTCGGCAGCGTGATCGCGCCAACCTCAGCGCCTGCGCTCACCTGGCGGTAGATCTTGGGGTGGTTGCCGGTGATGTTTTCGCGAATATTGCGGTATGTGCTGCGCACCAGGTGCATCAGGCTTTCCACCATGTCATTAAAGGTGCGGTATGGTTTTCGGTCCAGCCTATCAAAAACGGAATCGCAGATCACCAAACGATGGAATCGGCGCCAGTAATTGTAGAATTGTTCGACAAATTCATCCAACAACAGCGGATCCCCGAAAAACGCTTCCGAACCCTCAACCAGTTTCATCACTTTGTCAGCAGGCAGAGAATTCAGATAATAAAGCGTTTCTTTCAAACGGCAAATATCGTCCTCATCGAATTCCACTTTCGGGAACACTTTTAAGAGGATCGAATCATGACGCTTCAGGCTGCCCAGATAGGCGTGAAAAAACGCCTCGAAAGGCTCGCTGTTTAACAATTCCTCTGAGGAATTGCAGACCCGGTTCCGCACTCGCAGCACGAATTTATCGGGAAAAAAGTGAAATGATCCGTTTTCCATCTTTACCTATTCCTGAAATGAATTGCCCAAATATAACACGCTTCTCAATTTGCTCTTTGAGGAGAAAAACGGATTAATAATTCATTAATCTGAAAAGCCCCTGTATTCACCTATTATTATATTGGTGTTTATTAAGGAGAATTATGAAAAACAAAAATTTTGTTTTTACAAGTGTTCTGTCGGCTGTGATACTTCTAACAATCTCTGCGTGCGCGCCTAAACCAAGTTCAGCTCCCTTAAGCACAACAGACGCTGCCGCGCCTGAAAATACGCAGGTTCCTGAAGCAGCCAATATCGGGGATTGCTTCAATCCTTATTATCCGGTAACCTCGGGAAAAGTATGGAATTACATCACCAAAACTGAAGCCAATGAGGATCCCTTCAGCATTCACTACGAAGATGTGACATCCTCTTCATACACCCAGGTAATTCAAACCGGGGACTCCTTGGTAAAAATTGCCTGGACATGCAGTCCCGATGGCC
>CAYPAG010000002.1:0-51266 GCA_964408645.1 uncultured Pelolinea sp. | reverse complement strand
AAACAGACCGCAAGGTTAATTTTCCGGGTTTAATAGAATTCTTACTTGAGGTTAAATTAAGCTCCCGCTGGAGTTGAGGAATTTACCAGCGGGTGCTCGCCAAAGGAGGAGACAATGATGAGTGTTTTGCAAAACCCATTTGTCACCGATTCTATGATAATCGGCTTTTCCTTTTTTAGTTAGATTGGATGTCATAATGAGATTATGACATTTATCGTGGATTCAGATAATCAGCCAAGAACGCATTGATGGAAAAAACAAGGTCTCTGGAATCGCCGTATTCCTTGAGCCGAAGTTTTTCCTGAGTGTTCCCCAGGATCATTTTGGATACTTTTCGGCCGCGTTGATAGCAGCACAGCACAGGTTTACCCAGGATCAATGCCAACGCAATCTCATAACCAACCCCATGTGAAGGTGTGCTGACCTCGGCAATCAGCGCGTCGCACTCCTCCACCCAGCGGGTGTCGCGCCGATAGACCTCCTCAGTCTGGATCACGGATTCTTCATCCAGAATTCCCGCGCTTGAAAGATGCGCCGTCGGCACCTCATATCCCTGAGCCAGCAAGTGTTCCACAATTTCAGCATAAATCGCCTGGTCTTGCCGGCCGCCAGTAATGGAGCATGAGAAGTAGATTTTCATGATGGGCGGATTTTATCACTCCCCTGCGGAAAGTGATTTAACTTATTTCACAGGTTGTGACCCCGCGTCTTCCCGCAGTCGGACCATATCACTCCCTTTTTCCACGCTTTGCCCACGAGTGACATAGATCTTATCCACCTGCCCGGCAAAAGGCGCGCGGAATTCCATCAGCATCTTCATCGATTCCAGCACCACCAGCACCTGATTGGCATCCACCTGATCCCCCTCAGCGGTTTTTATATCCATCACCACACCCGGGATGGGCGCGCTGATCAAACCTGTATCCTTTTTCTGCTCGGTTTTCCTGCGGCGCTGCTTTTCCGGCTCCACCACCACATCCGTCTGCAGCCCGCGGGTGGTGACCTGGTAGACATCCTCCTCGCGCGGCTTGATGTGGAACTCGCGTTTGCCCTCATCACGCTCGATCATGAACAAGCCGTCGTTATTCAGGAAGTGAATGCCTGCATAAACTTCCTTGCCGTCGAACCACACCCGGTCGCCCTCGATCTCAACCAGGTATTCATTTCCTTCGATTTGAACGCGGTATTTCTCCATGGTCAAAAGAATCCAACCATTTGCTCACGCCAGGCCGCGGTCCGCCAGTGGTTAACGTCGGCATTGACCTGAGTCACTTTTTGCTTGATCCGCTTATGGATGTAGAACGCGGCAGCCAGGGCGGCTTCACGCGCCAGCTTCTCCGCGTCCACCGGCTCGATTGAGTGGAATGATTCCAAATACATCGTGTCCACCTGCCCGGAAAGGTACTCCTCGCTGCGCACGATATCACGCAGATAACCGAGATCGGTGGTCAGCCCGGCGATGTTGAAATCATCCAGCGCGCCAATCATGCGGCGGATGGCAGTGGCGCGGTCCTCGCCCCACACGATCAGCTTGGCGATGAGCGAATCATAATCTGTGGAGATCCACATGCCCTGGTAGAGAGCAGAGTCCACACGAATGCCCGACCCGCTGGGGATGCGCAGATAGCCGACCTGGCCCGAAGTGGGCATGAAGGACTGGTCGGGGTCTTCGGCAATGATACGCGCCTCAATGGCTGTGCCGCGCATTTTCACCTGCTCCTGCTGCAGGGTCAGACACCCGCTGGCTGCCAGCAGGATCTGCGCGTTCACCAGGTCGATGCCGGTCACCATTTCAGTCACCGGGTGCTCCACCTGGATGCGCGGATTCACCTCAATAAAGTAAAAGTTCTGGTCAGAATCCAGGAGGAATTCCACTGTTCCCAGGCTGCGGTAATTGAGCGCCAGTGCAACCTGCCGGGCGGATTCATAAAGCCGCGCTCGCACCTGCTTGTCCAGCCCAGGCGCGGGTGATTCCTCGATGATTTTTTGATGGCGTCTTTGAATGGAGCATTCCCGTTCGCCGATCACCAACACATTCCCCTGCCCATCGCCCAGGATCTGCACCTCAATGTGCCGCGCCGGGCGGATGAACTTCTCGATATACACCTGGTCATCGCCGAATGCCAGCTTGGCTTCCTGGCTGGCAGCTTTGACCGTCTGCGCCAGTTCCTCATCGCTACGCGCCAGACGGATGCCACGCCCGCCGCCGCCGGAAACAGCTTTGACCAACACCGGATAACCAATCTCACGCCTAATTGACTCGGGAATTTGGGTATCAGTCAGTCTAAATTCACAGCCCGGCAGCACCGGAACGCCGGCATCCGCGGCAATGCGTCGGGCAGCCAGTTTATCGCCGGTTAATGATATGGCCTTCGGATCAGGTCCGATGAAAATGATCCCGGCCTGTTCCACTCTCTCTGCGAACTGCGCGTTTTCCGACAGGAACCCATAGCCTGGGTGAATGGCGTCAGCCCCGGTTTTCCGTGCGGCAGCCATCACGGCATCAATATTGAGATAGGACTGAGCGGCAGGGGTTGGGCCGACATAGACCGCTTCATCCGCGTAGCGTGTATGCAGCGCTTCACGGTCGCGGTCGGAATAGATGGCCACGCTGGCATAACCCAGGTCGCGGCAGGCGCGGATAATGCGCACAGCGATCTCTCCACGGTTGGCAATGAGTATCTTCATGGTTGTCCTTTCTATAATGGTATGTTCCCATGCTTGCGCGGTGGCGTGGGTTTGCGCTTGTCGCGCAGCGCCTCCAGCGCTTCAATCAATTTACGGCGTGTTTCCGAGGGTTGGATGACATCATCCAAATATCCACGCGCTGCGGCAATATAGGGATTGGCTGTCTCTTCACGATAGCGGGCAGCCAGCTCTGCGCGCGCTTTGTCCGCGTCATCCGCTTCGGCGATTTCGCGCCGGTAGATGATGTTCACCGCGCCTTCCGGCCCCATCACCGCCACCTCGGTTCCCGGCCAGGCGAAATTAAGATCACCCCCCAGGTGCTTGGAACTCATCACGATATAAGCGCCGCCATAGGCTTTGCGCAGAATCACGGACACCTTGGGCACGGTGGCTTCAGCATATGCGAAGATCATCTTCGCTCCATGGCGAATGACGCCGTTGTGTTCCTGATCCACCCCGGGCAGGAATCCGGGCGTATCCACCAGCGTGACCAGCGGGATATGGAATGCGTCGCAGAACCGGATGAAGCGCGCGCCTTTATCGGACGAGTTGATATCCAAGACGCCAGCCAGCACCATGGGTTGATTGGCCACAACACCCACCGGAAAGCCATTCAATCGCATCAAACCGATCACTAAATTCTGGGCGTAATCTTCCTGAACTTCCATGAAGTCGCCATCGTCTGCCAGCTCATGCAGCACCTCGCGGACATCATAAGGTTTCTGCGGATCCACCGGAACAAGGTCCGCGAGCGTTTCGCAGGAACGCCTCGGATCATCCACAGGTTCAAGGTAGGGCGGAGGGGTCAGGTTGTTGGACGGCAGGTAAGCCAGCAGCCAGCGGATCTTGTCGAGCAGCCCTGCTTCATCATCATCAGTGAAATGCGCCACGCCGCTCTTGGCTAAATGAACACCCGCGCCGCCAAGCGTATCGAAATCCACATCTTCGTGGGTTACCGCGCGCACTACGTCCGGCCCGGTGATGAACATGTTGGCTGTACGCTTGACCATAAAAATGAAATCGGTCAGCGCAGGCGAATAGACTGCCGCGCCGGCGCATGGGCCGAGTATGGCTGTGATCTGCGGGATGATGCCCGAGGCGCGCGTGTTGCGCATGAAGATCTCACCGCAGGCGGCCAATGAATTGACGCCTTCCTGAATTCGTGCGCCGCCCGAATCGTTCAACCCGATCAACGGCGCGCCGGATTCCATGGCCATGTCCATGATCTTGGCGATCTTGAGCCCATGCTCTTCCCCCAGCGAACCGCCCATCACGGAAAAATCCTGCGAGTAGAGGTAAACCAGCCGCCCTTCGATGCGCCCCCAGCCGGTCACCACACCGTCCGTCATGGCATGAGACGAATCTTCTCCGGGGCGCGCCGCACGGTTGGCGCGGAACATGTCCACTTCATTGAATGAATCAGGGTCAAGCAGCTTTTCGATGCGCTCGCGCGCGGTCAGCTTGCCTTTCTCGCGCTGCGCCTGCAGACGGCTCTCACCGCCGCCCATCAGCGCGGTTTGCCGCAGGTTGTTCAGACGTTCACTCGTTGAATGATTGGTGTTTTCAGTCATAGGCCTTTATTTGTTGTGTATCAATCTTTAACCCATTCAAGTGGGTAAAGGTTGCATTTCTTTTTTTTACCTTTCAGAAATTCGGGTTGAACTCATAGAACTTGACTCGTGGAGCTTCTTCCATGTTCACAGCGGCCGCTGCAAAAAACCCCGGCGTGGGTTCAAAGCTCATAACCCATAAACCATTTTCTCTTGTGACTCTCTGCGTCTCGGCCTTTATCCCGGATGGGCTGGTTGCACGCAACTGCGAAGCATAACGAGCCAATCCAGTGCCATCCGCTTTGGCAGCTGCCTCTTTTTTCGTCCACAGGCGTGTAAAGCCATTTGCTCTTTCAGTGATTTCCAGATTGTTGATCAATTCGCGTTCTTCTTCTGAAAACAAATGTGAAAGCGCCCAGGATTGGTTGACCATGCGGACCTCCTCGATGTCAACGCCCAGTTCAGCATCCAAACAAACACCCAGGAGCATCCATTTACCGGAATGGGAAAGGTTGAAGCACAGATCCTGCCCGAAAGAAGGATTAACCAGATAAGGCTTGCGCGAAGCAGAGTACCCAAATCCAAGCGCTCTGGGCAGCAGTTGGAGATAACCACCGAGAATCATCCGCAGCGCTGCGCGCGCCGCGCAGAAATCATCCCGTTTCCGCGGCGACACTAAACGACGGTATCTTTCTTTTTCTGACTGAGAAAGCAACAATGCACTACCAGGCAATTTCCGCATCATCTCCAGGTTCACACGCCAGAGATGAATCTCCCCGGTGGAGATCGCCGGATGTTCCGGAGGCATTTGCCACTGGAAAAGTTGATTGTCCATCGAGGCTGCTTTTTGCATCTCAACCAACCGCTAACCCTCCGGCCTGTAGCTTTCAATTTCTGCCGGGATCTGAACACCCTGAAGCTTCAGCGCCTGCACCCGGTAAGCATAGGCACAGCCTTTCAGCAGATGCATGGCGACGTCAGACACATGTCGGTTGCGGTAATCCTCCAGGTATGTCCCGCGCGCCCATTCATTAAAGGCGCCCATGGCCGGCCCGCACCAGATCTGATAATCCATGCGCCGGTCCTCCACCCCATCGCGCGACCAGCGTGAGGCAAGTCCCAAATACCAGCGGAACACCAGCGCCATTTTCTTTTTGGGGCTGGCCTCGGCTTTGGCGATCATGTCGGGGCTGCGCTGTTCGAAGAAAGAACGTGTATCCTGCCAAATCTGCTCCATCGGCCGCTTGAAGATTTTGGTTTCCAGCTCCTGCCTGACTGCCGCGGGGATCTCTTCCATCGCGTTGTATGCGTTGTATATGTCAAACAGCTTCTGCGCGCGCATGGGAAACAGCGTGCCTTTTTTCAGCACTTGAACGCGCGCGCCCATTTCAAACATGTCCGCGGACGGCGCCATGCTCACATCCGCCATGTCCGCGTCGGCCAATATCTTGCGGGTATATTCGCTCGCGCCGGATTCGACACAGGCCTGGTTGACCGAACCGGTGACCACATAGGCGGCGCCCATCATGAACCCGCCCAGTGCCGATTCGGGCGTGCTGATGCCGCCGCCCGCGCCGATGCGCACGGGCACGGCAAATTGATTCTCGCGCTGTGTGCGGTCGCGCAGCGCGATGATGCTCGGCAGCAACGACACCAAAGGTTGGTTGTCTGTGTGCCCGCCGGAATCCGCTTCAGCCGTGATGTCATCCGCCATGGGCACCTGCGCGGCCAATTCCGCCTGTTCGGCTGTGATCTTCCCAGCGCCGGCCAATTCATTCAGCATCTTTTGCGGCGCGGGGTTGAGAAACAGCAGGGCAACCTCGCGGCGGGAGATCTTGGCGATTACATGATTGGCGATGTGAATTTCACCGGACGGTCTGCGCGACAAACTGCTGGCCCGGTATTGAACCAGTGCGGGCGTGAGGCGCAGATAAGCCGCCGCTTCCACAGCACGCACCCCATATTGAAGAAAGATATCCACCGCGCGCTGCTCCATCTCTGGTTCGAAAGGATTGTGCAGCAGGTTAAACATATATGGACCATCAGGCAGCGCAGCCTGAATGGTTTCCACGGCTTTGGTTAGCCGCTCAGGCGAAAGTCCTCCGCTGCCAAAAGAGCCCAATAGGCCTTCTTTAGCCAGCGCGATGACCATCTCTTCTGATGCAATGGCATTCGCCATACCTCCCGCGTAATAGGCTGATTTCACACCATAAGTTGAGCAGAATCCCGGATCCCCCAGGGCGGTCAGCGGCAGCGGCGGCAGCCAGCCAGCCACATTGGCAGGTTTGCCATTGGGGGATGCCAATTCACCGCTGTTGGCAAAACGGGTCATTCCTTTTTCAACCACCGCAAAAACAGGCTGGTCGAACGCCAACAAACATTGCCTGATCCCGGCTGCGCTCGGGGCGAAATGGCTCTCAGCGCCGTGCCAAACCAGGGATGTTGTCATCAATTTTTCACTCATCTTAACTAACCTTCTTTCAACACCAGGGATAAATTCTCAAGCGTGTAAATTCTCAGCCCGTCCACCCAAAAGTCAGCCTGAGCGCTGACCCTGGTTTCGCCCGCACCGGGATCAATCTGGCAAATGTGTGTTTCAAAAACTGTTTGCCGATTGGATGGCAGCACCTGCCCACGGTACTTCCAGCGCAGCGGGTGGTCGGCAGGAAAGTCGAGCGCAAGTCGCGTTTTTCCATTCTTTCCCGTGCGCTCTTTCGCCAGTGTAGACAAGCCACGAACTATGGCTTCCACGCCCAGCGATCCCGGCATGACCGGGTCCCCATGAAAATGGTTGGCAAAGAACCAGTCATCTTGACCCACCGCACGCTCCCCTACCGCGACGCCCATACCGAACTTTCCGCCCGACGGGTTGACCCAGGTGCGGTCGGAAAGATCCAGCAAGCGCTTGCCTTGTCGCGAAACACCCTCGACAAGCAAATAGCTGCGTGGAAAATCCTTTGACGCGATCAAACCAGGCAATCTGACACCCTGATCCAGACCATTTTGACTGCCCATCACCTCTGGCGTGAAATAGCCAAACGATGATTCGCCTTCAAGGAAAATCCGCTGATCCGTGGAAAGAGAAAAACGGTAAGTTTGAAGATAGAGTCCCCCGCTGGCGACCGATTTGATCAACTGCGCTTGATTGGTGATGGTTTTCCCAGGCAGATCAGGCATCTCGTGCGTGCGGATCCAGCCATCCAGGTTGCGGAATTGATGGTTTTCAGGCGGGATGACCAGCGAGGTGCCCAAATAGGCAGAAAGGATGCCGCAGGGCTGCAGTGCCATTTCCATCAGAATGGACAATGGCAGCCCGGAATATGGATTCCCTTCCAGATACCAGGCATCCAGGGGCACGTCCACCTCTGTGACAATGCCGGCCGGCGGCTGGATCTGCATCCGGGAACCGGATATTTCGGTCACCCGGTCAATCAGCAGCAGGCGTCCGTTGGGAATGCGCGGCGCAGGCCGCGTATCCAGCACAGCGTAATCCGGACCGAAACAGCGGGCGATTGACCCGGCTGCGAATTCTTCCAGCGCCTGGCGCGAAAAGACAACCTTGGCAGGTTCTTTGTCCGGCACCGCGGCAGATAAGGCATTGAACGCCTGCAACGCCGCTGCCTGGTTCTCCAATAGCGTTTGATGAACCCCAGTGGAGCGCTCGATTACACCATCCAGGATGGTCAGTAACCGAGAAGTATGTCGATCAATTGAGACAGGATATTGAGTTTGGTTGGTCATTTCATTCATAGCTTGTCAAGCGTCTTATGCCGCCACCAATGAAGACAGATCCAAAGACACCCGGTGGCTGATCAATTTCGCCAATAGTTTCAAAATGGAGATGTGGTCGTCCACGTTGACCTGGTTGATGGAGGCCGATAAATGCCGTTGGTCCTTCAGGATGGCGTCCATCCATTTGGAACAGTTGCTGCCTGCGCCCAGTTCAATAAAAATGCGCGCGCCGTCCTCATAGGCACGATTAACCAGTCGGGGAAAATCGATGGGTTGGGTCAACATGCGGGCGAAACTATCGGCGATGGCGCGGGACTCCATCTTCAGCGGTTGGTAATCCGCGGCGGAGTACACCGGGATGCCCGGTTCGCATTCGACCGGCCAATGGTGCAGGTGGACAAAATGCTCAAATTCTGATGCCACTGGCGGACAGTGGATGGCATGGTTGTACGGCGCCTTCAAATGCATGCACTTGAGCGCGTCCGCCACACGCTGGCAGGCGGCGTCGTCCCCGCCGATCACCACCTGGCGCGGGGTGTTGATGTGCGTGACATACGCTCGCTCGCCCGGCTGAATGACTTCCATCACTTTCTCGTATGGCGCCATCAGTACGTAATTGGACCAAATGGATTCGCCGTTATTTCCATCATCAATTCCCCAGTACTCACGAATGGCGGTTTGTCTGCCAGACACGCGCTCATGAAAGATCGGTGAGGTTTCCAGTGAGGTGCGCATGGCATCCGCCTGCGACCAAATGCCCGCGGCGAACATCATGCTATTTTCGCCCAGGCTGTAGCCTAAAGCCGCAGCTGGACGTAAAGCAAAGTATTCGCCCAGGATCACTGTATAGAGGTAAGAAAAACATATCCCGCTGGAGATCATCATGGTTGGGGAGCGGTCCAGTTTTGCCTGTAGTGTCTGGATTTCTTTTCCATCATTTGTCTTCGGAAAGATGATTTCCGCGTTGATGGCGCGTTCCGTGTCATCGGTGAGTAACTCCATCGCCTGGGTCAACCCTGGAAAAAGATTGAAGATGCCCCGGCCCATGCCCACATAGGTGCCGAACGCACCGGGATAAACGAAAGCGATTTTCTCTTTCGGGCCAAGCGGATCGGGTGAGAAAAAGCTGCCGTTGGGGGTCTGCCAATCTTTTCCATTCTCCATGGCGTTCGTTATCCCCTCAAATGCCCGGCCGGCTTCTTCGGTGAATTCATCCGCGTTCGCGCCCATCAGGACCGCGGCGAATTTGGAACTCCCGTTCTCCTGCTTTACCGCTTGCGCGCAGATATCTTCCAATGAATTGCTCCCGGCAAGGGAGCGCATGAGAGATTCAAGGTTCTTTCGCCCCTCATCCAACGTCTCAAAACCAACCGGCAGCAAATACAATCCCTGCTGTAGCAGCGGGGTGGAAAGACATTGAAATTCCAGGCCGATCTTTTCCAGCGTCATGCTTATCCTTCTTTCAAGGCCTTCGTTTTTCTGCCAATGTACCGGTTGAGCTGCTGGCTGATGGTGCCTTCCAGCCCAACGTAATGGAAATATTCCCGGCCGTCTTCGCCGATCACCAGGATATCGCCAGCCACCGCGTGCTCGCTGTGGTAGGTGACGGTCAGCACAGCCCAGATCGGCACGTCAAAGGGTATCGGCCGGTACTGCACCCATTCCTTAAGGCGCGACGGTAGGCATGGCGCCGCGTAATTTTCCTGGCTCCAGATCAGCAGACTTTGAACGATCGCATCGTTGATGAAGGGATTGGTTGAACCCACAGGGAACTGCCCTTGGGTGCGGTCATTCATTAATGGCAGGTTGATCTTGGTGATCACTTTCTCGCGCTGGTCAAAGGCAACCTCCTGAATCCCTCTGAAGAGCGGACCGTGAAAAAGCGTCCCGTCCTCATAGAAGTCACGTCCTTTAAGCGTTGGGAGGTTGCCAAATCCCAGAGATGGATGGGCAGGCGCGGGCGGCAGTTCGCGTGAAAGGATCACCGTGCCGCTGTAATGGAAAATTCGCCGCCCTTGGTCAGAGGCGCTGGTGACAACCGCTTCAATTACCTTTTCGCCAGTGTTTGTCTCTTGTTTTTCCAGCGTTATTTCATATTCTTGAATCTTCCCGTCAAACGTAACACCCTTGAGGACTTTGAAATCCAACAATCGCGAAAAATGCCAGCCAGGATAAGACGCTTCGCAAGCGCTGATCAGCCAGCCTGAGGCGCAAGTTGCCGGCAGCACCGGGTTGGGGCCGATCTTGTGGTCATGGGCAAAGGGATTATCCTCGAGCGTGATGCGTCTGTGGATCGTGACCGGTCGCCCGTTGTTGATATTGACCTCATGCTCGCCAAAGATTGGGCTGCCCACCACCACCTGCGCCGCCGGCGGCTCATTGGCTGTGATCGCAGAAACTAGCGTTTCAACCCCTTGGTCGGTATTGATGAGCGGGATGCCGCGGGTTGCGAAATATTTTTTCAACTGTGGCGAGACCATACCCGAATCCCACGGACCCCAATTGAACGCGATCACCCGGCAGTCCGGCAGGGATTTGCGCAAGATATGGGCGGATTTATTCAGCACCTCATTGGCCAGCGCGTAATCTGCCTGCCCCGCGTTGCCGAAGAATCCCGCCACAGAGGAAAACAAGACCATGAATTTCAATTTCTGAAGATCGACGCTCTTCAGCACCGAGTTTAGCCCCCTGACCTTGGTATTCACCACCAGGTCGAAATCGCTGCCGGTTTTGTTTTCGATTTTTTTGTCGGCCAAATTGCCCGCGCCATGGATCACGCCTGAAACCTGCCCAAGCTGATCTTCGGCTTTTCTCACTTTTTCTGAAAATGATTTCTGATCGGTCACGTCCGCGGCGATATAAATCGCTTCACCGCCTAACGATCGAATGGCATCCAGGGTCACGTTGATCTCACGCGCAGAAACAACCTGTCCAATCGCCCGCTGAAGCTCTTTCGGGGAGACTTTTTCGCCTTGGGCTTTGAAATGCGCGAGCGCCGCTTTCTGCAGGTCATCCGGGTTGCGCGCGCCATCCGCCCAGCCGGGTTCAGCTGGCAGCAGCGCGGATCGGCCAGCCAGGATGAATTTGCAGCCGGCCTCTTCAGCCAGCCGGATGGCGCAGCGGGCGGTGATGCCCTTGGCTCCACCGGTGATGAGCACCACGGAATTCTTATCCAATAGTGGCGTTTTTTGAAGGTTATTCATTGAGCGCCAACTCCTCACGCAGCACCACAGTAAACCGCCCTTCGGATGTGTAGCCGACTTCGCTCAGCCGCAGGTCGGCATCCAATAGTTCATCCTGGATCTTCTCAGCCACGTCCTGCGCATCCATTTCCGGATGAAAATCAAGCGCGCGGCAGAACACCTGCGGCCATTCCTGCCGCAGTGATTTTGTCAGTCCGGCAAAACCGCCGGGCAGCGGATCGGAGGTTTTGTAGCCATTCAACCCAAACTGGCCGTCCATCTGCGTCACCGTTAAGAACGCGGGGCGTGTGTGAGCCGCCGCATCCGAAAGCGGGGACTTCAAGTGGCGGGCGATCAGGAAAACCGATTTCAGCGAGCGCTCGCCTTCTTGGGAGATATGGATTGCTTCCGTATGATCCCCCTTGCGGGCAGGTTCGATGTGCAGGAACGCGACAACCTGCGCGTGGTCGGCGGCTACGCGCTGCATCATGGCTGCGACTTCCTCATCGCTGGAATTTTCCAGCGTGTAATGATCGACATCTGGTTGTGCGGTCTTGTCTTTCTCATAGCCCTTGCCATTCAGATGGATCAGTCCAACCTTCAGGCCTTTTTCGGCAAAACTCCCGGCGACATGCCCGGCTTTGTCTGCGTCTTCAGCAGTGATCAGCACCGTGCTTCCCTGCGGATATTTGACCTCCACCAGGTCTGGACGGGGCAGCTGCTTAATGGCGGCCGGCATCACCGCGATGGTCGCAAGCTTTTCCTGTGCCATAATAGCCGGGGCCTTATCCGTGCTCGCCTGCGTTTGTCCGCCGGCGCTGAATTTCTCAATGATCTGACCCAGAGTGCGCAGTTCCACCATTTCTTCAGCGCTGATGGATGGCAGTTCAGGATATTTTTCTTGCACTGCCCCCAGGATCTCAACCCGTTTGATCGAGTCGATGCCCAGGTCGGCTTCCATGTCCATCGAAAGTTCCAGCATGTCGGTGGGGTAACCGGTTTTCTCGCTGACGATCTCCAGAAACGCGGATTTGACCTCGTCGGCTGGCACTGCCGTGGATTCCACAATTTTTTCAATCTTCGGTTGAGCAGGTGTCGAATCCGGGATGGATTGGTTTACGCTTGGTGTGGATTGCTCCGGCTTGAATGCGCCGATCACCTGCGCGAGGGTGCGCAGCTCGACTAGTTCCTCTGCTCCGATGGTTGGCAGCTGCGGATATCTCTCCTGTACCGCCCCAAGAATCTCCACGCGCTTGATCGAGTCGATGCCCAGGTCGGCTTCCATGTCCATTCCCAGTTCCAGCATATCCACCGGATAGCCGGTCTTTTCGCTGACGATTTCAAGAAACGCAGACTGTATCTCGTTATCGTTCACTGCGGCTGCAGTGCTTGCAGTCATTGGTTCCATTTTCACCAGCGGTTTATCAGCGGCAGTTTTCCCGCTGACCGCGGATACCCGCTCAGCCGGTTTGAACGCGCCGATCACCTGCGCCAGTGTACGCAGCTCGACCAGTGCTTCCGCTTCAATGGAAGGGAGCTCGGGATACTTTTCCTGCATCGCGCCAAGGATCTCCACACGCTTGATGGAATCGATGCCCAGGTCAGCTTCCATATCCATCCCCAGTTCCAGCATGTCCACCGGATAACCGGTTTTTTCGCTGACGATGGCCAGGAAAGATGCTTCCAGTTCGCCCGCGGCGATGCCCGGCTGGGCTTTATCAATCGGCTCGGCGTGTGCTTCCAAAGTTGCCGCTGGCGGGGTGATCTCCTGTATAGGGTTTTCAACATACGCTGTTTGCGCTGGTTGTTCTACAACGATTTTTGGGGTTGGAGTCACCTCTCGCTTGACTGGTGGCATACCTCCCAACAAACCGCGGACAAGATCCGCGTATTGGCGGGTGAATTCGGTTTGAGACTGGATGTAAGCTTGATGCGCGCTGCTGGTGGCTTCATGCTGGCTGGCAATATACTCAGCGCGCTTTTCAGCCGCGCTCAATGCGCGTTCATCCGCGGATTTGCCGTTTTCTCCGGCCAGCATGGCGAGCTCCGTGCTGGTGACCTGCTGAAGCAGTTTCTTGGCCGAATTATCATTTTGCAGGTACTGTTCGTGTGTTTTCAACAATTCAGATTGATGCGCTTGCAGTCTCTGAATCAGGGCTTCGATCTCGTTGATGTGTGCCATAGGGGTGACCTCTTCGTTGGTTTGAGATGGGCCAGGGGTGGACGGTTGTTCAATCACTTCGAATTTCTCTACCTTTGAAGTTGGCGTTTCGATTGGAGATTGGGCAGAAATACCCGGCGCGCTATGCTTTGGGGTGGTTCTCATCAGCGCTTTTTCGTATTTTTGCTTGGTCGCTTCGCTTGTATAAAGTCCGCCATTCAATTTCACCGCCACCTTGCTGGGCGCAGGTTTAATGGTTGAGCGGTGCGTTTTATGAGGGTCTGAGTTGCCCAAGGCAAAACCCAGCACCCTGAGCTGCAGAACGGCTTGGCGGAACTGGATATCGCTGTCACCCTTGATGTTTGGATTAAACGTGACAACCTCATGCGGCTTGCTGCCTAAAATATCCTTGACCAGATTGCTGAGTATATTCTTGGGGCCGATCTCAACAAAAACGCGGCCCCCTTCCTGGTAAATATTTTCGATCTCTTCCTGGAACCTGACCGAATTAAGGATATGCTCAGATAGCAGCTCCGTGGCGGCTTCGGGGTCAGCCGGATAGGTCTGGGCGGTGGAATTGCTGAATATTTTTCCTTGTGGTTTTCGGAATTTTTCCTTCCGGATGGCTTCGGAAAATGGTTTTTTAGCATGCCCGACAAATTGGGTATGGAACGCGGCTGAAACGTTTAATGGGTAGACAGACATGCCCGCTTCTTCCAAAACCGACTGAACCGTTTTGATCCCCTGCGTTGAGCCGGCGATTACCACCTGTGAGGGTGAGTTGAAATTGGCGATCTTCACCTCTGCGTGGTCCTTGATTAATTCGCTGATCGTGGCGAGATCACCCTTCACAGCCGCCATGCTGCCGGTATCCTTGCCTGATTCAACAGGCGCGCTCATGGCCTGCCCTCGTGCCGCGGCCAGGCGCAAAAACGCCTCATCCTCCAGCGCTCCGCCCGCCCACAACGCGGTCAATTCGCCAAAACTGTGTCCGGCAAAATAATCAGCTTGAAATCCTGCTTCTGACAGCATGCGATACAGTGCCATGCTGAACGCGCCGATCGCCGGTTGGGCATTTTCGGTAGCGGTCAACGATTCCTGCTGCGCCTTACGGTCTTCATCTGAAAACACGGGAATGGGATAAACCACATTGGTGAGCGGTTGACTTCGACTATTCATTACCTGTGTGTCCGCCTGCTCAAACGCCTCGCGGAAGAGTGGAAAGTTGACAGCCAATTCCAATCCCATATTGACATACTGCGATCCCTGTCCCGGGAAAAGCGCGACTGTTTTACCTTTTGCCTCAACCCCCGAAGAACGGAAGAAGATACCTTTGGGGTTTGACCAGCTCGCCTGTCCGGCGTTCGCATCCAGCAGTTTCATAGCTTCTGCCATCTTTTCACGGGCATCTTCAACAGAGATGGCCACAAACCCAACACGGGCGTGCCCAGCCGGGATTACCGCATTCGAAGATGCTTCATCCAGACGGTTCAACACTGCTTCTGCTTGTTCGCCTGACAGATCAGCGGCATTTGTACGGCAAACATCCAGTAATGACTGCGGGGTATCGGCTGAAAGCAATACGGTATAGGGTGTGGGATGAATGCGGACAAAATCCTTTCTGGCACTGGCGTACTCTTCCACGGCAATGTGGAAATTGGTACCGCCAAAGCCAAACGAACTCACCCCGGCGCGCCGCGGCGCGCCGTCATTCCGGGCGAACCACGGGCGGGTGTGTGTGTTGAGATAAAACGGTGTTTCTTCAACCGCCATTGTTGGATTAGGTTTGGAGACATTGATGGTGGCTGGCAGTGTCTGGTGGTGCAGCGCCAAAGCCGCCTTGATCAAGCTTGCTGCGCCGGCCGTGGCTTTGGTGTGTCCGATCTGTGATTTCACGCTGCCCAGGGCAATGGTCTGCTTGTTCGGATTATCCACGCTGAACACTTCGCGCAAGCCCTCAAATTCTGCCGGGTCGCCGGCGTTGGTGCCGGTGCCGTGCGCTTCGATCAAGCCCACCGTTTGGCAGGAATAGCCGGCGTTTTCATACGCCCGCCGCAGGGCTTTGGACTGGCCGCTTGGACGCGGCGCGTAGATGCTCTTGAAATATCCATCACTGGACGTGCCGACACCGCGGATGACCGCGTAGATTCGATCGCCGTCTTTTTCAGCGTCCGCCAGCCGTTTGAGCACCAGCATGCCGATGCCCTCGCCAGCCAGCATGCCGTCAGATTCGGCGCTGAAGGCGCGCAGGCGGTCGCCTTTGGAGAAAGCGGGTGTCTTGCTGAAGCACAGGAAGGTGAGAACGGAATTATCCGTGTCCACGCCGCCGGTGATCATCATGTCCGCGCGGCCAAGCGAGAGCTCCGCGACTGCCATGCTCACGGCGGCCAATGAGCTGCCGCACGCGGCGTCCACGATGCAGTTGGTGCCGCCCAGGTCAAAGCGATTGGCAATGCGCCCGGCAACCACGTTGCCGATCGCGCCGGGGAAAGCGTTTTCGTTCCAGCCGACATAAGCCAGCTTGATCTTTTCGATAATCTCGGGGATCTCCTGCTCGGGAACCGAGCTGGAACGCAGCGCTTTTTCCCACACCGGGTACTGCAGCCGGTTAAGCAGCGGCTGGATCACCTTGGAGGACATACCCACCATCCCCAGGATCACGCCGGTTCGGTCAAGGATCTCTTTGCCCTTGTCCGGGTAACCCGCGTCTGACAGCGCGTCGCGCGCCACCACCAACCCCAACAGCTGGGACACATCAGTCACTTCCAGAAAATTCGGCGGCAGGCCGAACTCCATCGGATCGAAGTGAATATCCGGGATAAAACCACCGTGTTTGCTGTAAGTTTTATCCGCAGTGTTGGGATCCGGATCGTAATAATCGGCGATCGACCAGCGTGAAGCCGGCACCTCGCTGATGCAGTTGACCTCACCCATAATATTGGCCCAATAACGCCCAAGGTTCTCCGCCTGGGGAAAAATGCCAGCCATGCCGACAATAGCGACCGGCACGCCGGTGGTATTCAATGATTGAGGTTGCTTCTTATTTTGAGTACTCATCGTCCTTACCTCGATAATTTCCATTTGTATATTCAATTAACAAGTACTGGTTGACCTGTTTGAGTACTAAACCCGTTTTTTTTCAAGTAGTTGCGTGAGAATTTTGAATAAATCCCCAAAAAAGCGCTTTTCAACAGCCCCATGTTAAAATTGGCGCATGGCCATTCCCTCTGAGCACATTCAGGGAATACTGGACAATCTCCCTGTCAAATCCGGCTGCTACCTGATGAAGGACGCGCAAGGCCGCATCATCTACGTCGGCAAGGCGGTCAATCTGCGGTCGCGGGTGCGCTCCTATTTCCATGCCAGCGCCGAGCTGACCCGCAAGACGCGCCGGTTGGTGCATGAGATCGCGGACATTGAATTCATCGTGGTGGAGTCCGAGTTGGAAGCCTTGATCCTGGAGATGAATCTGATCAAGAAACATCTCCCGCAATACAACGTGCGGCTGAAGGATGACAAACGCTACCCCTTTATCAAAGTGCTGTGGGCAGATCCTTTCCCCAAAGTGATCGTCACGCGCCAGCATGAAAAGGACGGCTCGCGTTACTACGGCCCCTTCACTAGCGTTTGGGCCGTCCATCAAACGCTTGATTTACTGCGCAAGATCTTTCAATACCGCTCCTGCGACCGCGTCATCACCGGGCAGGATCCGCGCGCCTGCCTGTATTACGACATCAAGTTATGCACCGCCCCCTGCATCGGCAAGATCAACCAGGAAGATTACCGCCAGATGATCGACGACCTGTGCAAGTTCCTGGAAGGGCACACTGACCCGATCCTCTCGCGGCTCCAGGAAAAGATGCGCCAGCTTTCCAGCCAGATGGACTTTGAGCAGGCGGCCGTGGTGCGCGACCAGATCTTTGCCATTGAAAAGGTGGTCGAAAGGCAGAAGATCATCTCCAATCGCGAAGAGGATTCAGACGTGATCGCCCTGGCCCGCAGCAATGGAGATTCCTGCGTGCAGGTGTTCTTCATCCGCAACGGGCGCCTGATCGGGCGCGAATACTTCATCCTGGAGGGCACCGAGGACGAAGCCGACAGCGAAGTCATTTCGGAATTCATCAAGCAGTTCTACTCAGAGGCTAGCCATATCCCCAGGGAAGTCTTGCTGCCCAACGAGGTGGAGGAAGCCGTCATCATCCAACAATGGCTGCACCAGCAGCGCGGCGGCGAGAAGGTGCAGATCCGCATTCCCAGGCGCGGTTCCAGCCGCGACCTGGTGAAGATGGCCACCGAAAATGCGGTCGAAACGCTTACCGCGCTCAAATCCCAATGGGAAGCCGACACCCACAAGCAAAGTCAATCGCTGGCGGAGCTGCAGCAGGCGCTGGGGATGGAGAAACCGCCCAATCGCATCGAATGCTATGACATTTCAAACATCCACGGCACCGCCGCGGTCGGCAGCATGGTGGTGTTCGAACAAGGGGTGCCCAACAAAAAGCTCTACCGCCGGTTCAACATCAAAACCGTCAGCGGGCCGGATGACTTCGCCAGCATGGAAGAAGTCCTTGCCCGCCGCTTCAAACGCTGGCTCGCCATTCAGGAAACGCAGGCCGTAGGTGAAAAAGTGGACGAATCTTTCGCCATCCTGCCTGACCTATTGGTGGTGGATGGCGGCAAAGGCCAGTTGAGCCGCGCGGTCAAAGTCGCCAGTCAATACAACAACCTTGAAGGAACCACCATCGTCGGGCTGGCCAAGGAGCATGAATTGATCTTCATGCCCGATCGCGACCTGCCGGTGGAACTGCCGCGCAGCTCCCAGGGGCTTTACCTGATGCAGCGCATCCGCGACGAAGCCCATCGCTTTGCCATCACCGCCCACCGCAAGATGCGCGCGAAGGAACGGTTGGTCTCCCGCCTGGACCAGATCCCGGGTATCGGCCCGGCGCGTAAGAAAGCGCTGCTGAAAAAATTCGGCTCGCTGGATGGCGTGCGCAAGGCCAGCGTGGAAGAATTGGTTGAAGTGCCTGGAATTCACGCAGACCTGGCCAACAGCCTGCTTCAGGCTTTGAAGTCCACGCAGGACAATGGAGAAATTTAGGCCACCTAATATTTTTGTGGATGTTTTCATTGAAGCTAAGGATTTTCCCTCTATTTTTTCAGTTGTTCTGAGTGGCTTTAGCCCTGAACACCCTCACCATGTTCGAGTGTCATGAGAATTTAGGCCTTTGCCAAATTATTGGGATTAAATACATTTCAACAAAACTGGTGTCATATGTGTTCAATTCCCACCAAAAATTAGCCTTTATGGTAAAATCACCATTCGCGCCACATGGCGTAAATGAAATTATTAACAGGGATCGAAATGAACGAATTAACACAACTTGTAGAAGCACCCGCGAATCCGAACATCCCGGAATTATTCCCCGGTGATTCAGTCAGCGTGCATGTAAAAATCAAGGAAGGCGACCGCGAACGCATCCAGGAATTCAAGGGAACGCTCATCGCCATCCGTAAAAAAGGTTCACACGAAACCTTCACCGTGCGCCGCCTGGCCGCCAACGGCGTCGGCGTGGAACGCACCTTCCTGATGCGCTCACCGCGCATTGACAAGGTGGTGGTTGAACGACACGGCAAAGTCCGCCGTGCCAAACTTTTCTTCCTGCGCGAGAGGACTGGCAAAAAAGCCCGTCTCAAAGAGAAATTCTCGTAATTTTTCATCGCCCTTGTTGTTCATGTGGGTGCGGCCAACGCCAGGCTGCACCCTTTTCATTTATAATCCTGGCAGCGCAATGAAAGATTCGTCCGGCAAAAAGAATTTGATCGGCATTTTCGACTCAGGGGTAGGCGGGTTGTCTGTGCTGCGGGAAATCCATCGGCTGATGTCCGAAGCGCCGATATTTTATCTTGCCGACCAGGCGCATGTCCCTTACGGCAAACGTGGGCTTGAAGAGATCCGCGGTTTGTCATTTGCCATCACCCGCTTCCTGCAAGATCAAGGCGCGCGCATCATCGTGGTGGCCTGCAATACGGCCTCAGCCGCGGCGTTGAAAGAATTACGCGAAGCATTTCCAGAAACGCTCTTTGTCGGTATGGAGCCCGCCGTCAAACCCGCCTCCCAGCATACGCATAACGGCGTGGTGGGCGTGCTGGCCACACCGGCCACCTTTCAAGGCCGGCTTTACGCCACCCTGGTGGAGCGCTTCGCCCAGGATGTCCACATCCTGACTGATACGCTGCCCGGCCTGGTGGAGGAAATCGAAGCCGGCCGGCTGGACAGCCCTGAAACGCGCCGCATTCTGGAAAGCGCGATCAATCCCATGGTCGCCGCCGGCGCTGACACTCTGGTGCTCGGATGCACCCATTTTCCATTCGTGATGCCGCTGATCCAGCAGATCGCCGGACCATCAGTGGAAGTGATCGATCCAGCGCCCGCCATTGCCCGCCGAACTGAATACCTGGCAAACGAACATGCGGTCAGGTTGGACACCGCCTCACCCACCCATTTGACCTTTGCCACCACCGGCAAAGCCGACCAGTTCAGCCATTCCATCCAGGACCTTTTGGGTATTCAAACTCAGGCAGTTCAGCTCGACTGGTCAACTGAGAACACAAAAATTAAATTGATGAGGGAATAACCTATGCCAAGTTCAGTCATTCTGCTCGATCCCGTAGATCACATCACCGTGGATGCCATCGGTTCCCCGGGAAACCGGGTATTTTACATTGAAGGGCACAAGGATGGTGAAAGTGTGTGTTTGATCATCGAGAAAATCCAGCTTCAATCACTCATCACCGCGATCGATGATTTTCTGGATCAGATCAAGGACAAATTTCCTGATCAAATCGAGGAAGCGGTGGATTTCAGTGAAAAAGAGATGCGCATCGAACCGCCGGTCGATCCGCGTTTTCGTGTGGGTGAGATGGGCTTGGCCTATGATGCCGGGCGTGATGTGGTGAATATCATCGCGAAGGAAATGGTTCTCACGGGGAATCCGGACTCAGGGGCCATGGTCCGGTATGGTTGCTCCCGGGGCCAGGTGCTGGCGCTCGCACGCTGGGGGTCTATTGTGATCGAACGCGGACGGCCAATCTGTCCGCAGTGCCTTCAGCCCATGGAACCGGAAGGGCACTTCTGCCCCAAAAAGAACGGCCATAAAAAATCGGAAGATCAATAAAATTTTCTGGGTCAGGTGGACATCGACAAGCAGGATCAAATTGAATTGCTGACCAAGGGTGACCTTGAAGTCAAAGGCCAGTTCCTATTCGGCAGCAATTATTCTTTCCTCGTTTCACTCAGCCGCGAAGATACCCGCGTCAAGGCGGTGTATAAACCACAAAAAGGTGAGATGCCTTTGTGGGACTTTCCTCCGGAATCGCTGGCTGGCAGGGAGGTAGCCGCATACATCATCAGTGATGCCCTGGGTTGGGAGCTGGTGCCGCCCACCGTCATCCGCCGCAAGGCGGCTTTCGGCAAGGGATCGCTTCAGGTGTTCATCGAACATAACCCCGAAGAAAATTACTTCACCTTTGACAAGCCGACGCTTGAAAGCCTCGTGCCAGTCGCGCTCTTTGACCTGGTGATCAATAACGCGGACCGGAAAGGCAGCCATATCCTGCTGGATGAAAACCGAAAGATCTGGCTGATCGATCATGGCCTTTGCTTCCATACCGAACCCAAGCTGCGCACGGTGATCTGGGACTTTGCCGGACAGGAAATACCTCCGTCCCTGTTGGCCGACATCAGCCGTCTGCGCCAGCCTTTGGGAGATAAAACACAGTTGTATGTTGATTTGCACAAGCACTTGAAAACCTCTGAAATCCGGGCGATAAGGCGTCGGATCGACGCGCTGCTTGATCACCCGGTATTTCCGCAACCCGATCCGGAACGCAGACCATATCCCTGGCCGCTGGTTTAGAATTAGGCATCATTGTTAAAGGATGGAAGACGCATGGAAAAAACGATCAAAATCTGCCTGATGGGTTTCGGTAATGTCAGCCAGGCATTTGTACACCTGGTGAACCGCAAACAAAAGGAACTCGCTGATGATTATGGGGTGAGGTTTGTTTTCACCGCCATCGCCACCGGGCGCCATGGGAGAGCGCTCAACCCGCAGGGGCTGGACGCGGCGAAAGCCATTGAACTTCACAAAAAAGGTGAATCCATAGAATCTCTCTCTTCAACTAAAGCGCCTGACGATGTGAATGATTTCATCGCCCATTCCGGGGCAGACTTCCTGCTTGAAAATTCACCGGTAAATTATCAGACAGGCGAACCAGCCATCAGCCATATCAAGGCGGCGCTTGGCAGCGGCATGCACGCGGTCTCGGCCAACAAAGGGCCTGTGGTGCACGCTTTTCGGGAACTCACCAACCTCGCCGAGAAGAACGGCGTTCGCTACCTGTTTGAATCTGCAGTGATGGACGGCGCCCCGATCTTTTCTGTGTTCCGCGAAGCTTTACCGGCTATCCACATCAATGGCTTTGAGGGGATTTTAAACTCATGCACCAACATGCTGTTGGAGCGCATGGAGGAAGGTGATTCTTTTGAGAACGCGGTGGCATACGCCCAGAGTATCGGCATTGCCGAAACCGATCCAAGCGGGGATATTGACGGCTGGGACGCGGCTATCAAGGTCGCGGCGATCGCCACCGTGCTGATGGACGAGCCGCTCAAACCGCAGGATGTGGACCGTGAGGGTATCCGCGGATTGTCACTCAAAGAAATCCAGAAATCAAAGCTTGAAGGCAAACGCTGGAAGCTGGTCTGTCGCGCCGAGAAAAATAATGGCAAGCTGTCCGCGAGCGTTCAACCGGAGGAAGTCCCTTCCAAATCACCACTCTACAGTGTCAATGGCACCAGTTCATTTGTGGTTTTCCACACCGATGTTTTACCGGGACTGGGTATTCTTGAATCCAATCCAAGCCCGGACACCACTGCCTATGGCTTGCTGGCGGATATTTTGAATATCCTCAAAACAAGGTCGTGATGACCCACCGGGCGTTTATCGGTCTCGGCGCCAACTTGGGCGATCGCGATCAGCAGCTGGCTGAATCGCTGCGCTGCCTGGGCCGGAAATCCAAAATAATGAAGGTCTCAAGCGTTTACGAGACTGAGCCATGGGGCTTTCAAGACCAACCCAACTTTCTCAATCAGGTGGTTGAGTTAGAGACCGAACTTAACCCGTCAGAATTATTGCAGGAATTAAAGGCAATTGAATCAGATATGGGGCGCGAGTCCACCTTTCGATATGGGCCGCGCAAAATTGACCTGGATATTCTCTTTTATGATGAACTGGAGTTGTCCACAGAAACCCTGGTGATACCGCATCCCTCTCTGCACGAAAGAGCATTCGTTCTGATCCCCCTGGCTGAAATCGCGCCTGATCTGGTACACCCCACCCTTCATCATACGATCCGCGAACTATCTGAAAAGATTGACTCAACCGGCGTCCACCTATATGTTGATGGGAACGCCGCAGCTGCAAAAATGCCTCAGTGGGGCTTGCGTACTTATATTATGGGCATCATTAATGTGACGCCTGACAGTTTCTCGGGCGATGGCTTGGCTGTGGATGATGATTTTTCCGTGAGAGCGATCAGGCAGGCAGAGGAATTTGTCCGCGATGGCGCGGACATCCTTGACCTGGGTGCGGAAAGCAGCCGGCCGGGGTCAGAACCTGTCTCCGCCGAAACTGAGCTCGCGCGCCTCCTGCCGGTGTTGGAAGGTATCCTTGCCTTAAAACTGCCCGTCATCATCTCCATTGATGCGTGGAAATCAGACGTGGCGGAAAAATGTCTGGCGGCAGGTGCCGATTGGATCAACGACATTTGGGGCCTGACCGCTGATCCCGCCCTCGCCGGCGTCATTGCCCGCCATCACGCGGGTGTGGTGTTGATGCACAACCGCAGCCAGTCTGGTGCGGTAAATGATCTTGGCGCGCTTGGCAAAAGTTATGAAGGGGTGCTCTACGGTGACTTTTTGCAGGAAATTAAAGCCGGTCTAATGCAATGCGTGGATACCGCGCGCTCCGCGGGAATTCCGGATGGCCACATCATTCTTGATCCCGGCATCGGCTTCGGGAAAAGCCAAGAGCAGAATCTGGCTTTGATCAACCGGTTGAATGAGTTGAAGGAATTGGGGTTTCCGCTGCTCTCTGGACCATCGCGTAAATCTTTCATCGGCCGCGTGCTGGATCTGCCCGTGGAAGAGCGTGAAGAGGGTACGGCAGCCGCAGTTGCGCTCAGCATCGCCCGCGGTGCGGATATCGTCCGTGTTCACAATGTAAAAATGATGTCGCGGGTCGCCCGCATGTCCGATGCCATCCTGCGCAGAGGCAAGTAAGCTATTTTGCTCCCCGCTTCATGGCCGAATACTTTCTAACCAGCAGTTTCTTGGCCAATTTCAATGAAAAATGCTCTGACCGTTCACGCTCATCCAGCGCGTTGCTGATATAGGTGAATTCCGACTGCAGGCGGGGGATGACGATATGCTCGAGTGCCTTCAACCGGCGGGTGGTTCGTAAAATTTCTTTCAACAATCGCGTCAGTTGGATCTCGCCGTCAGCCAAATTGAGAATCGCGTCCAGGTTTTTTTCAAACGCTTCCGCCGCCTCATCTATGATTGGCGATGTGCCGGTGATCCCTATGTCACGGTCATAAAATTCCCGCTCCGCGCTTTCCACATGCAGCTTGGGTACATGCACGCCCATCAGCAGTGAGTCTTCTATGCCAATCTTGACCTCGCGTTTTTTCCCCATGGAAGCCGCGCGCACACCGGCTTCGCCCGCAAGCGCTTCCGCCTTTGCCAGGGACTTTCTTGAATGGTTGGAACGCGTTTCCAATTCGGTCGCCAGCTGAACCACCTCATCCTGCAGCCGCAGAATTTCCTGCAGCAATGCCAGTCGTTTTTTATCAAGCAGGTTGTAACCGGCGCGTGTCAATTCCAACTGGCGCTTATGCTGCAGCAGTTCATTGCGGGTGATGGAAATATTGGCAATATCCGGCATGTGCTATTTCCTCAAAAACTTACGGATATAGTCCTCTGGAATTCGTTTAAGATATTGGTCAGGGATCCTGGAAAGAAGTTCCCAGGAAAGATCAAGGGTGTCGGTGATCGAGCGATTGGTTTGGCCCTGTCCAACATACATTTGCTCAAACTGCTTGGAGAAATCCAAAACCCGTCGATCCTGTTCAGACAGCGAGCCTTCGCCAATAATGGTGACCAGCTTTTCCAGGTCGCGGCCTTCCGCGTAAAACGCATAAATTTGGTCAGCCACGCTGCGGTGGTCTTCACGCGTATGCCCTTTGCCAATCGCCTGGTTCATCAGACGCGAAAGTGATGGCAGGACATCAATGGGTGGATAGACGCCCTTCTGATTAAGAATGCGATTAAGAACAATCTGACCTTCAGTGATATATCCGGTGAGATCGGGGATGGGGTGTGTGATATCGTCATCAGGCATCGTCAGCAGGATCAGCTGGGTGACCGATCCTTTGCGCCCTTCGATCTTGCCTGCTCTTTCATAAAGACTCGCGAGGTCTGAATACATATACCCGGGATAACCGCGCCGCGCGGGGAGTTCTTCCCGCGCAACAGATAACTCCCGCAGCGCTTCGCAGTAATTGGTGATGTCGGTCATGATCACCAGCACATGCAGTCCTTGTTCATAAGCCAGATACTCCGCGGCTGTCAGCGCGGCACGCGGTGTGATGATACGCTCAATGGTCGGGTCATCCGCGTGGTTTAGGAACACGACCGTGCGATCCAACGCCCCGCTTGAACGGAAATGTTCAATAAAATAGGTCGATTCGCGGTGCGTGATGCCGATGGCGGCAAACACAACCGCGAATGGCTCATCGGATTCATCCCCGCTCCCAACCACCCGCGCCTGCGAGGCAATCTGCGCTGCCAGCTCATTGCCAGGTAATCCAGAACCGGAAAAGATGGGGAGTTTCTGCCCACGCGCGAGCGAGTTGAGACCATCAATGGCGGAAATACCTGTCTGAATAAATTCACTGGGTTCAATTCTTACCGCGGGATTCAGAGGCAGGCCGTTGATGTCTTCAAGTTTTTCGGGCAGGATGGATGGGCCGCCGTCGATCGGATTGCCGAGCCCATCTAAAATTCGTCCCAGCATGGAATGTGAAACGCTCAAGCGGATCACATCACCTATAAACCGCACCCGTGTGCGCGTAATATCCAGTCCCTCAGTCGAAAGGAAAAGCTGAATCACCGCCACATCATTGTCCACTTCAAGCACCCGTCCCACACGGACCTTGCCATCCGGATCGACAACTTCAACCATTTCATCAAAAGCGACATCTGATACTCGTTCGACGAAAAGCAGCGGCCCCCTGATCTGGTTAACCGTGCGCAGTTCTTTGGTGACCAAATTCGGCGTTTGGGATTTTTCACTCATCGGCTTTTTCCTTTCTGTCTTTCATGCGGCCGAATTCCGTATTAATTTCCTCGATTAAAAACTGCATCCTGCCCACAGCCCGGTCATAAGGCAATTCTTTCATCCGCGCAACACGCTGCAGGAACACCGCGTTCTCCAATTCGTCCAGACTGATCCCCCCGCGTAATGCTTCCTGAGCCACTTCATGAAAGTGCAAAATGACCTTTAACATCCAGTAAGATTTTTCAAGCGGACAATACGCATCCACATCATGGATGGCGGACTGTTGAAGCAGATCCTCTCGCAGAATCCTCGAAACCAGCAGAATTTCCCGTTCAAAGTCAGAGAGCGCGTCCTGGCCGATCAATTGCACCACCTGTTGAAGCTCACTCTCGCGCCCGAGAATACCTTTCGCTTCCTGCACCACAGCCTGAAAATCATCCGCAATTTCCTCATTGGTCCATCGCGAAAGATCCACGAGTGAAAAACTTCTGGTCCAATTGATGGCAGGGAAATGCCGCCGGCGTGAAAGCTCATAATCCAGCGCCCAGAATACTCCGGCAATTCTCATCGAGCTTTGCGTGATCGGGTCAGAAAAATCACCGCCAGGCGGTGATACCGCGCCAACCAGGGAAATGGATCCATCATAGGTTGGGTCGTCTTTACTCTCTGGAGAACTTCCCAGGCAGCTCACGTGGCCTGCCCGTTCATAAAACTCTGCCAACCGCGAGGCAAGGTAAGCGGGATAACCTTCCTCACCAGGGATTTCCTCCAAACGACTGGAAACCTCGCGTAATGCTTCTCCCCACCTGGAGGTCGAATCGGCCAGCATCATGACATCGTACCCCATATCGCGGTAGTATTCGGCAATGGTGATCCCCATGTAGATGCTCGCTTCCCGGGCGGCAACCGGCATGTTGGAGGTGTTGGCAATAAGCACCGTCCGATTGATCAATGGGACGCCGGAGGTGCGGTCTTCGAGTTTAGGAAGCTCGTTCAAAACTTCTGCCATCTCATTACCGCGCTCACCACAGCCGACATATACCACCACATCAACATCTGACCAACGGGCCAGGGATTGCTGAATCACAGTCTTACCGGTGCCGAAACCGCCGGGTATGATGGCGGCTCCGCCCTTGGGTAGGGGGAACAGCAAGTCAATCACCCGTTTTCCGGTGACGAGCGGCTCGGAAAGATCAAGCCGCGCCTTGTACGGCCGTGCGCTTCGGACAGGCCAGTAGTGAGCAAGTTTCACATGATGAGTAACAGAATTCTCATCCACAATGACCGCTGCCGTATCACTGATCGTCAGGTTTCCCGATTTGATTTCCGAAATTTCGCCGGAAATGCCCATCGGCACCATCACGCGATGCTGGATGCTTTCGGTTTCTGGAATGGTGCCTAGCAGCGAACCGGGAGCAACCTTGTCGCCTGCTTTAACAACCGGGGTGAACTCCCATAATTTTTCTTCATTTAATGGGGATTCTGTTACACCGCGTCCCAGAAATCCCCCTTCCTTTTGCGCGAGCGTCGTCAATGGACGCTGCAGTCCGTCAAAAATCTGCCCCATTAATCCAGGCCCCAGATAGGCAACCAAAGGTTCTCCTGTGTTGAAGATGGGTTCTCCAATTCTCAATCCGGAGGTGTCTTCATATACCTGAATTGTGATCTGGGTTGCGTTTAAACGGATCACTTCTCCCACCAGCCGCTGCTCGCCGACCATCACCATATCGTGCAGGCGGATTTCCTTCAGTCCGGTTGCCCCGACCACAGGCCCAGCGATGCGGTTAACCCATCCACCTACTTCATGACTTTTTTCCATCAATTTCACCTTTAAATCTGATTTGCACGCCAGTCGCGTGGCGGATTGCGTCAAATATCCGCTGCTGGCCCCGATTTTCTGATTGTCTGATCGGTCCATCGGGTATCGTCACGAGAAGCATGTGGCTCGAAGCGTGGATGCGATCAGCCAGATTTTGACTCAGCAGTTGATAAACGCTTTCACCCATTGCCAGCAGAATCTCTTCACCTTTTTCCAACCAGGGAGTGATGATGGCCGCTGCCAAATCAGGGTCATCAACAGCAAGCGCTTCCAGTCCCGCAAGGCGGTACCCGTTCACTTGATCGGGTTGAACGATCACAACTAAACGCCTCATTGAATCCTTTCAAGATTTTCCCGAATATAAGGCGGTTCAAAACCCGAAATGATGCCTTTCGCGATCCAGCGCAGGTTTTTTATTTCACTGCGTTTCAATGATACATATCCTAAAGGAACGCCTATCCCAAGCGGATGTAAACGCGGCAGCCGGGCAGTCCAGTTGAGCACGTACATTCGCATTTGGTTTTCAAATTCACTTAATAAACGAGTTGATTGAAAGCACTCAAGCGCAATTTTGAGGTAACTGCCATACCGGGTGTCAATAAGACTACGTACAAAATTCTCTACACTGTGATTTTGCGCAAGCTTGAGCATTCGCAGCTTTCCCAAATATCCAGCATCCAGCAGATAATCCGCCAGGTGTTCGCCAATGGCACCACGATCAATGTCCGATCCAATGAATCGCAGCACTGTATTCAGGTTGATGATATCTGCTTCTATTTGATAGAACTTCCCAAGTATTTGAACACTCTCGCTCACGCCGGTGAGCATTTTTTCAATTTCATGAAAATACCATCGCTCCATTGCCAGTTCAACATCTGCCGAACTCACCATCGCCTTGGAGAAGCGCAGCTCAAGCAGCGGCTGGGAGACAGGCAGCTCAAACACAGCCATTCTATTGATTAATTCTGCCAGATTCTCGGTTTTTGCCATGTTCTCCAATATCGGTTCGGGAATGGTCCCCATATGGCTGAAGGAGGAAATCACCTGATCCAGTGGGGTGCCATGCAGGATTCCTCTGAAAATGGCTTTAAGATTCTGAAGGTCGTTGCGGAAAAAGATCATTTTGATCATTTTCTGTTCTCTGCCTGGGTAAAAACGCATCAAATCTTCAAGAATTTCCGCCGAGGCAAATTTCATCGCCTGGTTAATAGATTCATAACCATGCGCAAAAGTTAAAGCTTTCTCAATTGATGTTTTATAGGAGGTTTTGGTTAATGCGGAAATAAGACTGTCAATTGAGTTTAAATCAGCCCAAGACTCCAGCTTTTCAATGGGCTGCAGCTCAGAGAGACGCGCTCGAAGGCGGGCATTTCCGTAATCATAAAGGTCCATGATTCAGGCTGAGGTTACTTTGTCCTCAAAATACAATGATAATTTTTTCTGCAACAGAGCACCCGCGCGTTGGAACCTGGATTCAATGGTGTTTTGCGATGAGACCTTTCCATCGCCGGTTTCCCCAGTACAACCGCCGGCTGTCGTTATTTCAAATCTGGTCTCAACATCAAAATGCTGTTCCTTCATGATCTTCTCGACTATAGAATGATCCCGTTCATCAAAATACATAATGATTCTTTGCCCTTCCAGAAGAGAAGGCGTCAGGGACTTTATGACTTCTTTAATCAGTTTTAAAAGTATGATGGAATAGTCTGATCTCGTCCGTATAGCGGGAAATAATTGCCGGGATTCTTCAAGGGCCGTATCTATCAATTTTTGACGGGCATCTGCGTGAATCTGGAGTGATTTCACAGCTGCCTGTTGTTCAATTATTGCGGTTTCCCGATTGAGTCTTGCGCGGCCATCCGTGAGAATACGGCTTCGCTGCTTTTCGGCGGTTTCTTCAGCCGCACGATTAATCGTTTCAATTTGCCGCTTGGTATCAGCTTCAATCTGATTGATGGCGAGCTGGCCTTCATTCTGAATATTATCCAGAATGGATTTGAATTTCATTTCTGCCAGCGATTTAGCCTAAAAGAATGATTGCCGCCACCGCGAAACCCAGGATAACCAGGGTTTCCGGGATAGCCACCAGAATGATGATCGAACCGACCAATTCCGGCTTTTCAGCTAACGCGCCTACACCAGCAGAACCAATCGCGCGCTGTGCCATGGCCGTAGCCATTGCGGTCACGCTGATTGAAATTGCAGCTGCTAATGCGATAATTGCTTGTTCCATTGAGAAATCTCCTTTTTCTGCTCACTAGATATTTGCTTTTTTCATCTTTAATGATGGGTTCACGCGCCGCTTGAAGGGCTTAAACCCGTTTTGTCCGCCTTCGTAAAACTTTCTAAAAAACTCGACATACTGAAGTCTGAGGCTTTGGATGGTCGGACTCAACATACCAATGACAATATTCAACGCATGAATCACCACAGCAATAACAATCCCCGCGATGATGCTGCCCACCACCCCAGCCATTTTGTTGGCGACTTCAGCCAGGAACACCGACGCAAGCCCCAGTGCGGCAATGCGCAAGTAGGAAAGGATATTTCCCAACACGCCAATGAACTCTATCGGACCAAGGAAAAAGCCGATTTTCCCCAGTGAAAATGCCAGAATCACCAGCCCAACGGCCAATACAGACCAGCCGACTATTGCAAACCCTCCAGGCAGGCGCATGGCCAATGAGATCGCGGCGATGACGATTCCGACCACCCCAAAAATCATCCCGATTTTTTCCCAGATTTCATGGCGGCTGCGATGAACAAACGCATTCCATGCACCAATAACCAGTCCCAGCAAAATATGCGCGGTACCAACGGCGATGGACATGATGATCAAAGACATAATGCTGCTGCCTTCAGACCGGCTGAACCACAGAGGCCGTAATCCAAAATGTTCACCCAAGGTGCCGAAATATTCACCAAAAAGCACGCCAAATACCACCGACCAAATCGACCCAATGCGGATTGCCCGAAGAAAGTCGCGGAAAATCCCTTTAGGCACCTTTTTTGTCAGCAGATTTGCCGCCAGGAACATAATCAGGCCGTAACCGACATCACCGATCATCATGCCAAAAAAAATTGGCATAAAAATAGCGACCAGCAGGCTTGGATCAATATCAGTGTATTTGGGGTCTGCTCGCATCTTGACCAAATTTTCAAACGGCTCCAGAGCAGCAGCATTGCGGGTTGCCACCGGTATCTTTTCTTTCACGGGATCAGGTATGGCGATCACGTTGAGGATAACTTGTTTACCAAAATTCGAACCAAGAATTCTTTCCAATTGGTCCAGATCTTCGGTCGGAACCCAGCCGAAAATTGTGAAGGTGAATTCCGTTTCGCCAATCCGGGTATAAACATTGAATTCATCCAGCCGATCATTGCTAACCAATAGCCAGGTTTTAAGCTTCGGCTGCCAGGTTTTTGCCATGCGGCTGAATCGTTTATCAATGTCATCCAATTCATCATGATTAACTTTCACTTTTTTCTCAAGATGAGCTAGGGCTTCGTCCGTTGACAAATAGGCATATTCCTCGGGAAGAATTAATTGCGGAATCCGTTCATTTTTTGCCAAGGTTTCAACCTGATGCATTAAGTCAAAGGGGAAAATGCCGATCACAGCGATGGTTGAATCACCGACTTTGGCTGTGATCAACTCAAACTTGCCATGCGTCAGCAACTTTAACTTTTGAGCCATGGAATTCACTTGGCGCATTTGAGATTCGTGTACAAGCGCTCGCAGTGTGGCATTTCCTGATTTTTTGGCTTTTGCCGGCATTAAGGGCGCGATGACATTGAGCATGTCGATATATTTGGATAATGAGATCAGCTCATCCCGCAATGATTTCCTGCGGTTGTTGAGGTATTGAATTTGCGAGGAGAGATCCTCAACGCCTTTTTTAATGACTGTGTAATCATCGGTTGATTTTGCGTCCGTTTCCTCCGCAAATTTGGCATATCGTGAAAAAAGATCGATCAATCCGTTGATGTTGGCAATAACAATATCCACATCTTCATGCTGATGCTGCATTTCTTCAGTGATCGTTAGCGGCTGGACCATCACATCTTCAACTTCATGAACATCATCAATTTGAATTTTTCCAAAATCATGTAAAAGAGAAACCACCCTACCCATTGTCGGCTTCATTCCCCAAATTTGGATGCGCGCCATTTCAAGGATCATATTTGTTCTCTGCCTTCCAAACCCAGGAGAAGATTAATCACTTGGCTGCTCGCTTCAGGGATAAAAATCTGGCCTTTTGCCAGGAATTCACGTGCTTCTACTGCTGCGCTTTCTACCGACTTCTCAGCTCTCTCGAGCGCTTTCTCACGCCCCTCAGCAAATAGCTGGTCACGTTCTTTGCGGGCTTTTTCTATGATCGAATTTTTAAGCTTGGTGGTGTTTGCTTGCGCTTCGATCAGTCTTTTGTCGGCTTGTTCTCTGGTATCAGAGATCATGCCGGCTATCTCGATTTCAGTCGATAAAACTCGCTCAAGCAATTCGCGGGGATCAGATTCCAGTGTTCTTTTTTCTTGCAATTCTTTTTTCATGATTTTCGTACCGTGAAAAATATGACCGTTTATACTACTCCTCTTGAAAAAAAAAGTCAACTCATGTATTTCTTATAAAAGTTAACATTCCATAAAATATTTCAAATGTATAATTTTTGCACAATATCAAACTTATGATTAACTATCATTTGGATTAAGGAGTCTGATCAATGAACGAATATGATGTCTTGGTCGTAGGCGCAGGACCGGGCGGTTATGTAAACGCTATCCGCGCATCCCAAAACGGCCTTAAAACTGCCATCGTGGAAAAACAATGGATGGGTGGAGTGTGCCTGAATATCGGCTGTATCCCTTCAAAAGCACTGCTTAAAAACGCCGACCTGGCGCATACGCTGCGCGAACGTGCGTCAGATTTTGGCATTTCTTTCGAAAAGCTTAATCTGGATTACAGCGCGGCGGTCAAACGCAGCCGTCAGGTGTCTGAGCGCTTGACCAAAGGTGTTTCCTTTTTAATGAAGAAGAACAATATTGATGTCTTCATGGGCAGCGCCAGATTTACTACCAAGGATCAAGTTGAGGTTAAGACGGCTGATGGAAAGGTGGAAACATTAAAAGCGAAAAATATCGTTATCGCCCCTGGTTCGCATGTATTCACACCACCCTTCCTGATACCGGATGGCGAGAAAGTCATCACTTATAAAGAGGCCATACTGCAGGAAAAGCTGCCGAAATCGGTGGTGATCATCGGCGCGGGCGCGATCGGGGTGGAATTTGCCACCATCTGGAGTTCCTACGGCACAGAGGTTACACTGGTCGAAATGCTTCCTCATGTTTTACCTCTGGCAGACGAAGAAGCGGCCAACGAACTGGCAAAATCGTTTAAGAAACGCGGCGTTCAAATCCTGACCAGTCATAAAGTGGAATCAGTGGAAACCACCAGCAGCGGTGTTAAAGTCAAAGTGTCCAGCGCTGATGGAGAAAAAGTACTTGAAGCCGAACAGGCGCTGGCTGCCATCGGATTTCGCGCCAACAGCGCGGACCTGGGACTTGAACAGGTGGGGGTCAAGTTAGATGAAAAAGGCAACGTACAGGTCGACGATCGTATGTCAACCAATATTAAGGGCATCTGGGCAATCGGCGATGTGACCGGCAAACTTCTGTTGGCGCATGTGGCATCCAAACAGGGTGTCATTTGCGCGGACGCCATGGCAGGGCGGGAAACCGAGAACATCAATTACAAGATGACTCCCAGCGCAACCTACTGCCAGCCGCAGGTGGCTTGGTTCGGTATGACTGAAAAAGAAGCCAAAGACGCCGGTTATGAAGTCAAGGTCGGGAAATTCCCCTTCTCCGCCAACGGCAAGGCGCTTGGCCTCAGCGAACACACCGGTTTCGCCAAGATCATCAGCGATGCGCAGTACGGCGAAATCCTTGGCGCGCACATGGTCGGCCCAGAAGTTTCTGAGCTGCTGCCCGAGCTCACCCTGGCCCAAAGGATGGAAATGACCGCCCGCGAGATTGCCGGCAATATCCACGCGCATCCGACCTTAAGCGAAGTGCTGATGGAAGCGGCTGAAGGTATTGAGGGGCAGTATCTTCAGATTTAAGATCATTCATCAATTAAAAGGCGTGGTTACTCAAATAAACACGCCTTTTTTTCATTAAAGCCGCTATGCTATAATCGCACCGGAAAGGGCCAGGAATGTTCAAAAATATCGCCAAAGCGCTCGGCGGGGATCCCCTGAAAAAAGAGCTCGGCCGCATGAGCGCGGTCGTCGTTAAAATCAACGAACTTGAAGCTGCGTACGAACAACTTCCGGACACAGCGCTGCAAGCCAAGACGGAGGAATTCAAACAACGATTAGCTGACGGCCAAACGCTGGATGATATCCTGCCGGAAGCTTTTGCCGCGGTTCGCGAAGCCAGCAAACGCACCACAGGCCTGCGCCATTTCGATATCCAGCTGATCGGCGGCATGGTGCTGCATGAAGGCCGCATCGCTGAAATGCGCACCGGTGAAGGCAAAACGCTGGTCGCCACGCTCCCGCTTTACTTAAATGCGCTGACAGGAAAAGGCGTCCACTTGGTCACCGTGAATGATTATCTAGCCCGCCGCGACGCGCGCTGGATGGCGCCGATCTACCGCAGGCTCGGGTTGAGTGTCGGTGTGCTGCAAATGTCCAGCCGCACAGGAGATGCGCGCAGCGCGTATCTGGTGGATCTGGACAAACGCGACGCCCGTGAAGAGGAAGACCAGCTCATTTTAGTGCCGCGCGCTGACGCGTATCGCGCAGATATCACTTACGGCACCAATCATGAATTCGGTTTTGATTACCTGCGCGACAATCTGGTGATGGATATCAACAGCCGCGTACAGCACGGTTTTAATTTTGCCATCGTTGATGAGGTCGATAACATCCTGATTGATGAAGCCCGCACCCCTCTCATCATTTCCGGCCCGGCTTCTGAAGATGTCGAATGGTACGCCCGCATGGCTGCTGTGGTGAAACAGCTGGAACCTGAAGATTACGACATGGATGAAAAGGAGCGCAGCATCTCGCTGACCGAGATCGGCGAAGCGCATGTGGAAGATCTGCTTAAAATTCCGCTTCGTGACCCTGACCGGCCAGAGGATATCACGCCCGAACAAGCGCGGCTGCTTGGTTACCTTGAGCAAGCCCTGCGCGCTCAACATCTTTATCACCGTAACAAGGATTACATCGTCCAAAATGGCGAAGTGATCATTGTGGACGAATTCACCGGGCGACTGATGCCCGGCCGCCGCTGGTCCGAAGGGCTGCATCAAGCGGTGGAGGCCAAGGAAGGCGCGAAGGTCAAGCCGGAAAATATCACCCACGCCACCATCACCCTGCAGAACTATTTCCGCAAATATGAGAAGTTGGCTGGCATGACCGGCACCGCATCGACAGAAGCGGAGGAATTTTCAACGATTTACCGTCTGGATGTGGTGGAAATGCCCACCAATTTGGACTATGAATCTCAAAAACCAGATTCTGGCATGCTGACGCTTCAGGCAAAAGATGAGGAGGGATACGCTTTTACCTATTACGCGGCGAAAGACGACGCGGACAAAACGCCGGTTTTTTGGAAACGCAAAGATTACCCCGACGTCGTTTTCAGGTCGATCGAAGGCAAACTGCGGGCCATTGTCCTGGAGATCCTGCGCCTGCATGTCATCGGCCGCCCGCAATTGGTGGGCTCCTCTTCAATTGAAAACTCCGAAGTGATCTCCACCCGCCTGCGCGCGGAAGCCATCCGCCGCCTGGCCATGGTCACGCTCATCCGCGAAGCATACTTCAAGAAAAACAACATCAACGTGCCCGAACGAACCATCCCCGAGCTGGAATTTCTGAACCAACCTCTCAATGACCTTGTTCCAGACCAGATGCGAAAGTTCGCAGCCAGTGTCGGCATGACATCCATCAATCCCGAAACCGAAGAAAACCTGAGTGCGTTGATTGAATATCTTGAACTTGAAGAAGACCAGGCCGGCCGCTTGAAATCTGCCATCACTGGTGGTATTCCCCACAAGGTGCTGAACGCGCTCAAGCACGACCAGGAATCGCAGATCATAGCCGGCGCCGGCGCCTTTGGGGCAGTGACCATCGCCACCAACATGGCCGGGCGCGGTGTGGACATCAAGCTGGGCGGCGAGATCCAGGAAGAAACGATTTCAGATATACGCAAAGCCATCTATGCAGGCGGGTTGAATCCCTACGGCATGACCAATGCCGAGATGGCGGCAGCTCTGGGCACGCTCACAGATGACGCAAAGACTCCCTATTTGGAGTCGATCAACACATATTTGGCTTTCCTGGATGATATGAAGCGCGTCCGCCAGGTCGGTGGACTGCACGTGATCGGTTCTGAACGTCATGAAGCCCGGCGCATTGACAACCAGCTGCGCGGCCGCGCCGCCCGCCAGGGCGATCCCGGTTCCTCGCGTTTCTATCTCTCGCTCGAAGATGACCTGATGCGCATGTTCGGCGGGGAGCGCGCGCAGGCCATGATGCAGCTGTTCAATATCGATCCGTCTGTCCCATTGGAAAGCCGCATGCTCGGCCGCCTGGTGGAGCAGTCGCAGGAGCGCGTTGAGGGCCACAACTTCGACATCCGCAAGCACCTCCTTGAATATGATGACGTGCTCAATGATCAGCGCGAACGCATATATAAGGAACGCGACCGTGTCCTGGTCAAAGAGGACCTCGAAGAAGATGTGCTCGAGATGCTGAGAAGTGAGATCACCCGGCGCGTGCCTGAAGCGCTGGCGGATCCCGAAGGCCCCTGGAAGCTGCTGGCTTTTCTGGAAGAAATGCAGCCGACTTTCTTTTACACCCAGCTCAATGAACGCATCCTCTCATTCACACTCGCAATTATTACGAACCTTCTTAAGAATGAAGCGAAAAATTCAGAGGACAAAGATCAGCTTAAGACCGCCGCTTTGAACTTGGCCAAAAAAGCAATGGAAGCAGAAAAAATCCATCTGATTGGACAAACCGAATCTTTTATAGAGCGCACCGCCGAGAGCTTCAACACTCAACTGGCAGAACGCATGGAGCTGCTGGATATTTTCCTTGACAACATCGAAGATTATGCGGAGATGTCAACTCGCGAATTATCCGACCTGCTGCAAAACCAGGTGCGGTTGAAAATTAGTTTGACCGGCGAAAGCGCGCGTGAATTAACTGCCAACGACCGCAGCACCATCCAGTCCATTCGCGACGAGGTCGAATCACAGCTCATGTCCACTTTTCTTTCCCGAATGGCGATGACCGTCGAACGCCGCCTGGGCGGCCGGTTGGGTGTTGACCTCGCATCTCTGGCTGATAAAGATTGGCTCACGGTTGGGCAGTCCTTTACGGAAGCCATTGAAAAGGTTTATTCGGAGCGGTTAGAAAACCTGGGCAGCCCGGCCAGCCAGATCGCGCAAAATATTGAAGCCATCCTCAAGCGTCAATCAGACACTGGTGTAGTTGACCATGCTGAACTGGCAGCGGGAATGCCGCAAGGCATCCAGGCGGTGATCGACACGCGGTCACGCCAGCGGGTCAACCGTCGTGTCAACCTATTCAATTATATTTTTCTGGCTGCCCGCTCGCTGGATAACAAATCTGACCTGGATATCACCGCCGAGGTGCTCAACCATCTGCAGGAAAGCCAACGCCAGCTTCAATTTATTTGGGGGCGGATGGAAATTCAGCGCTTATCACAATCCGCAGGCGAAGAAAACCTATTGGATTGGGCTTACCTCGAAAAACTCAGCCCCGATCTGGATAAAGAGCAGCTTACCTTTTTGAGCCAAATGAATTTGCGTGAGATCGCTGCGCAGAACGATGAAAGAATTGTTTACGCTTTCGGACACCAAGTGCAGAATGTGATCTACCGGCACATCCTGCTACGCGCCATCTCCGACCTGTGGATCGAGCATCTGACCCAGATGGAAGCCCTACGGGTGTCCGTCCGCATGGAAGCGTATGCCCAGCGCGATCCGCTGGTTCAATACAAGAACCAATCCACCGACCGATTCAGGGATCTGCTCTCAGACATCCGCCTGGGTGTGATCAGTCAAATGTTCCGGCTGCAGCCAGCCCAGCCTCGTCCGCCCGAACCCGAACCGCTGCCCCTCCCCAAGCAGGAATCCGGACAGCCAAAAACTGACAGCGGCAAAAAATCGCGCAAACGTCACAAAAAACGGTAAGTCGGTATTCCACCAGGGAAATATTCGAGATCATTTACCCAAAAACATCTTTTTGGATACCTTGATTTTTCCCTGAAAATGTGGCAGGGTTGTCAAGTTATTCATTAACCCTTATAATGACGCATTATCTTATCGTATTGGAGCATTTAATATCAATGGATTACAACGACACCACCCAACCCTCAGGGGAGCAGCAGAACGAAAATAAAGAATACAAAAACATGGCTTCTTTATTGAAAGAGGAGGGGCTGGGTCTTGAATTACCGGTAGCTGGCGAAATCAAGACCGGCACCATTGCCAGCATTTCACCCGGTCAAATCATGGTCGGCATCGGCGCCAAATCAGAAGGCATCATCAGCGGGCAGGAATTTGAATTGATCCCGCCCGATGTTTTCGCCTCTATGGAAGTCGGCCAGGAGATCAAAGTCTACGTGATCACTGCTGAAGACCAAAACGGCAACCTGATCCTTTCTTACATCCGCGCCGTGGAATCAGAAGCCTGGGAAGAAGCAGTCAAACTCATGAATAATGAGGATATTTTTACCGGCAAGGTCATTGGGTATAACCGCGGTGGTTTGATCGTTTCATTTCACGAACTTCAGGGCTTCCTGCCCGCTTCGCTGCTTGCTTACAGCCGGCGCGCGGAGATCAGCGGTGATTCTGCAGAACAACGTTTCAATGAGCTGATGGGTCAGGAGATGACCCTCCGCATCATCGAAGTTGACCAGGAGCGCAGGCGTCTGATCTTCTCTGAAAAAGCCGCTGTTCACGAAACCCGAGACACAGTCCGCGACAAGGTCATTGAAAAACTCAACGTGGGTGATATCCGCAAAGGGAAAGTCACCAGCCTGGCTGATTTTGGCGCCTTCGTCAATATTAACGGCGCTGACGGTCTGGTGCACGTGTCCGAGATCTCCTGGGACAAGGTGCGCCACCCGGGTGACGTGCTGAAGGTTGGCCAGGAGGTTGAGGTCAAGATCATCAGCATTGATGAAGAGAAACGTCATATCGGGTTGTCCATCCGCCTGCTTCAGGATGATCCCTGGCAGGGTCAGATCGGAGACATGCGCGTCGGGCAATTGGTTGAGGCCAAGATCACCCGTCTGACCAAATTCGGCGCTTTCGCGATGCTCGACAACGGCATCGAAGGACTGATCCATATTTCTGAGATCAGCGAAGAGCACATCACCCACCCCAAGGAAGTCTTGCATGAAGGCGATGGCGTCACCCTGCGCGTGATCAAGGTTGAACCCGAATCCCATCGCGTTGGCCTCAGCCTGCGCCGTGTGGAATCACTGGCTTTTGCAGATATGGACCTTAAGGCCCTCGAAAAGGAACTTGAAGGTACCGATATCAAGGTGATCGAGGATCAACCCGCAGCGAAAGCTGAAGAAACTTCAAGTGAAGAAACGGTTGAGGAACCGGTTGCCTCTTCTGAAGCAGAACCCGTGGAAGAAGTCGAACCGTCCGCGGATGAAGAAGACGCGCCTGCCGAAGACGCTGCGGAATAAACACTTTTTTCATTAGCCGTTTAGGTTATTATTTAGCCAGATGAGGTTGAAATTCCCTGGAAGGAACCGGAGTTCGAATTCCAGGGAATAAAAATAATGCCTGATTACCGGAAGAACCAAAGCCACAACGGATTTCCGCCGCGCCGCATTCAATTCGGTTTGATTACTGCGGTCGGCGGTTTTTTGGTCCTGATGGTTGGCGCCAAACCCGAACTATTCCTTCTCGATCGCAGCCCGGTTCTCGGTTTCATTCAGGTCAGCGTCATGCTGGTTGGTTTGGCTTTGATGTGCATTGGGGGATACGTCGGTTTGACGGGCTTATGGAAAGGCGAACGCCCCAGCATCGCGGCGGAAATTGGCAAGCGCGTCATCAGCACCGGCTACATCATCGCTGTATTTGCCGGCCTGGCTGATATCTTCGGCCTCGGCAGCCATCCCTATCCGGAATTCATCCCTTATTTCGGCGATTGGCAGGCGCGCGGTGTCCAGATCGCTGAAGGGTTTATCGCCATCGGCATTCTGATGATGCTGCCCTATTCGCGTAATCCTCTCTTTCGCAGCCGGCAATCTCAGGACCCCAAGCAACCCGAGTGATGCTCCGCATCTAGTTTCCTGATATTTCCAACCTGAATTAAGCAGATTGATTCTCAAAATTCCAATTCATCCATCTTCCAGCGCTTGATCCTCAATCTGATAAAAATCTATCAATCAGTGAATCCTTAATACTGTATACTCTTGGAAGTTAAATTCAGGAGTGAATAATTTTTCATGGAATCAAACGTCGAAAAACATTTTCTGGACAATGGGTTGACAATCCTCACCAAAGAAATGCACCATGTCCCTTTGGTCAGCCAATGGGTATGGTACCGCGTTGGATCGCGCAATGAAACCAGGGGAATAACAGGCATTTCCCACTGGGTCGAACATATGCAGTTCAAAGGGACAGAAAAATATCCCATCAACGTGCTTGATAAAGAAATATCCCGCGATGGCGGCGTCTGGAATGCCATGACTTCGCTGGATTGGACCACGTATTTTGAAACCATGCCGGCTCACAAAATCGATATTGCCTTGAACCTGGAAGCTGACCGTATGCGCAACAGTCTTTTTGATGAACAGGAGACAACCCTTGAACGAACAGTGGTGATCTCCGAGCGCGAGGGCAACGAGAACGAACCGCTCTTCCGCCTGGGGGAAGCCATTCAGAAAGCAGCCTTTGCGCATCACACATACGCTCATCAGGTGATTGGCGACCTGGAGGATCTTCAAACGATCTCGCGGGATGATCTCTTCGCGTATTATCAGGACCACTACACGCCTGACAACGCATTGATCGCAGTCGCGGGTGATTTCAACACCGGCGAGATCATTAACAAATATAAGGAAATTTTTGGCAAGATACCCGGCAGCACGGAAAAGAAATACATCCCGAAACCGGAATTTGAATTGCCTGAAAAAAAGCAAATCGAGATTGAAGGCCCAGGCAGCACCATCTATCTTCAGCTTAGCTACCGTTCACCTGATGCGAAGAGCAGTGATTTCTTCCCGTTAATCGTTCTTGACAGTCTGTTAACCGGCCCTTCGCCGCTGGCAATGTTTGGCGGGGGGAGCATTTCAAACAAGACCAGCCGTCTCTACCAATCTCTGGTCGAAAAGGACTTGGCAGCCAGCGTCTCCGCCGGCGTGCAAGCGACCATTGACCCATATCTCTATGAGATCCTGGCCATCTGCCAGCCGGGCCAGTCGCTTGATAAAGTCCAGGAAATCATCAACAGTGAAATTGATCGTCTGCAGAACACCCTGGTTTCAAGCGAAGAGATCAAGCGAGCGATCAAACAGGCCAAAGCGCTCTTCGCATACGGCAGCGAAAGCATCACCAACCAAGCCTTCTGGCTTGGATACGCATCCATGTTTGCCGACCACGCATGGTTTGAGAATTACATAGAGCAAATTGAAGATGTCACCCCGCGAATGGTAGCAGAAACGGCCAGGAAATATTTGGATCCGGAACACCGCATTATCGGTATTTACAAACCCAGGGGGAATGGAGACTAATATGCATCCGGTGGTCGAAAACCTCAAAAACCTTCCCGGGGCTAACTCCATTATGCGGAGCGTGCTGCCCAACGGAATCACCCTGTTGACCTTCAGCAATTTCAACACATTTTCTGTAGATCTGGTCGGCCTATTGGAGGTCGGTGCAGCCGCCGATCCCAGAGAAAAACTTGGGTTGGCTCACTTCACTGCGGCCATGCTCACACGGGGAACAACGAAAAAAAGTTTTGCTGAATATCATGAATTACTGGAGTCTCGCGGCGCCAATTTGTCGTTCAGCTGCGGGAGCCGGCACACCTGGTTCCACGGGAAAGCGCTGGCAGAGGATCTGGAAATGCTGGTCAGCCTTGCAGCGGAAAGTCTGCGGCAGCCCGCTTTTCCATCTGAGTATGTGCAGAGATTACGCAACCAGCTGCTGGCCGGGCTCGCGATCCGCGATCAGGACACCTCCGATGTGGCTTCACTCCTCTTTGACCAATCCCTCTTCCCGGGTCATCCTTTCGGCGATCCGGTGGATGGCTTTGTTGAAACAGTCAAGCCCATCGAACGCGATGATCTGGTTAATTTCCACAACAGCTTCTATCAACCGTCAAAAATGATCCTGGTGGCTGCCGGAGCCATTGATGGAAATCAAGCCAAAACGCTGGCGGAAAATTATTTTGGCGATTGGGAAAAGAAAGAATCGAATAACTTTTCCATTCCTCATGTGCCTGCGCCGCCTGATGGCCTCATCCGCAAACATCGTTTTGTTGAAGAAAAAAGCCAGACCGATCTGCAAATCGGGACAATCGGCCCATCACGGATTTCAGAAGATTATTTACCTATATACTTGGGCAATAATATTCTCGGGCAATTCGGGTTGATGGGGCGAATTGGAGAAAGCGTCCGCTCCAAATCCGGCTTGGCTTACCATGCGTCCAGCAGCATCAGCGGCTGGCAGGAGACGGGCACCTGGGAATTTTCCGCAGGCTTGAATCCCGAAAATCTGGAAAAAGTGATTGATCTCATCCGCCAGGAAATCAAGATATTTGTTTCGGAACCAGTATCAGACGAGGAATTGGCTGATTCAAAATCCAATCTCATTGGCCGCTTGCCGCTTTCCCTGGAATCCAATTCCGGCTTGGCCAACGCTATTTTAACCATCGAGCGGTTCAACCTGGGCTTGGATTATTACCAACACTATCCCGCGATGATTGATGCCATCACCCCCACGCAGATCCTGAACGCATCGCAAAAGTATCTTGATCCTGACAAACTGGTGATCGCCAGCGCCGGGCTTGGGGAGGATATGCTTTAATGCAAAACCTTTTCACCGGTGTTGACCTGGTAGAGGTCCAAAGGTTTAGCGATTTATCGCCATCAATACGCGGGCGTTTTTTTGAAAGAGTTTTCACTTCAGTCGAGCGTCAAGCAATTGGCGATCATCTGGAACGTGCCGCCGGTTATTTTGCTGCCAAGGAAGCACTGGCCAAAGCGCTTGGCTGCGGCATTGGCCCGATCAAGTGGCAGGAGATCGAAGTGATCAAAGACGATCTGGGAAAACCACATGCGAAATTATCAGGGAAAGCGCTGGCCATTTCACACGAAAAAGGCATCACCGAATGGAGCCTGAGCATCAGCCACTCCAGGCAAAACGCCATCGCAATGGTTATAGGACTGAAAGGCGATTGAATTTTCAGGGAGATCAGTATCCAGCCATTCAAACTGGTTAGATTCAATTCATGCCGCGCGAATGTTGGATTTTTCGGTGGGCAAATCTCCTTGCGGAAATTCGATCCAGATATGATTCTCAAGAATTTTTTTATCAGCGATTACCTTGATCGGTAAGGCGCTTACCGTTTCACCCATGATCATCGCGGGATTCACAAAACACTGCTCGGGTTTTTTTCCATATTTTTGCGTAAAGTAATTCACTGCCAATTCGATGCGTTCGTTCAGCTTTCTGCCATTAATATTGTCGTACCAGAGCATGCCCTGCTTCATATTTCTCCACAACCACAAGATAAAATGATTATAGCAAATATGTTCTATCTTTGCAATAATGAATCTTCACGCAAAGATACTGATGGAATTTTTATGGCAATTAAGGTATCCTTAAAAGCAAATCCGCGATTTCAAGGAGGCCAAGGTGATTAAAGAATTGACTCACGATGCCGAAAAAAGAATGAAAAGCGCCATCCATTCCCTGCAGGAAGATCTGTCAGGTGTCCGGACCGGCCGCGCCAGCCCTGCGTTGATCGAAAGAATGTCCATTGAATATTATGGATCGCCAGTACCTCTGATGCAGCTAGCCACCATCAGCGTGCCTGAACCGCGCCAGTTGATGATCAAACCTTTTGACCTCGCGTCTGTCAAGGATATAGAAAAAGCCATCCTGGCATCCGAGCTGGGATTGACGCCTAACAGCGACGGCAAGGTGATCCGCTTGAACCTCCCTCCCCTGACTGAGGAACGGCGCCGCGACCTGATCCGGTTTGTCAATAACCGCCTGGAAGAAGCGCGCGTGTCTGTGCGCAACATCCGCCGGGATCTGATCAAGGACCTGCGGGATTTCGAACAGGAAAAAATGATCGGCGAGGATGACCGCAAACAAGGCGAAGAAGATGTTCAGAAACTGACCGACAAATATATTGAAGAGATCGGCGAAGTCGGCAAAGCAAAAGAAGAAGAGATCATGGAGATTTAGGCGGAAGTATGCCGCAGATGCCGGAAAAGGAAATTTTTGAAAAAATCCCCGCGCACATTGCCATCATTATGGATGGCAACGGGCGTTGGGCTGCCTCGCGCCACATGCCCCGCATGGCTGGCCATCGCGCAGGCACGGAAAACCTGCGCCGCATCATCCGCGCCTGTGTTGAATTCGGCGTCCGGTATCTGACCATTTACGCCTTTTCCACAGAAAACTGGAAGCGCCCGCAGGATGAGGTCAGCGGCTTGATGCAGATACTGGCCGAATCCATTGACCGTGAGCTCACTGAACTGCACAAACAGGGCGTCCGGCTCAATCACATCGGGCGGCTCGAGCATCTGGATGGCCAATTGAGAAAGAAGATTCTGGAAGCGATGGAGCTCACCCGCAATAATGAGCGCCTGACGCTGAACATCGCCTGGAACTACGGCGGGCGCGACGAGATCGTCTACGCCGTCCAACAGATAATCAAACAGGGGCTGGATCCCGAAATGGTGAGTGAGGAAACGATCAGCAGTCATCTTTTTACCAGCGGCATCCCTGACCCGGATTTGGTCATCCGCACATCCGGCGAGCAGCGCACCTCCAATTTTTTGGTCTGGCAGAGCGCTTACGCCGAATGGTACTTCACCCCCATCCTCTGGCCTGATTTCGATAAGGACGCGCTGTCTGAAGCGATTAAGGATTTCGGCAGGCGCAGCCGCCGTTATGGCGGGCGCACCGCGGCTGACGAGCAAGAGAAATATGCTGGCTAAGCGCGCGGTCAGCGCCGTGGTCTTGCTGATCGTCAGTTTCGCGCTGGTCTTAATCGGCGGCTGGGTCTTCACCATCGGTGTCGCGCTCATTCTGGCAATTGCCTCCTGGGAGTTCTGCCGCATGTTCATCCAGGGCGGTTATCACCCTTCCGTTCCACTTTTGATCATTTCGAACTTTCTGCTCGCCATTGCCGCCAGCTTCCAGGAAATCGAGCTCCTCTTGGGTCTCCTGGCCATCCTTTCCCTCCTCACAATCACTTATCACGTGCTGAGCTTCCCAAAACATGTTAATACCGGCGCTATCGATCTGGCCGCTTCACTCGCTGGATTGACCTTCATCGGACTGTTTGGCAGCTACCTGGTAAGATTAAGGTTCCTTCCGGACGGCCTTTATTGGTTAATTCTCGTCGTAGTGCCTGCCGGCATCAGCGATATCGGCGCATATTTCTTCGGCAGTCTGTTCGGCCGGCGCAAGCTGGCATCCGCGCTCAGCCCCAACAAGACCATAGAAGGTTACCTGGGCGGTTTGCTCACCTCTATGATCACAGGGTATACCGCTGGAGCGATCTCAGGCATGTACAGTGCAAGTTTCTCCGGGTCGCAGGGATTGCTGATCGGATTCATCATCGGCATCTTCTGCCCGCTTGGCGATCTGGGCAAGAGCGTTTTTAAACGCCAGTTCAACTTAAAACACACCTCCAATTTGATCCCCGGGCACGGCGGCGTTCTCGACCGTGTCGACACCTGGCTGTGGGCGGGGGTGATCGGATATTACCTTGTCACAGTCTTTTATATGTGATTCCTGGTCGATGGACACAAAAAAGCCGCCTTTCGGCGGCTTTTTCCTTGTCTATTTTTACTTGATCGCGAAGACGATGGTGACTTCCGAGTTGACTTGCATCTGTCCTGCCGTAATCGGCACGGATGACGCCATAGGTGCTGCTCCACCGCCGCCGCCCATCCCATAACCGTAATACTGCATCGGGTAGGAGTAGAAGGTCGTGATCGAGGTGATCTCGCCCAGCTCAACACCGGTCAAGTCAGCTAATTCCTGCGCCTGGGTACGGGCAGATTCTACTGCCAGCGCACGGGCATCAGACTGCGCGGGCGTTTTGTCCTGCAGGTCAAAATTGATACCATAAATCGTATTAGCGCCGCTTGTGGTTACCGCGTCCAGAACTGTTCCCAGCGCGTTGAGGTCGCGCACGGTCACGTAGACAGTGTTTTCCACCACGTAAAAGGTGCGTGTGATATTGCCCTGGAAATCATATTCCGACTGGGGATACACATTGAAGCTGGATGTCTGGATATCCTCTTCCGCGACGCCCCCGCCCATCAGTGTTTCATTAATCGCGCGGGCCTGGGTATTGTTCTGCTCAATCGCTTCAGCGACTGTGTCTGCCTGCGAACGGACGCCGACATTGATATAGGCGATATCAGGTGTCGCGTACACTTGGCCTACGCCGACAACGGATAACTGCCGTGCCGGGGCCGGATTGGCTGCGGTAGCAGGGCTGACAACGGCTGCCGGCGCGCACGCGCCCAATAAAAGCGCCATTGCGGCTGAAATAAAAATGAGTGTTCTTCTTGTTTGCATGACAACCTCCAAAGTTGTTTATAGATTAGACGTTCCGTTGATAAAAAAGTTCCCGTTTAACATTTCTTTGTCACACGACTTTCAAAACTATTGCCCATTTTGTTATGACATGTTATGATAAGTCTGCCCTTTCAGCTGGTTGCCCCCCTCAGCCAGTTGAGAGGGTCTTTTTCTTATTTTTCCCTTGAAGCCGCCCGGAACAGGACAAACGCACCAGCGACGATCAACAAGGCTGGCCAAAGATAAGGGGTGAAATCCGGGACAAACCATGGAAAGCCAAATCTGAGCAGCAGATAATACACCCCCCAGGCGATCAATCCAACGCCAGCGAATGTGATCAGTTCGGGGCTGGGCTGGTGCACGATCATCCGTATCTCATCCACCACCAGGCGAATTCGCGCCCCCAGCTCATCGGAGCGGAATTTTTCGCCTGCGTCAGAAGCAGTTTTGGAAGGCATCACAACCCACAAAATAAAGTAGATCAGCACGCTGAATTCGCCGAGAACGGTCCAGGCGACAAAGAAAATTCGGATAAAGAGGTGGTCAATACCCAAAAATTCACCCAGCCCGCCGCACACGCCTCCCAGGACGCGGTTTGACTCACTTCGAAAAAGTCGGTTTTTCATAACTACCTCGCATAATTATTATTGATGTACATAATAAATACGGATTAACGTTTTATTAGTTTCTTTTTTATTGGGTTTTTGTGGCTTGACGAATAAAGTGCAACTCCCTATAATCACGTCAATAGTTTATATTTTTATCAAGGATATTAAATAAATGAACTCAACCTGCATCTGTTGTTGGCGGAACTGAAAACTCCAGCCCGCCAAGTGTAAAAACCTTCTGGCATCCCGCGGGCATGGGATCGGTTCCGTGTCCAAGATTGACTAATCGCCGGAAGGTTTTAATTTAAACAACGAAAAGAGGACATAATGAAAATCGCGAATGACGTCACTGAATTGATCGGCAATACCCCATTGGTGCGCTTGAACAAACTAACCAAAGGCTTGAACGCCACCGTGGCAGCCAAACTTGAATACCAAAACCCATCGCACAGCGTCAAAGACCGTATTGGGGTTGCCATGATCAACGCGGCTGAACAAGCCGGGAAAATTAACAAGAATTCCATCATTCTGGAACCCACCAGCGGCAATACCGGCATCGCGTTGGCTTTCACCTGCGCCGCGCGCGGTTATGCCTGCGAGCTGGTGATGCCTGAATCTGTGAGTGATGAACGCAAAATGCTGATTAAGGCCTACGGCGCAAAGATCATCCTCACCCCCAAGGAAAAGGGCATGGCTGGGGCGATTGAAAAAGCCGACCAGATGGCGGCTGAGGACAAGCGCTATTTCATCCCCAATCAGTTCGCCAACACCGCCAATCCCGAGATCCATCGCAAAACCACTGCTGAAGAGATCTGGCGCGACACCGATGGTAAAGTGGATATCTTCGTCGCCGGTGTCGGCACTGGCGGCACCATCACCGGTGTCGGTGAAGTGCTTAAGTCGCGCAAACCCGAAGTGAAGGTCATCGCGGTGGAGCCTGAAGCGTCTCCGGTGCTCTCAGGCGGCGAGAAAGGGCCTCATCCGCTGCAGGGCATCGGCGCGGGATTCATCCCCGAGGTGCTGAACACCCAAGTTTATGACGAGATCATTCAAGTGAAAAATGAGGATGCCTTCACCACGGCGCGCCGCATGGGCACCGAAGAAGGCCTGCTGGTTGGCATTTCATCCGGCGCGGCAGTATGGGCAGCCCTCAAAGAGGCGGAAAAACCAGAGAACAAGGGCAAGCTGATCGTAGTCATCCTGCCTTCTTTCGGCGAGCGCTACCTGAGCACGGATCTGTATAAGAACCTGTGATTCTGGAAGAGGAGAGAAATGTTCAGGTTATTAAGGGAAGATATTCGCTCAGTTTTTGACCGCGATCCAGCCGCGCGCAGTACGTTGGAAATCCTGATTTGCTACGCCGGCCTTCACGCTGTCTGGGGCCATCGAATGGCCCATTGGTTATGGACGCACAAGCTCAAACTCCTTGCCAGAGCGCTGTCGCAGATCAACCGCTTTTTTACCGGCATCGAGATCCACCCCGGCGCCGTCATCGGCCGCCGTTTCTTCATTGACCACGGCATGGGCGTGGTGATTGGGGAAACAGCCGAGGTCGGTAATGATGTGACTTTGTATCACGGTGTCACCCTGGGCGGCGTCAGCACGCAAAAAGGAAAGCGCCACCCAACCATCGGGGATGGCGTGGTGATCGGAGCCGGCGCAAAAATTCTGGGCGCCATCACCATCGGCAGCTGCAGCCGCGTTGGCGCTAACGCGGTTGTGGTGGATGATATTCCGCCGGATTCAGTCGTGGTGGGCATTCCTGGCCATCCGGTGCACAAAGACAAACCCGGCGCCAAGCAGCCCGATCTCAACCACAACAAGCTGCCCGATGTGATTGAGGAAGCGCTTGAAGAGTTGATTGAAAGGGTGGAGAAACTTGAAGCTGAGAGGGCGAAGGTTTAACCTTCGTCTCTCAGCACGGTTAGCTCTCACTGGCCGCATATAACCAGCCAGTCAATAATCCATTAAAATTACCCCAATGCGCTTTCATCAAAAGATTTCTGGAAGAGCCGCGCTTTCTTTTCTCTCGTTCTTCCTGTTACTTCTATGCTTAACCGCGCCGGTCCTGGCCCAGGGTGGATTCAATCTGATCTTGCAGTCCCCGGATCTTGGCGGTTTTCCGAAAGTCAAACTCTACCTGGATGCTTATGACGCTCAGGGTAAATTCATCCCCTCTCTGGATCTCAATAGTTTTAAGGTCTATGAAGATGGGTTTGAAAGGGTGGTGAATGAAACGCGCCTGCTCGAACCCGGATTCCATTCCATCATAGCGCTGAACCTGGGCGCGACGCTGAGCAACCGCGCCAGCGGCGCTGAATCAACCCGCTTTGAAGAATCTGTTTTCGCTCTGGCATCCTGGTTGAATGAGCTGCAGAGCAGCGCGGTCAATCAATACAGTTTGACAAGCAACGAGGGCATTTTAGTTGACCGTCTGCAGGAAAAGGAATCTTTTGTTTTTCAGATCCAAAACTACAAGCCAAACCTATTCAATTTCCAACCGGATTTCAATAGTCTTTCGCTGGCATTGGATATTGCCGAGCAGCCCAACTTGATACCGCAAAGCAAAGAATCCATCCTTTATATAACCCCACTGCCGCTGGATCAGTCAATCAGCGGACTCTCAGCCCTGCGGGCGCGGGCGATGGAATTGCGTGTGCCAATCAATGTGTGGTTGGTTGCCCCGGACACGGCGTCAAACGCGCCTGTTGTCGAGCAGCTTAATATCCTGGCTTCCTCCACAGGAGGAAACTTTTTCTTTTTTGGGGAGAATGTCCCTGCGCCTGATCCGGAGGAATATGTCGGACGCTTGCGCAGCATCTATGAACTGGTTTACACATCCAATGTCAGTCAAAGCGGGCTGCATACAGTGGCGGTTGAAGGATTTTACGGCAACCAAAGCTACCGGACACCGGATCTGCAATTTTCCATCAACCTCAATCTTCCCACAGCGGTGCTGGTCGAATTACCCAATGAGATCACCAGAAATTATGTGAACACCACCGAAGGGCGCGTCCTCCAACCCGGATTCATCACCTTGACCGCTGATTACGTCTTTCCGGACGGTTATGACCGTCAGCTCAGGAGTACGCGCCTGTATGTGGACGGAGAGATCGTGACCGAAAACAAGGAAGCGCCTTTCGAATTCTTCGCGTGGCCGCTGGAAAAATACCAATTCAGCGGCGAGCACCTCCTGTCCGTTGAAGTGGAAGACATCCTCGGTTTTCGCAGCATCAGCCCGCCCGTTTCGGTGTTCATCACGGTTGAATCGCTTTATCCTGCCTGGCTTACCCAAGTGTTGGGGTTTCTCACATCCGGCGGGTGGATACCTGTGGGTATCGCCCTTGTCGGCGGGACTTTGATGGCGGGATTGCGATTTCGCCGCAGGATTTCTAATTCAAGGCGTGATCCAGACAGTGTATCCCACCGTGAAAGCTATATTGACCCGCTGCTGCAATCAATCCCAGGACTGCAAACAGAAGATGAAGAACCTTCTCTCAGGACCGGACGCGCCATCCAGGAATCACCGCCGCGCCTGGTTTGGGCCGGACAGTCCCCTGCACCAATGGAGCAGAAATTCATCCGGATCGGCAATGAGCCACTGATCATCGGAAGCGATAGCGAACAAGCGACCATCGTGCTTGAATCGGAATCAATCAGTCCAAAACACGCGCAGTTGGTGCGTCTTGAAAGCGGCGCGGTCCGTCTGGCTGATCTCGGCTCGGAGTCTGGCACCTGGGTGAATTTTGCGCCTGTTTCCAGCAAAGGGGTCATTTTGAACAACGGCGACCTGGTCCGCATCGGTGAGCTGGATTTTCGCTATCAGATCGGCGGATACCAGGCGAAAGGAAACGGCCATGCGCCAGATGCGTAAATCATCCGGCAATGCGCGATTGGATTACGCCACACTGAGCCATAAAGGCTGGGTTCGGACGAATAATGAAGATCGCATGCTGGTGCGTGAATTCATGACGGGAGAAGATGGTTCGGCTGTCCTGGCGGCAGTCTTGTGCGATGGCGTTGGCGGCCACCAGGCCGGCGAAGTCGCCGCGCAGATCGGCGTGGATTCAGTCATGGCTTATATCGCTGAAGTTGATACATTCGAAGACCCCCCTGCTGTATTAGCGCAGGCTGTTTTATCCGCAAACCATGCGATCTTAAACACTTATGAGAATAATCCAGAATTGACAGGCATGGCGGCTACTTGCGTAACTTTTCTCATCAAAGACCAGCGGCTTTACCTGGCAAATCTTGGCGATTCGCGCGCTTATCTGGTGCGAAACG
>CAYPAG010000001.1:44274-90507 GCA_964408645.1 uncultured Pelolinea sp. | reverse complement strand
TTTTCAAAATTCTCACCCTGCCGCGGCTGGTGGAATAACTCGATGGGTCCATCACCCAAGGCAATGGTTTGTTCGGCCGAGTCTTCCTTGAACATGCCGAGAATTTCCATCTCGGACATATCCCTGCGCAGCGCGACCAGGTCATCGCTCATTTGCCCTAGGTCGATGCGGCCGTCCTCGTCAAAGAGAAAACGGGTTTGCCAGATGATCTCCGGCGCGCTGCCGCTGCCCTGTCGGAAGCAGATGCGGCTGGTGTTGATCAGGGCGATGGAAACCGCGTCGTGGCTGCTGGGGCTGATCTGGGAGCCGTCCGAGGCCAGCAGGGTGTAAGGCGTTGAGCTATCGAAACCGCAATCATAGGATTGGTCAGCGGGTTCATGGGTGATCAACGCGCAGCGCGGCGGGTCGCTCTGGGCTTCAATGGCCCGAGAGATAAGGTCTCTCTTCACCGCGTGGTTCTGGCCGCAGGCGTGGATCAGCCTGAGTGCGATGTCCAGTTTATCGGCCAACTCGCGATTCAACCCGACAGCTGACTGCGCGTATTGCACGATCTGCGGCTCGAGTTCCAGGTAATTAAGCGGCATGGAAGTGCCCCCGTCTATTCTCGAACATATGTTTGATTATATCGAAAACCGATTGTTTATCAAGAGAAATTTCTAATCACAGAAGTTAACACCAATATAACGGGCATGAATGCGCGCAAATTGATTTTCTCATTTTTACCGGGCGATCATTCCTGACCGCTTTTTTGATTATTGGGGAGGTTGGATATTTTGCCGCACAGGAATTTTCGGCCTACATTTCCAAAAAAATGTTGGCAGGGCAACCATTCTTGACTGACTATTAAATTATTTTGTTAAATAAAAAAGGAAGGCGAGGTCGGCCTTCCTTTTTTGGGAAGATGGGTAGATCAGCGGCTATTGGGGTTTGACGGCTTCCACCCAATAATAGGACATATCCAATTCTTTTCCATATCCGAGGATACCGAAACCGATCGATCCTTCGCTGAAAGTGCTGTCTTCAACCGCCAGAGGGCGTTTCTCAAAGTAAACCTGTTCGCCATTGATGAAAGCGGTGATCAGATCGTCCACGCAGGACAGCGCAAAGGTGTTCTTGTTCAAGCCGCTCTTGATATCGGTGCTGCCAATGCGCTTATTAGTGAAGCTTGTGTAAGCGTTGTCGCCTTCCGCGTACTTGTACTGGTCAAAACGCAGCAGTTCAGAATAGCCGTTGCTGCTGATGCGGAATTCATACCAGCCATCGGCATTCGCGCGGCAGATCAGCGAGAAAAAGTTATCCAGCGGGCCAAAATTCTCGACTTCTGCCTGTACAATCACATCATCAAATGTGCGTTCTTTGTTCAGGAAGACGAAGTTGACATCGTTCGGCGGAAGTGTCTGCAGGCGGAAGCGGCCATTGTTCTGTGACCAGATCAACTGTTTTTCCAACCCGGACACCACGCGCAAACCCCACTCGTCATTGATATCGTTGTCAAATTCCTCGCGGAAGAATTGATCCTCCGCCAGTGCGGCTTTGGTGGGTTCCGCCTGGATTTCCTGTATCTGCAGTTCTTCTTCGGCTTCCGCCTGGCTGCGGCCGCCAATACCCAGGTCAGGCAGCACGCCGCAGGATGACAGCAGCAGGGCGCTGACGATCATCGCAATTAAGATTTTTGTTTTCATTTTATTCTCCAGTTCTCACTAAATTCTTTCCAGGTGGTATATTGGTCATACCACTATACCATAGAGTATAGGACGTTAATTTGCCTTTGTCAATATCCAATTTTGAAAGATTTCAAGAGTTTCTCGTCTGGTTTATAGGAGTAAAAATATCCAAATTGGGGGATTGAATTCTCCGGCGAATATGTTATATTATTTTCATAAGGATCGAAAAAAGCAAACTGGATGAAAATCCGGGACGCAAAACCGAGGGCCTAATGCATTTGCGATGGCGGCCGGGTTGCTGAAGGTCTTTTTATTGTTAATGATCGCGGGATTTGCCGCGAAAAAGAGGAAGAGATGAAAGCAAGCCAGTTTCTATTATTTGCCATAGTATTGATATTGATCAGCGCTTGCCAATCCGGTGTTTATTCTGCCAGCACCGAAGCGGCCATTCAGGAAGAGGGGCTGAGGGCGGATGAGGAAGTTGATGTCGCTGAAGTGAATCCTGAGGGAGAAGTAAATCCCGAATCTGTAGGCTCAGTGAATGAATTATCAAATCCCACCGCGGAGCCGACGCCAGAGGTACTCAATCCTCTCACTGGCCTACCAGTCCAAAACCCCGAAAATCTCGCGCTGCCCCCCGCGCTGGTTTCGGTGACCAATTTTCCGCCCACCGCGCGCCCGCAGGCTGGCCTTTCCTTCAGCCCGCTGGTGTTTGAACTCTACATCGGCGATGGCATGACGCGCTACCTGGCGCTCTTTTACGGCGATTATCCCAAAGCCGCTGTGCCGGATCCCGCAGATGACGCGGGCGAAGCCCTGGCTGAAGGCGTCCAGCCGCCCACCGCGGAGATCGGCCCCATCCGCTCGGGCCGACTGCCCTATGAATACATCCGCAAGCTGTTCAACGGTTTCATTGTTATGGCATCTGCTTATTCCAAGGTTGCCGCGCAGCTGGATGAATACGTGAATGTGTTCGGTTCTGACACGATGGACGTCAACAGCGCGCTCATCCCGGTGGACCGGCTGGAGGACATCGCCCGCGCCAATCAGGAAGAGCTGGGTGAGTTCAACCTCAGCGGCATGGCTTTCGACGCCCAGCCGCCAGCGCAGGGCAAACCCGCGCATTCCTTATGGGTTTTCTATGCCTACAAGAACCAGGTTTTCTGGCGCTACAACGACGAAGACGGCTCCTTCCACCGCTGGCAGGATAACGCTGACGGCTCCACCTTCATCGAGCAGACCGATCGCCTGAATGGCGAACCGCTGACTTATGAGAACGTCATCGTGCTTTTCGCCGACCACGAGGTGGAAAACACCTACCTGATCGACATCAACCTGCTGTACGTCAAGAAGGGCAAAGCACTGCTCTTCCGTGACGGGCTGATGCAGGAAATTTTTTGGACCACCAAGAGTGAAGAATACGAGCAAACCACCGGCGATTTCCGCCCCATCCGTTTCATTGACGCTGAAGGCAACCCGGTCCTGCTCAAACCCGGCCAAACCTGGGTCGAGATCGTCCCCGGTTATACAGTTTATTGGGAGACCGTGAATTCAGAGAAGTACAACCAGCTGGTCGCCGGACGCAGCAAGGGTTCGGGCTATTGGGGCTTGTATTTTGACCTGGAAGATTAGTTCTTCAAGGTTTCGTTTCTAACGCGGTAGTAATCACAGATCGCGTTCAACGGGCAGCGCTCGCATTCAGGTTTGCGCGGGTGGCAGATCTCGCGCCCCAGCCGGATGATATTGAGATGTCCCGCGCCGAACTGATCGGGCGTGAACAGTTGCTCCATCCACGCGTGGGTTTTCTCCACGTTCATCTTTTCCGGCCTCAACCCCAGCCTGCCGCTGACGCGGTACACGTGCGTGTCCACCGGAAAGGCGGGGATGCCCAGGGAAAACTGCAGCACAATGGCGGCGGTTTTCGGGCCGACGCCATTAAAGCGGCTCAGCCAGGCGTGCGCTTCCTCGCGGCTCTTGCCCTTTAGAAATTCCAGATCCAGAGCGCCGCGTTCCTCCGTGATCTGGCGCAGGATGGCCTGCATGCGCGGACCTTTTTGGTTGGCCAGCCCTGCCGGTCGTATGGCGTCCATCACCTCAGCCGCGGGCGCGTCGCGCACCGCCTCCCAGGTGGAAAACCTTTCCTTCAGTCGGTTAAACGCGACGTCGCGATTGACGTCGTTGGTGTTTTGGGAGAGGATGGTGGAAACCAGCTCATCCACTGCGGGCAGCGGATCGCGCCATTCGGGAATGCCGAAGTAACCGCTCAGTAGTTCATAGGTTCGCTGTGCTTTTTCGACCAATTTGGAATCAGGCGAAGTGGTTTCTTTTTTTTCCGGCATTAGCGGGATGGCCCTGTCTTGGTGTTCGAAGAAATGAATTCAGCCAGTGCCTCTGCAAGAAAACGGGAGGGCCTGATCTCACCGATCTCCTTGCCGCGCCAGTTGGTGGTCGCGCGGCGGTCGTATTTCTGCAGCGCTGACGCCTGTGTCTCATCCAGAACGCCCAGCGCCTTCAACAGCGCCATGGCAACGACCGATGTCGCGCGGGTGTTGGGGTCGCCGTCGCTGATCTTGATCGTCAGCCCCAATCCGCCCTCGAAGCCGCGCGCGCGGCCCGGCAGGATACCGATGCCGCGGTAACCTTCCGCGCCCAGTTTGGCAATGAACGCGCCCTGACCGATGAACATCGCGTCGGTGTCGAACCGCTCGGGCCCGGCCACCATGTCCGCATGCGCCGTCATGGCGTTGGTGATCAGGCGGCAGGCAGCCGCGCGGTTTTCCTCCAGCCCTTGCGGATGGCATAACCTCGCGTAGCCGCGCGCGGCAGCCGGCAGCGGCACGGCGAACACCGGCGCTGTGCAGCCGTCCACGCCAAGCTCAACCGAGCTTTCATCAACCCCGCACATTTCGCAAAAGGTTTTCAGGATGGCTTTCTGAACCGGATGGGAGTTTTCAAGGTAAGCGTCAAGGGAAGCGCCGATCATCTTGGCGAAGCTGAGCATGCCGGTGTGTTTTCCCGAACAGTTGTTGTGATTGGGATGCAGCGTTTTCCCATCGATCAACAGCTGGTCCGCGCTGGGCTTGTGGTAGGGTGCATGCACGCCGCATTGCAGCAGCGATTCCTCGATCCCTACTTTGGCCTGTAGTTTCTCCAGCGTATCAAGGTGCGCCGGCGTGCCGGAGTGGGAAGCGCACATAATGGCGATCTCACGCGGTTCAAAACCGAAGCGATCCGCGCCGCCGCGTTCAAGAAAAGCCAGCAGTTGGAAGGGTTTGGCAGATGAGCGCAGAAAGAAGGGCGATGTTTGGTCGCCGAGGGATAACAACGTGTTCCCATTCGCGTCCGCCAGACAGAGACTGCCGAAGTGGACGGATTCAACCACACTACCACGGGTGACTTCGACCAATGGGACGTGCCCGAAAGATGACATGCGACCCTCCCTGAATCAGGTTATTCAGTTTTTTTTGAAGGACGATTTGCGATGTATTGGACGATACCGGCTGCGAGTTTGCTCTTGATCTGTTCGGTTTCGCGTTTGGACCTGGTCTTGAATTCGTCAGCCAGTTCAGCCGCAATTTTTTCGATCTCATCAGAATGGGTATCAGATGGTGTCATCTTCTCTAATTTCCGGGCAGCCTTTTTTAGGAATCTTTCCAGTTCTCTGACGTCATCTATGGTCGCCATCTCTCCGCGCCCGCTGATGAGAATGAAATCCTTGAAACGAGCCAACTGAAGTTCATGCAGGGACTCCAGCCAGGCGTCTATTTCCGCGTTCGCCAGGAAAGGTGCTTGTCCGGGTGTGACAGTGTCTCCCAGGAAGGCCACCTGCTTTTCAGGAACGATCAGCCAGGTGCTCCCCTTGGAAGGCCCGGGGTGATGCTCAAGTAGAATCGAATCTTCACCCCAATTGATCGCCATGGAGGAAGTGAAGGTGAGCTCGGGATGGATGCCGCGGGTGTTCACCGGTTCCGGAATTTCCTCCCAGTCCTGTGTTGGCTGCGGGCTAAGTGGCTTTGCGCCGGAAGGGCGGTAGGTTAATGCCTGCGCCGTGCGGTCGCTGACAATGATTGGGCATTTCACGCCGCTGGCGCCAGCCAGCCGGTCAGGATGTTCATCCAGCAGCACCAGCAGGCGATCGGAGCCGCCCGCGGATCTCGAACAGGTGGCGCGCCAGGCCAGGGTGTCTTTGGGGTTGATGGGAACATCCACCATGACCACGCCGGCATCACTGCGGATGGCTCCCAGTGTCACGCCTTCGTATTCGGTTTCGATCAGGATGTCTGGAGCGATCTCTTTCATGAGATTCCTTTCCCTTGATGCGCCCTGCGGCAGTTTTTAGGTGATTCGCTGCCAGTATAACATAGCCGAAGTCTAATGCTCGGATTGCCACTGGCGGGCGTACTGCGCCTTGATGGATTCGCGCACCAGGTTGCAGCGCGGGCAGTTGATCTCGTTGCACAGCAGCGCGAATGGATCATCTTTTAATAACGCGCAGGCCACATTGATTAACGTGTCAATGTTTATCGCCTGCCAGGTTTCTCCGCCCACCTGGACTGAGTGCAATTCTTCCTGCAGATAATAATTCAGCTTGTGAAACCCATCCGGGCAGCCGGGATAATTGGGGATCTCTCGAATGCCTTCCGAGGTCAACGCCCAGCGCACGAACTGCTTGCGTCCGGTGATTTTCTCGGCCAGGTGGATGCTGAAATTATGCGATGGTTTCGCGCCTGCAAGCAGCACCCAGCCGTTCATTTTACGCAGCACGCGGATGGGTGCGTAAGGATCATCGGCAGGATGGTTGATGAGGGCGATATCAAGCCCAAGCCCTGTGAAAGAAAACACCGGGTGGGATGAACGATAGGTGTTGGGAAAATGCCGAAAGGATTCAGACGCTTCAGGATCTTCCATGTCGCTGGGCAGATCAAAGCTAAAAACGTTGGCCAATGGGTTGGTTTTTTCTCCACTGCCGTAGATGATGTCGTTGTCCGATGGGCCGCTGGAAGGAATCACCAGGGTGGAAAAGGTGAACTCAGGCATCATCACGTTGTCAATGGTGCTCAGCAGCGCGCCAATCAGCGTGTTCAGGCCCCCTTTGACCGGGCTGATCGCCTGGGTGTGGACGTGCGCCAGCACCGGGATGCTGCGGTTCAGCCCCAGGTCTTCAAGCGCGGAGGTGATATCTCGATAAGAAATCATGGGAAATGAAGGTTTACAGCGATTATAACGTCTTGGTTATTCCGAAGGCGGACAAACGGGAATGATATCCTTATTTTCCTTGGCATTCAATGGCAGATTAAAGTAAGGAGATGGATCAAGCGTGTTCTTGATGTCCAATTCGTTAAGGTACTTTCCGCTGCCATCATCTTTTACGATGGAAAAATGAAGATGAATGCCGGTGGGATTGCGGGGATTGCCCGAATAATTTCCCATGCGCCCAAGCAAGGTGCCGGCTTTCACAAACACCTCATTGGTACCGGGCGGAAACTCCTCGCTGATGAACGAATTGCCGTCGGCGTCGGCAAGGTGTGTGTAGTAGGTCCAGATCTGCCGGCCAGGCTGCAGCGGGTCGGACGGCACGCGCATGATCAAACTCGATTTCCAATCCGGCAGCCGCGTGAGATACCCATCGTAAGCGGCGTAGACCGGCGTTTCACCTAATTCGGCACCGCTGAAGATATCCAGTCCCTGGTGGGTGTGACCCGGGCGGAACGAGTCACCCCAGATGAAGCCGATATAGCCATCGGTGGGGAACTGGAACACGGATTCCTGGCAGCGTTGGTTGGCGCTGACCGCCCAATCCGCGTGGCCTTCAGGATCGCGGATGAATTCCAGAAAATTGAGGTAGCGCGCCGGGCGGAAGGCCGAACGCACAAAATAATACCCAACCAGGATGACCAGCCCTAGAAAAAGCAGGAGCAGGAATATTTTCAACATTTTCATCGGCAGAAGGGAATTTTACACCTCGGCGATCATCGACCATGGGCCGGCCCAGGTGATCTTGGCGTCCTCCACTTTACCTTTCAGGTTCGCGTCCGTTTCCACGAACACCAGTTTATTGGTGGGCGTGCGCCCGCGCCAGCGATTCTTGTGTTTGTCCTCGAACAGCACCGGCACACGCTGGTTGAGATAGGCCGCGTTGATCTGGCTGGTGATCTTCTCCTGCAGCGCTTCGATCACGCGAAAACGGCGCATCTTCTCTGCCTCCGGCACGTCATCGGCCATGTTCACGGTTGAGTGCGTACCCGGGCGTGGGGAGTAGCGTGCCACATGCGTCATATCCGGCTGCATGGCTTCCAGCACCTTGACCGAATTCTCGAATTGCGCCTCGCTCTCCCCGGGGAAGCCAACGATCAAATCGGTGGCGATCGAAACCGGGTTGAAGCGCGCGCGGATCTGTTCAACAATGCCCATGAATTTTTCAACAGTATAACCGCGGCGCATGGCGCGCAGAACGGCATCGTCGCCGGCTTGAATGGGCAGCTCGAAGTGCGGCATGACTTTGGGCAGTTCGGCCACTGCGTCGAGCAGCTCATCGCTCATCCAGTTGGGATGCGAGGTCAGGAAGCGCAGCCGCTCCAGCCCTTCAATCTCGTTCAGCGAACGCAGTAGGCCGTCCAGACGCGGATAACCTGTCTGGTCGTGGCCATAGCGGTCAACGATCTGCCCCAGCAGGATGATCTCTTTGACTCCTTGATCGACCAGGGCGCGCGCGTCAGCCAGGATCTCTTCCGGCGGGCGGCTGATCTCACGGCCGCGGCGAAGCGGGATCACGCAGTAACTGCAGGCATGCGAACAACCAAAGACCACCGGCAGGAGCGCGGAGACCAGCGTTTCCTTGCGGGAATCGGGCAGCGTGTAAGCGAATTCTTCATCCAGGATATCTTCAATGTGCTGCTGGCGGTCTTTTTCCTGTGATTTGGGGTCGCTGAGAAAATCGATCAGCGGGCGCGGATCTGAGGGCTGGGAGAATACGTCCACATAAGGAAAGCGTTCTCTCAGTTCCGCAGCGCCGCTGATGCCCACCATGCAACCCATCAGGTTGATGACCTTGTCGGGATGTGAGGTTTTCAACGATTTCAGGGAGGTTAAACGCCCGACGGCTTTATCCTCGGCGCTCTGCCTGACCACGCAGGTATTGAGCACGATCACGTCCGCGCTTTCCGGTTTTGGCGATGTTTGATAACCAAGGTTTTCAAGAGCGGCAGCCACGCGCAGCGAATCCGCTGAATTCATCTGGCAGCCCTCGGTCCATATGAAGTATTTCACGCCGCGATTATAACCGAATCGGACAATTTCAATCCAGTTTTGCATTTCGGGCTGCCTGTGGTAATATGTTTTCGTTATGCAGCACCCCGAGTATATTCCCTACCGGCCGGGATCGCGCCGCAGGGGTTGGATTCTCCCGATCTTGTTCGCGGCAGCTCTGCTGTCCGGCTTTCTCCTGTTGCAGATTCCGCGCGTTAACCGCGCGATTTCCTGGCGCGCGGATATCGCGCTTACCTACGTGCGCATGCTCTTGAATCCAGTGGATCAGCTTCCGCCGCCTTCGGTCAGCGTGCAGCCCAGCGTCGAGGTCATCACTCCCACGCCTCCCGCGCCTACCGCTGAGCCGCTGCCGACAGCCACACCGCTGGTTTCCCCCACCCCGACCCTGGCGCCAACACCCCTCCCGGCGCAGATTCAGCTCAATCCGCCTGCTTATGACGAAAGACGCGACAAGCAAGACTGGAATAATTGCGGCCCGGCCACCCTGGCCCTTCAGCTACGCTACTATGGCTGGGAGGGCAACCAATTTGATATTTCGGACGTGATCAAACCAACGCGCGATGACCGCAATGTCAACGTGGAGGAGCTGGTCTATTTTGTCCGCACCAAGGCGGGCTGGTTGAACGCCGAATACCGCGTCGGCGGTGATTTGGATCGCATCAAACAGCTGATTGCCGCGGGCATCCCGGTCATGATCGAAGAAACCTTCAAGACCGACCGGCAATACTGGCCGGAAGATGACCGCTGGGCGGGACACTACCTGCTGGTCACCGGTTATGACGATGCCAACCAGATCTTCACTGTGCATGACACCGAGGTCGGCCCTAACCAAAAAATGACCTACGCAGACCTGGATGATAAATGGCAGTCTTTCAACCGCGTCTATATCATGGTCTACCTACCGGAAAAACAACCCGAAGTGGAGCGCATTCTTGGGGATGACTGGGACATGGACAAAAACCGTCAAAACGCGCTGGAAGCGACTCAATTAGAGACCCAACTCGATCCGAACAACGCGTACGCCTGGTTCAATCTCGGCTCCAATTACGCCTATTTCGCGCGCTACAATGAAGCAGCGCAGGCTTATGACACTGCCCGCACCCTGGGTTTGCCGCAGCGCATGCTGCGATATCAATTCGGCCCATTCATGGCGTATTTCCATTCACTCAGGAATGATGACCTCATGGCGCTGACCAAATTCGCGCTGGAGATCACGCGTACGTCCGAAGAAGCCATGCTCTGGCGCGGATGGGGTTTCTACCGGCAGGGCAGCAAGGAAGACGCGATCAATCTGTTCAGGGCAGCGCTCAAGATCCGACCTGATTATGAGGACGCGCTCTACGCCATCGATTTTGTGACCAACAACTAAACGGGAGGAAACGCATGGCGCTGGATGTGGCGAGAATTAAAGCGATCATTTTCGACATTGACGGCACCCTCAGCGATTCTGATGACCAGATGGTCAACCAGGTTGAACGGCTCGTCAAGCCGTTCACTTTTTTTATCAGCGGCAAGGCGCGAACGGCGTTTGCCCGCTGGTTGGTGATGGCGGTTGAATCTCCTGGAAATTTCATCTACAGCATGGCGGATCGGTTTGATTTGGACAGTCTCTTTATCCGCGTTCTGGATCATCGCAGCAGAAATCGGAAACATAAACTACGCCGATATCGCATGATTCCTGGAGTCAACGATATGCTGACATCGCTCTCGCAGCGCTTTCCGCTGGCAGTGGCCAGCGCGCGCGATGAACAAACCAGCATGGCGTTCATCAACCAGTTTGAGCTGGCACCGCTTTTCCGCGTGGTGGTCACCTCGCAATCCACGCACCACACCAAGCCCTTCCCCGATCCGCTCATTTACGCGGCCGAGAAGATGGGCATACCGCCCGCCAACTGCCTGATGGTTGGGGATACCACCGTGGATATGCGCGCGGCGAAACTGGCCGGCATGCAGGCGGCGGGGGTGCTGTGCGGCTTTGGCCGCGAGAAGGAACTGCGCCGGGCAGGCGCGGACGCGATCTTGACCTCGACACCGGACATCACGGAAATATTTCCGCGGTAGGGTGTGTTGACCTAAGATTAAAAAAAACTATCCGTGATTTGTCATCCTGCTTGAAGAGCACCCTTTGAGTGGTAGGTGTAACCGAAGGATCTCGTACTGGCTTCTTCGAAAATTGGCTAAGATTCCCGTACATCCAAATGTTGCACACAAATGATCGTAGTTGTAGGGTGTGTTGACCGAAGTCACAGATTTTTTCCAGCATCGAACGCGTGTATGAGCTTCACTCACTGGGTCAACGCACCGAAAAATCGAGGAAAACTTGGTGCGTTGGAGGTTGCGGTATTGCTGGCTTGATTTTTAAATGATGAATTATTATTGAAACCCAACGCACCCTACGTATGCGGATATCATGGCTTGGTTGAAAGGAGTGTTGACCAAAGTAACAGTTCCTTCCAGCATCGAATGCGCGTGTGGAGCTTCGCTCTCAGGGTCAATGCACCGGAAAAACCTGGCTGAATGATTTCATCCGTTTCATAAACTCCAAATGATGGCGTTCCCTTATGCGATAATCCATTAAAATTTGCTGTCAATGGCATTAAACGCCCCAGTATTCCTGTTTCTTTTCCTGCCCGCCTTTCTGCTGCTTTATGTCTTCGTCAAGGGAAACGCGCGCAACGCCGTTCTGCTGCTTTTCAGCCTGCTCTTTTTCGCCTGGAGTGATCCGTTTTACCTTCCCTTGATCCTGCTGCTGTGTCTGGTGAATTATCTGGTTCTAGGCGCGATCCAGCGACGGCAGCCTGACGATCCATCTCGCAGACGCGCCTTCTTCCTTGGGGTCACAACCAACGTTCTTCTTCTGCTGGGTTTTAAGCTGCTGGCTGCCTACGGAGCCGGCTGGACAAGCGCCTTGCAGGAAAGCGGCATCCGCCTCCCGGCGTGGTTGGTCTTTCTTCTGCCTTATAGCTATCACCTGCCTTTGGGAATCTCGTTTCTGGCCTTTCAGGTCATCAGCATGCTGGCGGATGAGTTTCGCAATGGTGATGCGCGAAAAGCCAAGATGGGGGAGGTTTTCAGTTACCTGCTGATGTTCCCGAGAGTGATCGCCGGACCGCTCACGAAGTTCAGGGTCACGATTGGAGAGATCCGCCAACGGGATTGGGATTGGAATCGGGTTGAAGCCGGCGCAAGGCGTTTCATTGTGGGATTTGCCAAGAAAGTGCTCATTGCCGACCAACTGGCGCTGATCACGAATGGGGGCATTCTCGATGTTCCTCCGGCACGCATCCCGTTCGGCATTGCCTGGCTGGTCGTGATCAGCTATGCCCTGCAGATCTATTATGATTTTTCCGGTTACACCGATATGGCCATCGGGTTGGGGCGCATGCTGGGCTTCCGCTTTCCCGAAAACTTCAATTATCCGTATATTTCCACCAGCATCACCGATTTCTGGCGCCGCTGGCATATCACCCTCTCCAACTGGTTTCGCGAGTATGTCTTTTACCCCCTGGAGCGCAGGCGTAGGGAAATGCCGGCGTTAAGCCAATCGTTGAATATCCTGATCGTATTTTTACTGACCGGGCTGTGGCACGGCGTCACCCTACCGTTCATTCTCTGGGGGCTGCTGCACGGTCTGGCGCTGGTGGTCGAACGAGGGCGGTTTGGCGCATGGTTATCAAAGACTTGGAAGCCGCTTCAGCATCTCTACGCCTTGGGCGTCATCCTGCTCGGTTGGGTCTTTTTCCGATCGCCGACTGTGGCTTACGGATGGGATCTGCTCAAAGTCCTGCTGGGAATCATGCCTTCCAACCGGATGATCCCCTATTCAGTTTTTCCACCCTTGGCTTCCATCACCTGGGCGGCTTTCATCGCCGGTCTGATTTTTTCAGTGCCCCTGCCTGCTTCATTGAATATCTTTCGAGATGATCATCCGGCAGGCCGTGGCGTTTGGGTATTGTGGCTACGCAATTTCATCCTGATCCTGATGCTGGCAGCTGGCATCATGGTCCAGGCCGGCGCTTTATATCATCCCTTTATCTACGGTGAATTTTGAACGCGCGAAAATTTTCCCAAATGGTTTTCCTGGCGATTTTCTTTGCCATACTGGGAGCGCAGCTTATCATGCCGGTCATTCCGCCTGTGGATGTCTTCGAGGAGTCCCCAATCAGAGCAGACGGATTTTCACCCCGCGCCTTATTCAAGGGGATGATGGCCGCGCCAGACGCCTATACTCAATATTTCAACGCGCATTACGCGCTGCGCAACTGGCTCGTGGATGCCAATAATTTCTTGCGCCTGTGGCTGTTCCATGAGCGGGAATTTGCCAATGTGCTCATCGGAGAAGAAGATTGGCTCTATTACACGGGTGAGGATAACATCAGGGATTTTGAATGCACTTCACCTTTCAACTCAAAGGAGCTGGCGGCATTAGTCGAGAGGCTGCGGGGATGGGATGAGCGCCTGAGCGAGCATCGCATTCAATTTTATTTTGTGATCGCGCCTAACAAGGAGAGCATCTACCCGCAATATTTGCCTGATCAAATTAAAACTGGCTGGAATGCCTGCCGATTGGATCAGCTGATGAACGCGCTGGAGACCACGAACATCAAAACCCTTGACCTTAGACAACCGCTGCTGCTGGCGGCTGAGCGGACTCAGGTGTATCACCGCACCGACACACATTGGAACGACACCGGCGCGCTGGTGGCGGTTCAGGAAATGATGTCATTAATTAAACATGACTTTCCAGAGGTCACTGTCCCTACCATTGACCGCTTCAACAGCAGCCCAAGGTCCTTCAGCGGTGACCTGGCCGATTTCATTCCGAAGGATCCGCGCTTTGTTGAACAGGCGGTCTTTCTTACCCCTGGGGGCGGGCATCAGGCGGAACTCACCCAGGGGGAGGGGCGCGTAGTCATGTCTAAAGCCAAAGATGATTTCCTGCCAAAGGTGCTGGTTTTCCGCGATTCGTTTTCCGATGCCCTGATCCCCTTTCTGGCCGAGCAATTTTCGCGTGGCCTGTACGTGCATGCCTTCGCGCCGGATTTTGACCTGGTCGAAGAGGGTCAACCGGATATCGTGATCCTGGAAGTAGCCCAGCGCTATCTCGGGCTGCTGCGTTAATAAAAGAAAGCGTACCCTGAGTTTATCGAAGGGTACGCTTTCTAATCAATTTGAAGACTTGATCAAGCCTTCGTAATAGCTTTTCCCCATTCAGTTGCTTGTTCCAGCTCGCCTTCCGCCAGCGGACCTTCGGTGTCGGTGACCAGAAATCCCTCCGATGGAACCACCTGCAACCCGCCTTTTTTCTTCAGCTCGTTAAGCAGCGGTTTATCCGCGTAGCCGAAAATGCCAGCCAGGAAGCGCAGGATGCCGGGAGTTTTTTCATTAATTGGCAGCCGCGTATCGAAAGAGGTGACTTTTACACCTGCCAGCTGATTGGGAGTCAACTTCTTGAGGAATGCCTTAAGCGCCGGGGTGGCGCTGAAAGCCCGCGTGGGAGATCCCACCACCAGATAATCAATCCCGCTGAGCATTTCCTGGGTGACCGTGTCAACCTTGGCCACCGTGACCTCGCCGGCCGCCCCCAATCCCTTGCCTACCGCCTCGGCGATTTTTTCTGTATTGTTGAAAAATGTATCAAAAATAACAAGTGCTTTCATTTTCTCTTCCTTTTTGAATGATAAATTGCCTGAATTATATACGAGCCAATATTTATTTAGGCAATATGACAATACCGTTATCGTCCGGCGCGTCAAAAACGTTAACCGGCAGCCCGTAGATGGATTCAAGGGTGCGTGGGTTAAGAACCTCGCGTGTTTCCCCATGCATCACCATCTGGCCGGATTTCATCGCCAGCACCTCGTCGCCGAAACGTGCCGCCAGGTTAAGGTCGTGAAGCGCGGCCATAACCGTTTTACCCATCCCGGCGGCGAGTTTGAGTGTTAACTCCAGAAACTCGATCTGGTAGCGCAAGTCCAGGTGCGATGTGGGTTCGTCCATCAACAGCACCGGCGTGTCTTGCGCCAACGCGCGCGCCAAAGTGACACGCTGCCGCTCGCCGGCTGAAAGATCGCCGCAAAAGCGCCCCGCGAACTGCGCGACGTCTGTTTTGTCCATGGCGCTGCGGGCGATCTCAAGATCCTGATTGGAGGTCCTGCCCATCCAATCGATGAAAGGTGTGCGCCCCATCAACACGGCATCCTCCACCAGAAAGGCCGGTGGAATGTGGGTGGATTGCGGCACCACCGCCACCAGCCGGGCGCGCTCCGCCTGGCTGGCTGAAAGCAAATCCGTGCCATTCACGTGCAGCTCTCCCTGCATTACCGGCAGCACACCGCTAATGGCGCGGATCAGCGTGGTTTTGCCACAGCCATTAGGCCCGATCAGCGCCAGGATGCGCCCTTCCGGCAGCTCAAAGCGGATGTCGGAGAGGACATTCCTGCCCGGATACCCCGCCGATTGGAGATTCACCCTTAACAGCATGGCTTACCACATCTCCTTTTTGGTCTGGCGCAGTATCATAAGAAAGAATGGCGCGCCGCACAGGGCAGTGATGATACCCACCGGCAGCTCCTGCGGGGCCATCAGGACGCGCGCCAGGATATCGGCGGCCAGCAGGAAGATCGCGCCGCCCACCAGCGAGAGCGGCAGCAGCCGGCGCATGTCCCCGCCGGTGCGGCTGCGCAGGATGTGCGGCACCACCAAGCCGACAAAACCGATGATGCCGGTGAAAGCCACCGCGGCTGCAGTGACCATGGTGGCCGCGAGCACGATCCACGCGCGGCTGCGGGCGACGTTGACGCCCAGCTGTCCGGCCTGTTCGTCGCCGAACTGCAGCACATTGAGCCGGTAGGCCATCGCCAGCAGAATCCCCAGCCCGATCAGCGTGTAGGGCAGTTGGGCGAGCAGCGGTTTCCATCCGGCCAGGGTGGAGCCGCCCAGCAGCCACACCAAGGCACGGCGCAGCTCGCCACTGGCGTTGATCATCAGGAAGGAGGTCAACGCGGTCGCGAAAGAAGAGACCGCCACACCCGCCAGGATCAGGTTAGTGACCGGAATCGCGCTGCCGGTTTTTGCCATTTGGTAAACAAGAAACACGGTGGCGAGCGCGGTCAGGAAAGCGAACAAGGGTACAGCCATGAATCCCAGCGATCCCGCCGGCCATTTCAAAGTCAGCGCGATCACCGCGCCCAACCCCGCGCCGGATGCCGCGCCAATCAGGTACGGGTCAGCCAGCGGATTGCGGAACAATCCCTGGTAAGCCGCGCCGCTGCCCGCCAGCGCGGCGCCCGTGAGCGCCATCAGCAGTGTGCGCGGCAGGCGCAGCGTCAGAAGGATCACGCGGTATTTTTCAGCGTTGCCTTCCAACGGTTGGTTGGCAATGGCTGCCCCAATGACCCGCAAGATCTGACCGGGAGGGATGAAGATGCTGCCCACCCCGATGCTTAATAACATGCAGGCGGCGAAAGTTAGCAGCAGGTAAAGCATGGGGCGGGTCAGTTTTTTCATTAATTGGTACCCATTGTCGCTTGTTCTTTTGTTTCCTCTCTTTTACGGGAAAAGTTTAAGGTAAGGGTGAGTTGTAAGATGGGTCGATACGATTGAAACCCAACATCCAACTATTATTATTCAAAGGCCTCAGGATGTAAGATCCTGGCCAGCGTTTCCAACCCGTCCACCTGGCGCGGACCGATGCGCGCCAGCAGGTTGTCATCAAAAGGCAGCACGCGCCCATCCTTCACTGCGCTCAAGGTGTCCCAGCCCGGGCGCTCAGCCACGGACTCCGGCGTCACTCCCCACAACGCGTCACCCAATAGAATAAACTCGGGATCGGCGATCAGGATGAACTCCAGCCCGGCTTGCGCCCACTCGCTCTCGAGCTGGTCGCCGGTGTTCTCACCACCTGCCCGTTGGATCAGGTGGCTGTAAAAACTGCCCGGTCCGGGCGTGTAGGGCTTGGCCGGGTCGCTTGCGTCCAGCTCATAGAACACGCTGACAGGTGCTGCGTCCGCCAGCGCATCGTCCACCGCTTGAATGCGAGACTTGAGCGTCGCAGTCAGTTCCTCAGCTTCCGAATTGTGGCCGCTGACCTGACCCAGCGCGCGGATGGCATCCAGCATGCCCTCCAAGGTGGCGGGGTTGGCGAGGAAGTAAACGGTCAAACCCAGTTCTTCCAGGGATTGCACAAGCTCGGGTGTGTTGATGCTACCCGCGATCACCAGGTCCGGTTTCAACGACACGATAGTCTCCAGGTCATATTCCGAGAAACCGCCGCCCACATCCGGCAGTTCCAGCGCTTCAGCCGGGTAGTCGGAGAAGCTGTCGCGCGCGATCACCTGCTTGCCAGCGCCGATGGCGAACAGCATTTCGGTGATGGGCGGTGACAGACTGATGATGGTGCTGGCTGGCGCGTCCAGCTGGATTTCCTTTTCCAGCCCATCAGTGACGGTGATCGGGGCTTCCCTCAGCGAGAACGGTCCGCAAGATGTTAAGACTAAGCTAAATAAAAGTAAGTAAGTAAAAAATCTGCTTTTCATGTTTCCTTTATTTTTTTGTCAGCCGTACCACTTCGACGAGCTCGTTGAACGGCTTTTGTTGCAAGCAATATCATGGCGGGGATAAAAAATACCCCTGCCGTCTGGTCAGGGGTTAGGTTAAGTGTTTGTGGCCAAGCTCCACCTCCTGTCCGCGAGGGCGGTGATCATGCCGTTTCTGGCGGGCGTCCTGGCTCGGCGCGTGAGCGCCTTACAGTTGCGGGACAGCGCCGGACTCTCCTTGCGGATCACCGGCTTCGCCTTTGAGCCCACCCATCCGGGGGTTCGGGCACCAGAGCGGCTGGTTAATGTGAACTAATTGTATGGATGAATGGGGTCCATGTCAAGGCGGATGAGTATGCTTGGGAAATAATGGTTAAAAAGTAGAGACACGGTATGCCGTGTCTCTACTGAATCTAAATATGTTTTAGTAAATATTAAGGTCCAGGTCTCCCGTGTTGTCCGAGTCGTTGCCCAGATAAACCGTGTTGGTGATGAAGACCAGGTTGACGGTTGTGACGTTGGCCTCGATGCCACTGCCCTCGTTGCCGATGAAGTAGCTGTTCGTGATGGTCACGCCGTCCGCGCTGTTGGTGGTGACATTCAATCCGTCTGTGTTGTTGGATGTGCCGTTGTAGAGGCTGGTGGCTTTGTTGATGATCACCTTGCCGTTGCTGAAAAGAGATATTCCTGAGAATCCATTGGTTTTGGTGGTAATGGTATCTAATTTAATCAAACCTGACGGTCCTGAGCTGGAGATGTTGATCCCCATAAAGCCGTTGCTGTTGGCTGTTACCTTGGACAGGGTGACATCTCCGTTGGTGGTGATGTACATGCCATGATAAGCGTTGCCATTGAAGAAGTTTTCTCCCAACGTGCTCAGGATTTCCACTTTGCCGCTGCCAGTCGTGTTGCTGACCCGAAGGCCAACATCATCATTGCCATTGACCGTGATCGCGTTGAGTGTGACATTTCCGTCAGAGTTGACTTCCAGTCCAAAGTACCCGTTATTGTTGAAGATGCTGGTGGTCACCAGGGCGTTTTGGTTGGCGAAGGTATCCACATAACCGCCGCGGTTGTAGTTATTTGAAGCGGATACCGCTTTAACGATCACCCCGCCGTCTGACTGGATGAAGAATCCATCACTAAGGTCTGATCCATTGGTGGCTGAATTGGTCAGCGTGACAGCGGAAGCTGCATTGGAAGTGGTCACCAGGTACAAGTTGCTGTAATAGTTGTTTTCAGATGTGACCTTGTTCACCAGAATCGTGCCCAGACTGTTTAGATACACACCAAAACCACCGTTATCACTAATCGTATTGATCATTTTAGTGCCGGGATTCTGTAAACTGAAGCTGCCGGTGTTATTCGTGGAGTCAATACTTACCCCATTGTCCGTGTTGCTGTTGGCATTGATATTGGTGAGCTTGGTGATGCCGTTGGTGATAATGGTGATGCCCTGATAGCCGTTTGAATTGAAGGTGTTGCCAGTGGGGCTGGTGATGGTGACGTTTCCTGTGCCATCGCAGCCGGAACCGTTCCAACGGCAGTTGTCCACAAAACCGCCGGAGGAGAAGTTGTCCGATGCGTTTACGGTATTAAGGGTGACGTTTCCGTACACATAGATCCGGAAGCCGTTGGAGTTGTTGTCGTCAAAACTGGCGTTGCTGATGGTGGCTGTATTAGCTGTGGTCGCGGAATCGCCGTCCAGGTAAAACCCATAGTAGGCATTTCCGCTCGCGCCGCCGCCGTTCCAGCTGAAATTGCCAGCGGTATAGAATTGGGCGCCGTAGTTGTGGTTGTTGTTGAAATACCCGTTGGTGATGGCGATGTTTTTGTTGGTGCCCGTGTTGTTGTAGCCGTTGACGCCATCGGCGCCGTTTTCTTCCGCCCAGACTTTGTTCAGCGTGATCACGCCATTGGTGCTGATGCTAAGCCCGGAAATATTGTTCTGCCTGAATGTCCCGCCGATGCCGCTGCCTGATGGCAGGATGCTGACGCCTGCCTCGCCGCTCGTGTTGGAGAGTATCGCGCCGCTGAAGTAGTAGTAAATATTCATGGTTTGGGTTGGGTCATTTAAGGACAGCCGATATTGTCCGTTCTCGCCACCGAGTGCCGATGAGACCACCAGATAGAAATCCCCGGTTGAGGGCAGGTTGGTGATGATTTGCGCATTGTTGCTTCCGTAGCTGTTGTCGTCGCTGGCGATCAGACTCCAATTCGCATCTCTGAGTTCCACAAAAGCATCGAAATAGATGCTTTGAAGAATAATGTTGACCGGTGCTCCGTTGGTGCTGCTGAATTTCCAGATATCCTCGCCGTGATTGGTGGAAAGGAAATCATTAGCGGTTTGCCCGGCAAAGTCGATGACCCAGTCCTGCACGCTGTTATCCGAGGCATCTACACCTTTCAGTGAGATCAACCCGAGCGACGAGGCTTCCAGGCCATTCCCTTGATTGTTGCTGAATACACTGTCTGTGATCAGGATGCTTTTGGGGGACAGGGCGTTGGAATTGTATATATAAGCGCCGCGCCCGTTATTGTGCTCTGAATTGACCCTGCTCAAGGTGATGGTGCCGCGTGAGCTGAGATCTAACCCATATCCCGCGCCGCCCTCGCCATTGTAATTAAAGTGATTGGTGTACCCGGAAATGGCTTTAATGGTGATATTTCCGCTCGAGCCGCTGTTGTCATTGGATGCGTATATGCCAGTGTTTCCGTTGTATTCCACCCGCAAGTTGGTCATGGAAATGTTGAGGTTGGAATATAGACTTAGACCGGAAGAGTAATTGGAGATGAACGTGTTTTCTTTTCCTTTGGTCGCTGTGAGCGTTATCCCGCCCACGCCCGTGCACATGGATCCATCCCATTGGCAGTTGTCAACACTTAAACCAGTTCCCTGAACACTGTGGCTCGCGTCAATATTGGTGATGGTGACAGCGCCTTTGGAATAGACATCCAGGCCGTCATATTTATTGTAAGAGAATACGCTGTCTTTCACGGTCACGCCTGGCGTACCGCTGGAACCGGCATTGGAGACATAAGCGCCGACCGTGTTGCTGTGGTTGGTGGAGGTCACATTGGTGAGGGAGATTGGCCCATAGGCGAAAATCTGCACGCCGGACTGGTTGTTGCTGTCAGCCGATGTACGAAGCAGGGTGACAGGGGGAAGCCCGGTGATCGGTTCAGCAAATATTCGAAAGCCATAACCGCCATTATCTATGGACTGAGCGTCGCTGATGTATACAGGCCCATTGGTGTCGATATATACACCGTCGCCCGAGTTGTTGACGAAGAAATTGGTTTTTCCGCTGGAGGCTTTGATGGTTACCCCGCCGGTGCCATAAGTGTTGTCGATCAATGCGCCATATAAGGTGCCGCCGGTGTGATCGCGGACATCCACGTTCATAAGTGTCACCAGTCCGCGGGTCTCGATATAGATACCGTAAAAACTGTTGTTGTGAATGGACACGTTTTGAACCGTGACCGGTTTCATGGTCGGCGCATTGATGGAATTGATCTGAATCCCGGAGCTTGTATTATCCGCGCTGTGAACCTTGTCGATCAGGACACTGCCTTTGGAGAAGATGCGCACGCCATAAGACCCGTTGTTGATGGTCTGGTTCAACCAATTGGCAAGGGTGGCTTTGACTGTGACGTTACCGCTGCCGTTGGAGTTTTCAATATAAACACCTTCGTTGGTGGTGTTGTCGCTGGCGATGAAGTTCTCCACAAGAACATTGCTCTTGGAGTAGACTGCCAGGCCGGCATATCCGTTTCCATTGAACCGGTTGGCGAAGAGCTCACCCTTGCTGGCCAAGCTGGTCACGGTGACCGCGCCGGTGCCTGAACATGCCGATCCGTTCCATTGGCAGTTATCAACAAGTGTTCCGAACCAATTATTATCCTCGGCGGTGATCGAGGTCAAAGTGACTGCTCCCTTAGCGTCAATATGCAATCCGGTATAAGCGTTGTCTGAAAAATGGCTGTGTGAAATTTTTACCGCGCCTGTTCCATAATAAACATTGATCTTCGCGCCATAGCCATAAACATCATTGCCATTCGCGGTGACGTCGGTAAAGGTAACGGCTTTCATCGTGGATAGATCCAGCCCCGTGCGCTCGTTGTCATTGGCGATCACCTGCGTGAGGATGATGTTGCCGTTCATCGCGGCAGTGACGCCATAACCCGCGCCGCCGTTATCAGGAGTGCCGTAGTTGTTATTGAACACGCTGTTCTTGATGGTCAGATTGTTGCCTTGCAGGATATACAAACCGCTGCCGTTGTTGCCGCTGGCGGAAACCCCGTCAAGGGTGACGCTGCCCAGCGTATTGATATAAACGCCATGCGCGTAGAGCCCCGCGGAGGCGGGATTGTTATGATCGAACGCGCTGTTGGTGATGGTGATGTTGCCGGTGCCTGCGGTGTTTTCAAAAGAGTTGTTGCCACGGTTGCCGCTGGATTTTACCCACGTGACATTGATCGCGCCGTTGTGGTTGAAGACATTGATCGGCGCTAACGCGGAAACCGTGTAATTGACATCCAGGTCGGTCAGGTTGAGCGTACCGGTGTTGTTGCTCATCAACAGCCGTCCATTGATAGTGAATCCCTTCAGGGTGAATCCGGCGATGGTGTTTTGGATATTGACCGTGCCGTTCAGAATGGTAGCGGCTGAACCGTCAACACCAATGATTCCTTTCAGGCTCGCCAGCGCGCCGCCATTGATGGTGATGCTCTCGTTATAGGTGTCTCCCTCAACGTACAGGAATCCATCTGTGGGGAAAAAGCCGGGTGTGCCTATCTGGCCCAAGGCGTAAAAGATCGGATTGGCGTCCACCCAGCACGTGATTCCAAATGTGGTTCCAGGAGGACAGAATAGCGCGTTCTTGACGACAGCATACAAGGTGGTGCCCACTGTCCAGTAAGGATCAGCGCCTGAGAGCGCTTCCACGGTTTCCCCGCTAGCCAGATCCAGAATTTCCCCGCTGCTGTCTGCCAGCACCAGGTCGGTCTCAGCCAGTTCCTCGATCAGTGCTTCGAGCGGCAGGGGATCGGCTTCGCCTTCAACCGCATCGCTGGCTGAAACGGGTTCTTCGACGACCAATGCGGGTTCATCGTTGAGATCTGAAACCGGCTCTTCCGCGGTTCCTTCAGGAAGGGGTTCTGACAAAGGTTCTTCCACTGAAGGTTCCACTGGCTCCGGGTCTGATTCGGTTGGTGTTTCGCCAGTTGTTTCCAAAGATTCATCTTCTTCTGAGGTTGGGGCTGGCTCTTCGGGCGGCAGTTCGCCTTCCGCGTAGACCGGGTTGACGAGCAACAAAAAAGCCAGCGCGAATGAGAGCGCCAGCCCGGTCAGCCAAGTTCTTGTTTTTTGAGATTGCATGTACATACATCCTCCATTTAAGGAAACTTAAAAAGTTCGCTCTACAAGGCTGCCAATTCCCCCAAAAAAGTAGAGTGCGCCGGCGGCGCGTCCTAGATAAAAAATTGGCCAGAAACAAGAATGACTGACCTAATATGATGATATTTTCTGTTTTAAAATGGATAAAGACTATCAGAGTTGTATTAATAAGTATCAAAAAAAATAAAGCGAATATCGCTTTCCGTTCCCTTCTCACAACGATCACATGCTGGCCAGGACGCCAGCGTGTTTTTAAAAAATCTAGTCTGAGCAATTTTTTAAGTGACAAGGATTACAACGCCGCGCCACCTTGGTCGCTGTGGAGTTTCTCAAAGCAAAGAGGAGACAAACCGCTCTTGCGGGAAGGGCTGCTGTTGGATTGAGATGAGCCGCATGTTAATAAATAAGGGCGATAAGACCGCTCGAAATGAAATAATAAAAAGGCGGGCATGGCTGCCCGCCTGCAATGATCTAATCTATGTTGATCTGTGGTTGAACGTCTAACCCGGGAAGCTATTTGCCGTCTCCCTTACCCGCTTCCTTGGGCGCGGAAGGGCGTTTCTCATATGGCATGGGGATGAATTCTACCGAAGGCCGCCGCGTTCTTGCCTGCGGATACAGGTTCATCAGCTTATATACATCTTCGGGCATCTTGTTGTTCACTTTCAGCCCCAGCTCTTTGGCTTCCTCGTAGCTGATCGGGTAATCGTGCGTCCATTGCCCGCTGGCCAGCTTGTCCGCCAGCTTTTCCGCGTCCGCTTCGGAGAACTGGCTTTGGGCGATGCGCTTGATAGTGGCCTTGACCTGCGCCAGCGCTTTGCGCGAGACATCCGCCAGGATCATGGTCTCATCATCAATGTCCTTGGCCGGTTTGACTTCCAGCACCTTGAGAACCGAGACTGCCGGATAGTTGCCCACCTGCGGGTCCACCGGGCCGAGCACCGCGTTGTCGTCCATCACCACCTCATCCGCCGCCAGCGCGATCATGGTACCGCCGGACATGGCGTAATGCGGGACGAACACGGTCACCTTGCCTTTGCGGCGTGAGAGCGCCGAAGCGATCTGCTCCGAAGCCAGCACCAACCCGCCGGGTGTGTGCAGGATGATGTCAATCGGGATTTTTTCATCTGTCAGCTTGATCGCCCGCAGCAGTTCTTCAGAATCCTGAATGTCAATGTAGCGAGCCAGCGGGAAACCGAGCAGGGATAAGCTTTCCTGCCGGTGGATCAGCGCGATCACGCGCGACCCGCGGCTTTCTTCGATTTTGCGCATCAGGCGCAGGCGTGACGCGTCCAGCATGCGCTGCCGCACCATCGGCGCAAAACTGGCTAGCAGGAAGATCACCCAGATAATGTTAATAAAGTCCATTTAAACCTCCGTTTTACTCACCCGGTTGGATTACCAGGGGTAATATTCATCGATATATTTTTGCCGTTCGCAGCGACCGATGCAGAAGGGCTTGGCCATCAACAGCCCAAACAGGAAGCCGCCGATGTGCGCCCACCATGCCACGCCGCCCATGCCAGCCGGCATACCCAGCGAAGCCACGCCGCTAAACACCTGCGTCACGAACCAGATGCCCAGGTAGAACACCGCCGGGATCTCCACAAACCAGCCGAAGATAAAGACCGGCACCAGCGTGACCACGCGCGAGCGTGGAAAGAACAGAAAATAAGCGCCCATCACCGCGGCGATGGCGCCGCTGGCACCCAGCGCAGGAATGTTAAGATCAGTGCTGAAAAAGTACTGTAGCAACCCGGCGCTGACGCCGCCCAGGATGTAGAACAGCAGGTAGCGCCCGGATCCCAGCCGGTCTTCGATGTTGTCGCCAAAGATGACCAGCGTCCACATGTTACTGATCAGGTGGAAGAGCGAGCCGTGCAGCCACATATGCGTCAGGAAGGGATACCAGGTGAGCGGGTTGCCTGGATCAATATTGGCAGGCACCAACGCCCAGGTCTGCGCGAAGCGCTCCAGCGCGGGCAGCGAAAGGGCAGACTGAAAGAAGAACACCATCACATTGGCGATGATGATCAGCCAATTGACCAACGGAACAGAACGGGATCGGATCGTGTCGCGGATTGGAAACATATTTTCCTCTTGATTGAGAGTATAGCCGTAAAAAGAACCGCTTGTGTAAGCGCTGTATAAAAAATGAATTAGAAATCTGTAAAACCCAGCGTGTAAAATTAGGGATGGCGAGGGAGCTATGGGAGAAAATTCATTATCATGATCAAACTGCTGCATTTTGCCGACGCTCATATTGACCTGGCACGCCAGGGGCGGCGTGACGCCGAAAGCGGCCTGCCGCTGCGCGTGCTCGATTTTCTGCGTTCGCTGGATGCGATCGTTGACGCGGCCATCACTGAGAATGTTGACCTGGTGATCTTTGCCGGCGACGCCTACCGCGACCGGTCGCCAGCGCCCACCTATCAGCGGGAATGGGGCAAGCGCATGATGCGGCTTTCGGAAGCCGGCATTCAAACGCTGCTGGTGGTGGGCAACCACGACGTCTCTCCGGCTGCCGGACGCGCCCATACCCTGCAGGAATTTGAAACCCTGCAGGTGCCCAACATCCATGTCATCAGCAAACCGGAACTGCTCAAGCCCGAACATCTCAATGGCCTGCCCGTGCAGGTGATCGGCATCCCCTGGCTGAATCGTTCCGGGCTGGCGGCGGCGATCGATGTGGAACAAAATGAAGGCTCGGATATCACCGCCCTGATGGAATCAAAATTGACCGACATACTGGAAAGCTATCTGGATGACCTCGACGGTTCGCTGCCCGCCATCCTCACCAGCCACGTCTCCGTGCAGGGCGCAGCCTACGGCAATGAGCGCAGCGTCATGCTCGGGCGCGACCTGGTGCTCTCCGGATCGCTGGTGCGCGATGAACGTTTGGATTACGTGGCGCTTGGGCACATCCACCGCGCGCAGAATCTGAATGAAGGCGGCCACCATCCGGTTATCTATCCCGGTTCGATCGAGCGTGTGGATTTCGGCGAGGTGGATGACCGCAAAACCTACGTGATCGCGGAAGTTGAGCGAAATCAGACCACCTTCAGGCAGATCGACCTGCCTGGCAGAAATTTCATTGACCGTTCATTGGAGCTCACCCGCAGTGAGAATTTGATGGAACAGATCCTTTCAGCGCTGCCCTCTGAATCGCAAATGAAGGATGCCGTCCTGCGACTGTCCGTGGCCTACCCGCGCGATTGGGAGCCGATGATCGATGAACCCGTCATCCGACAGGCCGCCGATGGCGCCTTTGAATTTCATTTCATCCGCCGCCCGCGCACGCAGGTGCGCATCCGCCTCTCGGCGGATGAGTCCATCGCCAGCCTGCCGCCGCAGGACCTGCTGTCCAAGTATTGGCAGGCCGTTCCTCCGGCGGACGGCGACCCGGCTGAACTCAACGACCTGGCAGCTGACATCATCCGCTCGGTGGAGCTCGGCCGCTCGCCTGAAGAGGAGCTGCCCCTATGATCCCGGTCTCGCTCACTCTCAAGGGATTTCTTTCTTACAAAGACGAAGCTGTGGTGGATCTCTCGCCGGTGGAAGTGGCCTGCGTATCCGGCAGCAACGGCGCGGGAAAATCCTCGCTGTTTGACGCCATGACCTGGGCGCTGTTTGGGCGCGCCCGACGCAATGATGACGCCTTGATCAATGACGCCTCCGATGGGTGTTCGGTGGCTTTCGTGTTTGATTATGAAGGCAACCGCTACCGCATACTGCGTGAAAAACCGCGCGGCAAGGGCGCGTTGCTCGAGTTTCAGGTGATGACCGCTGAAGGCGCCTGGAAACCACTCACCGAGGCCGGTTTGCGCGCCACCGAAGACCGCATCCGCGATGTGCTGCGGCTCGATTACGACACCTTCATCAACGCGTCCTTTTTCCTGCAGGGCAAGGCGGACATGTTCACTCAGCAAGCGCCGGCGCGCCGCAAAGAGATCCTCAGCAGTATCCTCGGGTTGGAAGTGTGGGAATCTTACCGCGAGGAAGCCGCGCTGCGCCGCCGGACGGCGGGCGAGGAAGTGAAAGGGCTGCGCGGCTGGTTATCTGAGGTCGAGGAAGAACTGGGACAGGAAAGCGGACGCGTGGAACGCCTGACGCTGCTTACGCAGAACCTGAAAGCAGCCAGCGCGCTGCGCGGGGAAAAGGAAGCGCAATTTTTGCAGGCCCAAAGTCAGGCGCAAGCGTTGAGGGCTGAAGCAGAAAAACTGGCTATATTGGAAAAAAACCTGCAGAGCAGCCGCGATCGTCGCGATGCGTTGGCCTCCCGTGCTGGGGAACTGACTGATGAACTTGCGTCTTTCCAACGGACATTGGCTGAGGAAAAAGCCATTCAGGATCGCCACGATCAGTGGCTTGATTTGCGAAAAGAACTTGAGCGATGGAATGATCTATCGCAAAAAAATCACAAATTAAGTTCAAGAAAGAGTGAACTGGCCACAGCGCTCAGCGCGGAAAAAGCGCGCCTGGAGCAGGAAGTTGAGGGATTGCGCCGGCTTCAGCAGGAGGTTGGCGCCGGAGAAACCCGCCTGATTGAACTGCAGCGGCAGTTGGCCGATTTGCAGGCAATTCTTCAGAAAAACGAAAAAGAGCTGTCGGGATTGCCCGGGTTAAACGAAGCGTCTGCCGAAGCCCAAAAGAAACAAGGCGAATTGTCCGCGGAGAACCGCGTGCTGCGAGTGCAGATGGACGATCTCAGGCAGCGCATGACGGATTTGGAGAGTTTAAAGGGCGATGACTGCCCCTTGTGCGGGCAGGAACTGACTTTGGATCATAAAAAAGAGATCCTGGAAAAATATAACGCGGAAGGCACGCAGCTAGGCGATCAATACCGCGCCAATGAGCAAGCACGCAAAGAATTGGCTTCTGAAATTGATGACATGGCGGCCGAAGCCAAACGCCTGCAGTCGCTCTCAGACGAATCCGCCAACCTGAGCCGCCAGGCCGCCGCCTTTTTGGCGCAGATTGAAGATCTCAAAACACGCCAATCGGAATGGCAGCAGAAGGATGCGCCGCGCCTGGTTGAGATAGAAAAGACACTCTTGGATGAGTCATATCTTTCTGATGAGAGAAGGAAATTGGCTTACTTGGATGAGGAGCTCAAGGCGCTGGGTTATGATGAAGCCGCGCATGCCCATGTGAGCGCGGAAGAATCGCGGCTGCGTGTGGTGGAAAGCGAGTTTCAGGTGCTGGAGAAAGCCCGTACCTCGTTCGCGGGGATCACACGAGAACTTACTGCTTTGGAAGCTGATAAAGCCGGGTTGGAGGAAGAGGTTAAATCACAGTCAGTCGTGGTGGAATCCATGCGCAGGGAACTTTCACTAAAGCAGGAAGGCCTGCTGGATATGCAAAAACTGGAATCAGATTTGGAGAACCTGCGTCTGGAAGAAAATAACCTGCGAGGTGAGGTGGGCAGGGCGCAGCAGATGGTGGATGTGCTGGAAGCCCAGCGCAGGCGCAAAGCGGATCTCACCGGGCAGATCGAAGTACTCAACCGGCGCGTGGCGCAGCTGAAAATGCTGGAAACCGCCTTCGGCAAGGACGGCGTGCCGGCGCTGCTGATCGAGCAGGCCCTGCCTGAGATCGAGATGCAGGCCAATGAATTGCTCGACCGACTGAGCGACGGGCGCATGTCAATTAGCTTTGCCACCGAGCGGGAGTTTAAGGATAAAAAGCGCGAGGATAAACGCCAGACCCTGGATATTCTCATATCCGATGCCACTGGCAGCCGCGAATACGAACTTTTTTCCGGCGGTGAGGCCTTTCGCATCAACTTTGCCATCCGCCTGGCATTATCGCGCGTGTTGGCCGGCCGGGCAGGCGCGCGCCTGCAGACCCTGGTCATTGACGAAGGTTTTGGCAGCCAGGACGCTGAGGGCCGCCAACGCTTGATCGAAGCGATCAATCTGGTCAGTCGGGATTTTGCCAAGATCCTGGTCATCACCCACCTGGATGAGCTCAAAGACGCGTTTCCTTCCAGGATTGAAGTGACCAAAGATGATGGCGGTTCGCGTGTGGAGGTGATTGCTTGAGTAAAGCCATCCAACCGCGCGTCGGTATTCAGCAGCGTGTGCTGCCATCCTATCGCGTGCCGTTCTTTGACGCGCTGGCAGAGCAATGTGAAAATGGGCTGAGCATTTTCTTTGGCAATCCGCGCCGCCATGAAAGCATCGAAACAGGCGCGCTGCCGCGCGTGTCCAGGTTCTTCAGCGGACGGAATATTCACCTCTTTCATGGTTTACTTTATTCCTGCTGGCAGGCGGGCTTGCTGCGTTGGCTGTCGATGTGGCAGCCGCAGGTGCTGGTGATGGAGGCCAACGCGCGCAATATGCTGTCCCGCGCGGCGATCGCCTGGGTGAAAGCGCGCGGCGGCAAGGTCATCGGCTGGGGGTTGGGATCACCCAAACCATCCGGACGTTTTACCTCCATCCGCATGAAGCTGCGCAGGCGTTTCGTGGGCCGCTTTGACGCCCTGCTTACTTACAGCATCCAGGGCGCGCGCGAATACGCGACGCTCGGTTTCCCGGAGGATCGAATTTTTCCAGCGCCTAATGCTGTTGCGCCCCGCCCCGCCCATCCCATGCCTGAACGTAATTTGGCATACAAGGACGGCCGCCCGGTGGTGTTGTTTGTCGGCCGCCTGCAGGAACGCAAGCGGGTGGACGCGCTCATCCGGGCTTGCGCAGCCCTGACCGATAATAAACCGGTGCTGCGCGTTGTCGGGGATGGTCCCATGCTGGCGGCGTTAAAGGCATTAGCCTGGCAGGTCTATCCGGATACAGAGTTCTTCGGCGCGCAGCATGGCGCTGATTTGGAGCGCCATTTCCGCGAAGCTGACCTTTTCGCGCTGCCCGGCACCGGCGGACTGGCGGTGCAGGAAGCCATGTCCTACGGGCTGCCGGTGATGGTGGGTGTGGCGGATGGCACCCAGGTGGACCTGGTGCGCAAAGAAAACGGCTGGACGCTGGCCAATGACTCGTTGGAAGAGCTGACCGCCCGGCTGGATGACGCCCTGAGTGACATTCAACGCTTGAGAGAGATGGGTCAGGCATCCTATCGAATTGTGAGTGAGGAAATCAACCTGGAAAATATGGTGGCTGCTTTCGCGCGCGCCATTAATATGGTGGCGGAGAAATGAAACATATCCTGCTGGTCGCCGATGGCCGCAGCGCCATCACCGCGGGCTGGCTGCGCATGCTCAGTGGATTCGATTACCGCGTCTCACTGGTGTCCACCTTCCCCTGTGATCCGTCTGCCAATGTCGAGCTTGTGTCGGTATTGCCAGTGGGTTTTTCATCGCTGGCCGGCGGTCAGGTGCGGCTTACAGATGAATCCTCGGGAGTTGGCTCTTGGAAGCGGCAGCTGATCGGCGCATTTCGCCCAGCTTTTCTGGCTGCGCGCGCCTGGCTGGCGCCTTTGACATTCCCGAAATACCAAAAGAGATTTCTTGACATCGTTAATGACCTTCAGCCTGACATTGTGCACGCCCTGCGTATTCCCTATGAAGGTATGCTGGCTGCGGTAACGCCGGTTCATATTCCCTTTCTGGTTTCCATTTGGGGCAATGACCTGACTTTGCATGCCCGCACCGCGCCGCTGATGGCTTCGCGCACCCGACAGGCGCTTGAACGCGCGGATGGCCTGCTGGCGGACGCGCGCCGTGACCTTCGGCTGGCGCGCGAATGGGGTCTGCGGGAAGGCGCGCCCACGTTGGCAGTGCCCGGCAATGGCGGCCTTGACCTCGAAAAAATCAAGGAAACCTTAAAGAAAAATGATCTAACCATCGATTTGCCTGCTAACCATCCATTGGTGATCAATCCGCGCGGCTTCCGGCCAGGCAGCGTTCACCAGGATACATTTTTTAAGAGCATCCCGCTGGTTCTGGATAAATTTCCTGATGCTTTCTTTGTTTGCACCGCCATGCAGGGCCAATCCGAAGCGGAGCATTGGGTGAAAAAACTCGGTATTCAGAACCACATTCGGCTGCTGCCTTACCTGCCGCAGGAGCAGCTCTGGCAGCTCTATGCCCGCTCAAAGGTATATGTCTCGCTCTCCAGCCATGACGGCACACCCAACACCTTTCTTGAGGCGCTGGCTTGCGGCTGCTTCCCGGTAGTGGGGGATATCGAATCGCTGCGGGAATGGCTGACGGATGGGGAGAACGGTTTGTTGGTGGATCCCAAAGATCCCCAAAAAGCTGCGCAAGCAATCATCGCGGCGCTTTCCAGTGATGAATGGTTGATGAAGGCAAGGCAAGCCAACCAGCAGATGATTTCAGAGCGGGCGGACGTGAACGTCATACGAGCACAGGTGAGCGAATTTTTAAAGCGTTTTCAGTAACGCCTTGATTTCCCCCATCCCCTGGTCGCGGTTTTGAAAATGCACGCTGTGGATGCCCATCGCTTCCGCGGCTCTCACGTTGACCTCACGGTCGTCCACGAAGATGGTTTCCCCAGGTTGGCAGCCCAACTGGTCGAGGGTGAATTGATAAATGCGCGGATCGGGTTTGAGCAGTTTCACATCGCAGGAAGCGATGACATGATCGAAAACCCCTTCTGTGTGCCATTTGACTCTCATGAATTCGTGTACATGGGCGGGAAAATTGGTCAAGAGGGCAGTTTGGTGGGTTTTGTGTATGCTGTGGATAAAATCGAGCATCTCCCTGTCAATATAAAAATCATTAAGCACAAAATCAGCCAGAATCGATTTCTTTTCCAGAGGCTGCCGCAACTCGGTCAGTAGATGAGTGAAAAATTCATCATCGCCGATTTCGCCCCTGTCCCACTGGTCGTTCACCGCGTCGTTCATTACCTTTGCCACATCTTCGATCCGCGCCCCCAGCCGCTCAGCGAGCAGGCTGTTGAAGGTGCCTTTCACGGTCAGCAGGACCACACCTGCAAGGTCGAAGATAACGGCCTTGATCGTCATCAATGCTTCCATTCGCTCAAGTGCGCTCGGTCATTCAATCGCACGAGTTTTGCGTTCTCCTGATCATCGATCACGATTTCATTGATGGAACCCGGCGACATGGCGTAGTAGGTGTGGCCTTTCGGAAAATTCTTGCCGAAGTAATGGATCAGGATGTTATTGATCACCGCTGAATGTCCGACAACAATGACTGTTCCTTCCGGGTTTTCATCCAGAATGTGTCGCCAGTCTGCCATGATCCGATGATGAAATTTGCGGATCGGTTCACCGCTTAAGGCCCGGACCACACGGTGCTTGAGTTGGTCATACAGTTTGATCAGGTAGCTGAAATCTTGTGAAGAGTGATCACGAAAAGGACGCCCTTCCAGCCAACCGAAATTCAGTTCCTTTAAACCCTCCAATGGAATTGGTTTCAATCCTGTTTGTTCGCCGATCTTTTCGGCGGTCTGCAGGCAGCGCTGCAAAGGACTGGAGTATAAATTTCGCGCAGAAATGGATTTTAACGCTTCAGCCACTTCGCGGGCTTGGCGCAATCCATTTTCGTTTAGAGGAATATCTGTGATGCCGTGCAGGATATGTTGGTCCACCCAGTCGGTGGTGCCATGCCGTACAAGCAGTATTTTTTTCAAAATTCACTCCAAAATTGAATCAATAGATTAAATGATCGGGGAATTCTACTATCAGAAGTAAAAGAACCAGGCTTTTGCAGCCCACTTCTTGTGCAACATTCTGCACTCCGCATTTGTTTATTGCCGGACTTTCTTTTTCCTTGATAGCAGTATAGTGATGATAACTCGCTTCTTGCTCTCATGACTCACTTGGTTTTCATTGATGGTGAGTTATCATTTCTTGGGTATTTACCTATTCCTTTTTGCACCATTTGAGTGAGTTAATACAGAAAGCAAGATTTTCCCTCATCCAGGATAGGTACCGTTTAATCATAAAAAACTGATAAATGCTCTGTGTCGTTCAGTCGGACCAAGGTCGGAATTCCCTGATCATCCAGCTCGATTTCGGTTATGCTCGCATTAGAGAAAGCGAAAGGCTCCGCTTGATTTTGGCGATTATTTCTGAAACAATGGTCCAATATCACCTTGAAAACCAGTCTGTGCGCTACAAGTAATACTGACTTTTGAGAATTTCCTTTTTGGATGCTCTCCCATGCCGATATCACACGCCGCTTGAACTTTCTGCTAGGTTCCGCTGAAACAAGAAGTATGATTTTGTACATTAAAGCAAGGAAAAAACCCTTGATTTTTCCTGGATTCTTGCGTCTGTAATTCAATCCAGAGCGGCCTTCCAGCCAACCAAAGTCTTGTTCTATAAAACCATCGATGTCAATTGGTGTAATCCCGTGTTCATCCCCGATAATTTCAGCGGTTTTTCGGCATCGACTTAATGGGCTTGTAAAAATAACATCTATTGGGGTAGCGCTTAGCGCCTTGGCTGCTTCAGTGGCTTGGTTGAATCCCAAATCGCTTAACGGGATATCGAGAGATCCATGCATGAGATGGTTTTCCAGCCATTCGGTGGAACCATGGCGCACTAAAATAACTCGCATCAGTATTGTCCTCTATTTTTTTTCTTATTGTTTATTTTGGTTACCAAGCAGCAAATGGAGATCAGCAAGCGCCTGGTCCTTGGACTTGAAATACACGGTGGATAGGCCATATTTCTGCGCGCCTTCAATGTTGACGATCCGATCATCAATCAGGATCGCTTCATCTTTTTTTACGCCGAGGCGATTAAGGGTGAGGTCAAAGATGCGCGGATCCGGTTTAATGATCTTTTCCTCCCAGGAAATGATGATCTCGTCAAATGCGCCATCCACCCGCCAGCGGGTTTCCAACATGCGACGCAGAATATCAGAATAGTTGGACAACAAGGCTGTTTTATAATTCTTGCGAAAATCTTTAACTTTTTTCAGTAGATCCTGATCAATGTAGAAATCCCTGTAGAAAAAATCATTGATATGATTTAACCGGTCATGCGGCAGCCCCAGGTGATCCAGCAACCGAATCCAGAATTCCTCCTGGGTGAATTCCCCCAGGTCTACTCGATTATTAAAATCGCTGTGAAAGAAATTTCCGATCGCTTCTTCAGTGACCCCCAGGTTTTTCGCCACAGTGGCTTCAATTTTGCGCTCATCCGAGATCAGCAGCACTCCTTCCAGGTCCCAAATGAGGGCTTTGATGCTCACAGGAAATTATCCCCCGGGAGATGCGCATTCTGATTGATCTTAATGACGCGCGCGTTTCCTTTACCGTCCACCTCGATCTCGCTCACGCTGGCGGCGGTCATGGTGAAACTTTTGGACATTCTGGAACCGCCGAATTCATGCCGCAAGATGTGACGCAGGACGCCTGAATGCGCGACCACGGCGATGGTGCCGGTCGGATTTTCGCTTTTGATCGATTCCCAAACATTGGCAATCCGTTGTTTGAATTTCCAGAACGGCTCTCCGGTCAGGGTGCTGATTGCGATGCGGGTGTATGAATAAAAAGGGATGATAAAGGGTTTGGTTTTAACCGTTGGCCACCAGTCTCGCTTGCCTTCCATGATGCCGTAATTCTCTTCCTTGAGGTCTTCGACTGGAATGGGTGTGATCCCGGTTTTGCTGCCGATCTTCTCGGCGGTTTGTTTGGCGCGCAGCAGCGGGCTTGTGTAAATGCGGTCAAACTTAACCTCTTTGAGGAATTCAGCAGTGGCATCAGCCTGCCGGCTGCCGGTATCGCTGAGCGGCCTGTCTGAGATGCCGTGCAGGATTTCCTTTTCCATCCAGTCGGTGATGCCGTGTCGAACGAGATAAACCTTGGTCATGACTCTCCATGAAATAGCGAATTTGTTTCGGGCGCAAACTCGACTATTCTACTATTAAACGGAAAAGAGGTTATTTTAGATGGTGAGTATCGTTTAATCGCTGGATTATCGCCTTGCCGCTGGCATCAATGATGATTTCTGAAATGCTGCATGGCTCGATTCTGACTGGATGGATTCGCTGGTAATCCTCCACCGGCAGCAGAAATTTAACGAGGTAATTGATCAGAGCGCCGTGTGAGATGATGAGGATACTGCCATCATTCACCTGGCGGCTTATGTCAGTCCAGGCGCGCCTCGCGCGTCTGGCAACCCTGAAGAGCGGCTCACCGCTGACCTGGGCAGCCAAAATGCGCGCAATCAGAGAAAGACGTTCGAATATTGAAGAATTCTGGTCCGGCACTTCAAAATATGCTTTTCCTTCATAAATGCCAAAGTTCATCTCGCGCAGCTCGTTGACGATCTGATATTCAAGCCCCAACTGACCACACATGATCTCTGCGGTTTCCCGTGTGCGTTTCATTGGGCTGCAAAAGGCTTTGTCAATCCTTGAATCCATGAGTGCATCAGCCGCGCGGACGGCTTCCTCCCGGCCGCGCGGGTTGAGCGGGCTGTCCAGTTTGCCTTCCATCACCCGATTTTCAATGGCTTGGGTGGTGCCGTGCCGAACAATAAACAAATTGATCATCACGCCCAATTTTAAAGGTTTTTCAGTTAAAGCGGATTTTAATAACCTGCCAAATGGACATCTGTCTTTTGACGCTGTCTTACCGCTCGGATATACTGATTAGGAGAGAAATTTTTCAGGAGCTGCCGATGACTGACAATCAGAAATTTAAACTGACTTACGCAACTATGTTCAATCCGCCTGAGGAGCTGCATCAGCGCTACGAAGCGGCGCTCGCGGATGTCAAAGCTAATCTGGGCCGCGAACATGCCATGATCATCAACGGACAGGACCGCAAAGCCGCAGAGAAATTTGAGGATAAAAGTCCAATCAATACCGATTGGGTCTTGGGTGTATTCCAGCAGGGTGATGCGCATGACGCAGCCGACGCGGTAGCTGCAGCCAAAGCCGCATTTCCTGCCTGGAGCGGCCACCCCTATCAGGAGCGGCTGGCGCTGCTGCGCAAAGCCGCGGATTTGATTGACGAACGCATCTTTGAATTTGGCGCGGTGATCTCGCTGGAAGTCGGCAAGAACCGCATGGAAGCGCTGGGCGACGCGGCGGAAGCGGCTGATTTGATCCGTTATGCCTGCGATCAGGTGAATCTCAACGACGGTTTTGTCAAGAAGATGGGTGAAGATCCGCTTCAGGGCTATAAAGCCACCAATTACTCGGTGTTGCGCCCCTATGGCGTTTGGTTGGTGATCAGCCCCTTCAACTTCCCCGCGGCGCTTACCGGCGGACCTGCTGGCGCGGCGCTGGCAGCTGGAAACACGGTGGTCATCAAACCTGCCTCTGACACGCCCTGGACCTCGCGCCTGCTGGCGGAATGTTTCCGCGACGCGGGTCTTCCTGATGGTGTGGTCAATTATGTCACCGGCCCTGGGAAGACGCTGGGACAGGCGCTCATCGAGCATCCGGACGTGGACGGCATCACATTCACTGGTTCATACCCGGTGGGGATGGGCATCTACCGCAATTTCGCTGCCCGCAATTATGTGCGGCCGGTGATCCTTGAGTTGGGCGGCAAGAATGCGGCCATCGTCTCCAAGAACGCGGATATCGAAGAAGCCGCGCTGGGAATTGTCCGCTCCGCGTTCGGTCTGCAAGGGCAGAAATGCTCGGCCTGTTCGCGCGTCTTCATCGAAAAGGATATCTACCAAAAACTGCTCACGCGCATTCTGGAGTTGACCAATAAACTGGAGATTGGCGATCCGACACTGCGCAGTGTTTATCTGGGACCGGTGGTGAACCGGAATTCCTACCAGGATTACCAGTCCTACATCGCGGAAATGCAGGAAGCCAACGTGCGTTTTCTGACCGGCGGGCGCATTATGACGTCCGATGATTTTGAAAAAGGATATTTCTGCGCGCCTACCATCGCGGCTGACCTGCCGCTTGAGCACCGTCTCTGGAAACAGGAAATGTTCGTACCGATCACCACGCTGGCGCAGGTGGACTCGCTGGATGAGGCCATGCGGCTGGCCAACGACGTGGACTATGGTCTGACGGCTGGCTTTTACGGTTCACTGGAAGAAGCCAAGTGGTTCTTTGAAAATATCCAGTCCGGTGTGACTTACGCTAACCGTCCGCAAGGCGCCACGACGGGAGCCTGGCCTGGGTTCCAGCCCTTTGGCGGGTGGAAAGCGTCCGGCTCGAGCGGAAAGAATGCCGGCGGGTTGTATTACGTGCAGTTATACATGCATGAGCAGATCCAAACCCTGATCCAGAAAGCATAAACCCCGGTGATCCCGTCGGGGATTTTGATGATCGCTTGGCAGAGTCGCACAACCGCGCGACTCTGCTTTATTAAATAAAGCGACATCGAAGCCAATAACCCATCATTGTTCATCTGCATCAAATCTGTGTTCATCTGTGGAATCGAATTAATCCCATCAAGCAATACCCCGCTTTTAGTAATAATGTCAAAAATTAGCAATAAAGCTTTTTTTTCGGGTGCCAGGATTTATCCTGTATTAAAATCTCTCTATGGAAAACAAACCGCTTGATATTCTCATTCATTACCCCTTCAACGAAGTCCAGCTAAATTTGATCAAAAGTCATTCCGACCGGCTGCGAATCAGCTTTTACCCGGATACAAAATTTGAAGAGATTCCCGTGGACGTGAAATCTCAGGTAGAAATTTTGCTCACTAAACGCACCGTACCAGACCCGGCAGAAATGCCCGCGCTGCGTTGGATCCAATATACCCTCGCAGGCACTGATTTTGTCAAAGGCAGCCCGTTGTTTGAGTGCGAGGATTTCCGCGTGACCACGTTGAGCGGGGCAGTGGCCGGCAAGGTGGCGGAATACGCGGTGACGGCCATGCTGTCGCTGGGCCATAAGCTGCCCCTGACGATGGCTTATCAAGCCAGAAAGATCTGGCCGCCGGACCGCTGGGAATCGCTTAAAGCCAAAGAGCTGCGCGGGAGCACGGTGGGACTGCTGGGCTATGGCAGCATCGCGCGCGAGATCGCCCGATTACTTCAGCCCTTTAATGTGGAAATTCTGGCTACCAAGAAGAATTTGATGGAACTGGAGGATACAGGCTACGTCCCGGCGGGCCTGGGTGATCCGGATGGTGTGCTATTTAAAAGGCTTTATCCCCCTGAGGCAATTACCTCCATGCTCAAGCTGTGTGATTTCGTGGTGGTTTGTCTTCCTCTCACCGGGGAGACTACTGGTGCGGTGGGCATGAAGGAATTAAAGGCGATGAAAAAGACCGCTTATCTGATCGCCTTGGGGAGGGGAGGGCAGGTCAGGGAACAGGATCTGGCAACGGCTCTACGGGAAGGGGTCATAGCAGGAGCGATGCTGGATGTATTCGAGACGGAACCTCTGCCAAATGACAGTCCGCTGTGGGACGCCCCAAACCTGGTGATCACGCCGCATATCGCCGGAAATACCGAGCATTATGATCAACTGGTCCTCGATCTTTTCATGGCCAATCTTGACCGCTACATGCAGGGCGAGCCGCTTTTTAATCTATATCTGCCGGAGCGAGGTTACTAATTAAATTAGCAAAATAGCTAAGCCTTGGCGTAATTTTGGAACAGATTTCTTCAGACGGGTGTTAAATTAGACAGCAAGGCAAAAATAAATTTCGTGAGGGAAAACGCATGGAGGTTCGTCAACTTGACATTCGGAACAAAAAAGAAGTCAACGCATTCATCCGATTTCCTTTTAACCTATACAAAGACCATCCCCTTTGGGTGCCGCCGTTATTGAACGGTGTGCGTTCATCATTAGATTCCGACTCCCATCCTTCTTATCGCCATTCGGAAGCCGCTTTTTTCACCGCGCAATCCGAGGGGCAGATGCTGGCGCGTGTAGGCGTGGTTCAGAATCACCGTCATAATGAATACACCAAAACCAACAAGGCTTTTTTCTGCTTTTTCGAAGCTGCCCAAGATCAGCAGGCTGTGAACGGTGTCTTCGAACGGGCGGGGGATTGGGCGAAAGCGCGCGGGCTTGACATGCTCATCGGACCGCGCGGGTTGATCGGGTCTGACGCATCCGGCATCCTGGTTGAAGGATTTGACCACCCGCCTGCGCTGAATGTGCCTTATAACTATCCGTATTATGACGAGTTGATGACCAATTTCGGCTTTGTCAAGGACACGCAGCATTACTCGGGATTTATTGATCTGACGACTTACCAATTTCCAGAACGTATTTTTGAGATGGCGGAGAAGATCCGCAAGCGCGGGGGATTTACTATTAAGTCGTTTAGCACGACAAAAGAACTGCTTGCTTGGGCGCCGCGCGCCCTGGAGGTGCATCGCAAGGCATTTATCAACAATCACGAGTATTACCCGCCCACTGAAGAAGAATCCCGCTCCATTGTCAGTGATCTGCTGGGTGTGGCTGATCCGCGACTGATTAAGTTGATCCTGCATGGGGAAGATGTGGTGGGTTTCATCCTGGCGTATCCCAATATCAACGCCGGCATCCGCAGGGCAAAAGGGGAAGTATGGCCATTTGGCTGGTTCCACCTGATGCGCGCCAAGCAGCAGACCAAGTGGGTGGACGTCAATGGGCTGGGCATCCTGCCGGAATTCCGGGGCATGGGCAGCAACGCGCTGCTCTACCTCGAATTGGTCCGAACGCTGAAAGACCTGGGCTATGAACACCTTGAAGCCGTCATGGTGGATGAAAAGAATTACCGCAGTAAATCGGATAACCTGACCATGGGGGTCACGTTCAATAAAACGCACCGCTGTTATGAATTGCATCTTTAAGATTAGAGGCAGCCATGCAGGAATCATCCACAGTTAAAAGTGAAAAGTTATCTTTCATCACCAAATTTTTTTATGGCGCCGGCGACACCGGATTTGCCTTAACCGATACCATCATCGGTCTGCTTTTTAGCAACTTTTTGATCAAAGTGATCGGACTCAGCCCTTCGCAGGTGGCAATTGCCATTTTTGCCGGCAAGACCTGGGATTGGATCAATGATCCCCTGATCGGCGCGCTTTCCGACCGCACGCGCTCGCGTTGGGGTCGGCGGCGTGTTTTTCTTTTGTTTGGGTTTATCCCCTTTGGCCTGGCCTTTCTCTCTCTGTGGTGGAAGCCGCCTTTCGTCGAGGATTGGATGCTGGTGGCTTACTATGCCTTTGCTTTCATGCTCTACGATGCCAGCGCCACATTGGTCTATATGCCCTATTACGCGCTGACGCCCGAGTTAACCGAAGATTATGATGAACGCACATCGCTGACCTCATACCGCATGGCCTTTTCGATCATCGGGTCGCTGATCGCGTTCACCCTGCCGCTCGAGCTGATTGGTGAGCGCACGCCGGAGAAGGCTGGTCTGGTGTTCAGCACCATGGCCATTTTCGCGGCAGTCTCCGCGCTGCCGCTGCTCGGCACCTTCTTCGCATCCCGTGAGCGCAAAGAACACCTGAATGAACCCAAACCCAGTCTTAAGGGCTCCATCAAGGCTGCTTTTCAGAACAAGCCTTTTCTTTACGCCGTGGGCATCTTTCTGTTCACCTTCACCGCGCTGAGCATCATCGAAAGTATGTTGCTGTTCTTTATCACCGATGGGCTTGGGATGGGCGAATATGAAACCTATATCCTGGGCGGCGTCTTCGTCACGGCATTGTTCACCCTGCCATTTTGGAATTGGGTGTCCAACAAGAAAGACAAGCGCACCGCTTATATGTACGGCATGATCTTCTTCGCGGTGGTCATCAACCTGCTGATCTTTGTCCAGCCGGATTGGGGCCTGGCACCGGCGATGGTGCTTTCCGTGCTGGCTGGCTTTGGCGTCGGCGCGGTGCAGGTGCTGCCCTGGTCCATGCTGCCGGATGCGATTGAGGTGGATGAGCTCAACACCGGCGCCCGGCATGAAGGCATGTTCTACAGCCTGGTGATGCTGCTGCGCAAATTTGCACCTTCATTGGCGCTGCCCCTGGCGTTGTTGACCATGGAATGGAGCGGATATGTAGCCGGCGCTGCCCAACAGCCTCTCAGCGCTATTCGCGCGGTAAAGATCCTAACCGGCCCTGTGCCGGCCGTTCTGCTGATGATTGGTGTGATTTTCGCGGTGCTTTATCCATTGACTCGCAGTAAACATGAAGAAATCCGCAGGGAGTTGGCTGCGCGGCGGGTTGAAGAGTTAACAAATGAATAATACTGAAAAATTTCTTTCTGACTTTCATCGCATGGTATCCGTGGATGCCGAGACAGCCGGACCCAATCCTGCGGATTACGGGCTGCTGACCATCGGCGCTTGCACATTATCGAAACCACGCCAAACCTTTTATGTTGAACTCAAACCGGTTAGTCTGAATGCTGAACCTGGAGCGATGGCAGTTCATCACCTGGATCTAAAGCGCTTGGAAAAGGATGGCCTGGCTCCGGCAGACGCACTGACAAATTTCTCGGATTGGCTGCGCGCAACGATATCCGATGAACGCGGTCCGCTTTTCCTGGGTTTTAATTCGCCTTTCGATTGGATGTTCCTAAACGATTATTTCCACCGCTACCTGGGCTTCAATCCTTTTGGCCACAGTTCATTGGATATCAAATCTTTTGTCATGGGATTCAAGCGCGTCCCCTGGGCGGAAACCAGCATGAGATGGCTGACCGATAAACCCCTGCGCCATAACGCGTTGGAAGACGCTGTTGACCAGGCCGAACTTTTTATAAATCTCTTGGAATCCGAGGGCTATCAATTGGATAAGATATAAACCAAAAAGAGTGGAGGAAGCGATGGGTGAGACAGAAAAACGGCAGGACCTGGCGCAAATTGTAGAGTCAGCCAGAAGACTGGGGATTGAGCTGGATGAAGAAGAAGCCCTGCAGTGGCTGACCGCGATCGCGGTGGCGCAGGATGGCCAAGATATCTCGGTGGATGTAAAGACCGGCGTGTTCGGCCACAAAGTCACCATGCTGGATTTCAGTCCGGAAGAGCTGGCCCATTTCAGACGCATTGGCGCTTTGGTTGGCTTTCCCGATACCCCGGGGAAAGTGGAAACCGCTCTCGCTTTGTCCGGATCAGCTGCGCAATCCAAGATTCAGCGTTATCCAGGCGACGCGGATTTCTTTGAACGGATCAACATCATCGCGGACACCAAGGAAGCCGCCTGCGGAATCCTGGCAGAGGTCATGCGCGAAAAAGTGGAGAGCACCCGCAAGGGCGAGACTTACGAAATGATCGAGATCAAATTCGGCTCTTATCCCCAGGATGTTAAACGCGGGGAGCATCTGATCAAAGCCGGCAGCCCGGTTTCATGGAAGCCAGGGGAAGCGCTGGCGGGGAAAATTGAAGCGTTAACCATTGATGGGAAACCGTTCACCCTCACATGGAAAGATGCCAGCCGTGACCCGGGATGGTGCAAACTGGACTGGGTGGTGGCAGACCCGGTGCACGGTGTGTTGGTGAACGCCAGCAACATGCTGGATGTCACCTGGCAGTCGCCGGACGGCGAGATCACCCCTCTGGATGGCTATCTCGATCCATACTTCCAGGAAGTGTATTTGGAGGCTGAATCCATCCCGCTTTTCACCAAACTGGCCAAGCATGTCTCGGCGGACGCGCTGGATGACTATGTCCAGGCGCTTGAGAAGGAAGTTAAGAAATACATTTCCAAAGACCCCAATTACGGTAAGGCCGCCCGGCGAATGTACAACATTTTTCGTTTAACTGGGCGGTATGAAGCGGCGGCATATCTGCGTGAATTATTCGATGAACCTACCACCGTGCTCTACCAGGTCTGGTCGCTGATCCGCACCATTGATGACACTTTTACCGATGAACCGCGCTTCACCAAGGAAGAACTGCTGATTCACATGGATCGCTTGATCACCAATGTGATCGAAGCCTTGGAAGGTGAGGAAGAGGTGGAAGTGGTGCGGCTGCTCATGCGACTGCGGGATATTCTTTTCAGAGAAGAAGCCGGCGAGGAGCTTTCACCTCAAGCAGAAGCAGCGAGGGCAGAGTTGATCAATATTGTCAATAACTTCTTTTTTGATAAATTAACCGCCATCCCTGCGATCAGGGGTTATATGGAGGAAATAACGAGGGTGGATTAAAAGTCACCTGGAGTGTATCAGCCGATTTATTGATGATAAAGGTCGTCAATCACGTAGTCTTCAATATGGTCGAGATTGGCGCTTGATTCGGTGATCACCTTGCCCTTGACCGAGATTCCGGCCTGATGGACGGAATTGGGATCGCCGCTGACCAGCGGATGCCAATCCGGCAGGGGGTTGCCCTCCAGGATCAGTTTGTAGGCGCAAGTCTCCGGCAGCCAGCCAAGTTTTCTTACCTTGGAAGGCGTGAGCTGGATGCAGGTCGGCATGGCTTGCAGGCGGGCATCGTATAGCTGGCAATGGATGCCTTCCAGATCAAGAAAGCGGCAAGCCACATTGGTCAGGTCGATTTGGCCGGTGTCCTCATCTTCCACTTTATACAGGCAGCAAATGCCGCAGCCGTCGCACAACGCTTCCCATTCTTCCAGGGACATTTCGTTGAGTTTTTTTGTTTTCCAGAAATCTTTTTGAATGGTCATCGCGTCGCGTGGCTGCTTTGGTCAGCCGCGTCGAGCAGCAATTGGGCTAACCGCCTGGCATCTTCCGGCTTGATATAGAGGTTGGTCTCGTTGGCATAAAGCACCTTTTCCTCATCCGGGCCGGTTTCCTTGAGGCACAGGCAGACATTGTCTTCGTATTCCCTGTCGCGTTTGTCATAAAAGATTTCAAGTTTCAGACTGCCATTAAGCAATTCGATTGCCATATCATCCTCCGGTTATGATCATCTCTTGTGACAGGTTAATATTACCCGAACAGCCCCGAGTTTGAAAAGGGCAAAACGGAGGGCTGCCTGTTGGCTCCAGTTGACTACAACCAATTCAAAAATCCACCGTATATCAATAGGAGGATCTATGAATAATGTTGATGAGCAATTAGCCAAACGTTTTGTGTGCCGCCACTGCGGGGGGAGCGGAGCGCAGGTTGAGCGATTAGCCATGTCTGGGACCGGCATTTCCCGTTTGTTGGAAATCCAACCTTACCGGTACGCGTTTGTATCCTGCAAAAACTGCGGATCCACTGAAGTTTTTAATTTAAAGATGCTTGAAGGAAAAGATGATCTCGGCACTTTCCTTGAGATCTTGTTCTCTGATTAATCTCGCTTAGGCGAATTCTTTCTTTATGGCTTGGGCGATATCATCTGCCCAAGCGTTGATTATCTCCCAGTCCCTGAAATCGCCGGCCGGCGCTTTGAGCGCGCGGACGATCAGCTTTTCCGCGAATCGTAATTTTTCTATGTCCAGTGTGCCGTGGAAAAAGGCGATATCACGCGGGTGGATGCTGTCAGCCAGCGGCTTCAATACCTCGGGGAAGCGCCAGCCATTCATCTGCTCAACCGGATCTCCCTTTCCGGTCGGGCCAGCGGAAAAGATCCAGACAGGGCAAAGCGCCAAACCCTGCTTGAATTTGGCGAGGAAATCCGCGGCCTCTTTCAGCCAGTTCCCGGCATAAACTGCACTTCCAAGTACGACCGCGGAATACCCTTCCAAATTTTTGACGTCTCCCGCATTCATCACTTTTGGTTCAAGGCCGGCTTTCTTCAGCCGCAGCGCGATATTTTCGGCAATTTGAGCGGTTGAGCCATATTTACTGGCATAAGCGATTAAAATATTGATGTTTTTCATCATCGATGACTCCCTTGGTTGTTATGATTTTATATGATTGGCGCTAAAAATCGAACAAAATTGGGAAGAAAATTCTGATCAAAATTGTTTAGATGAACATAATTTATTCAAGGAGCTGAATTTCATGAAACCGATTGGCAGATACCGACTGGCCGGGCTTTGCGTAGTTCTGCTTGGCGTTCTGATGGCCTTTGCTGCCTGCACGCCCAGGAATAATGAAACACCTGAAACAGTGCCGGTATTCCCGGGATTTGAAAATGGCAGCGGCAAATTAGCTTTCGGCGCTCAGATTAATGAAGATGCCATGTACGACCTTTATCTTATCCATTTGCGCGATGGCGAGCTCTTCCGCATCACGGAAAATGCCAACGCTGATATCGCGCCATCCCTGGCTATGGATGGGTTGACCATCGCCTTTTCCTCTGACCGGCGCGAGACTTACGATCTGTACACCATCGCATTACCAAATGGTGAAGCTGAATATGTTTTCTTAAGCTCAGCGAATGAAACCGAACCCAAATTTTCCCCGGATGGCCAGGCAATTGTTTTTCAGTCAAACGCTTTTGGCGATTATGATATTTTTTCCATTGCTCCGGGAGATCCTGAACCCGAACGGTTAACGCAAGGAGACTCGCAGGAAACCCAACCCGCCTGGTCACCGGATGGCCAAAAAGTGGCTTTTGTCTCCGACCGGGACGGAGACTTTGAGATCTTCACGATGAACGCTGACGGCAGCGGTGTCGAACAAGTCACGGCCAATGCATTCTATGATGCTGCTCCGGTTTGGTCGCCGGATGGAACGCAGATCGCGTTCATCTCGCGGCGCGGCGCTCATTTTCAGCTTTTTCTTATTGATCTTGCCAGCGGGACTGAAACGGCAATCACTGATTTCAGCGGAACGGTTCACTCGCCTGCCTGGTCCCCGGATGCCAAATTCTTGGCTTTTATCCTGGATACGGATGACGGCAGCCAGGTAATGGTTTATGAGATCGCCAGCGGTGAAAATTTCCTGGTGCATGATGAATTTGAAAAATACGCAGGCTTGAGCTGGTCTGAGTAGAAATGCCAAAAGTGAAATATTAAAAAAAGAAGCCGGCTATTCTCAGCCGGCTTCTTCAAAAATAAAAGTTCCTTAGCGTTCGCCTTTGCTGTTGACTGAGCCTAAACCTGACACGTTCTGATCGACAATCGGATCCCCATAATATGAGACAGATCCAATGCCTGATACGTTGACATCCAGGGAGTCAGTGACCCACACCACCGCGCTGCCCGCACCGGAGAGATTGACGTCTGCAGAAGCAGTTTCCAGGTCGCCAGCTTCGTAGCTCCCCACGCCGCTCAGATTGACTGACTGTGACTGCGCCTTGCCGGCAATCACAATAGCGCCAGCGCTTGACAGGTTGACATTGAGATCTTCAGCGGTCAGATTATCAATCTCTATGCTTCCCGCGCCGGATAAATTAGCAAAGAAATCATCGGTTTCAAGAGCGAGGACTTTGATCGCGCCGGCGCCCGAAAGCGAGATCTCTTCCAGATTGATGACATTAATGGTAAAGGTCACCCGCTGGACTGGCGCGCCGACAAATCCGCGGCGTGTGCCGATCACCAGGGTGCCGTCTTCCACCTCTGCGGTGATATAGCGCAGGAAATCGCGCGGCGCCTCGATGGTCAGGGATTCAGTTTCACCCTGCTCGATGATGATCTCGCCGAAGGTTTCGATACTGATGCGGCTGAAACCGCTGACGTCTTCCTCGCGCGTTTGGTAAGGCCCGGTGGTGCA
>CAYPAG010000001.1:40713-44174 GCA_964408645.1 uncultured Pelolinea sp. | reverse complement strand
TGCTGAAGCCGGGCGGCTATCTTGTCAATATTGTCGGTCTCGAAACCCACCTGGGGAAAATCGGGTGGAAACGCGTCCTGGGGTGGGCAGAAATTGCCCTTGACCAGCACCAGGAATCCCGATCCTACCTTGAACTGGGGGATCTCGCCAGGGTTGGAAGTCAATTCCAACCCCAAGATATCCTGATAGAAATGGATCGATTGGTCGAAGTTCTTGACCCATAACGTAACTGTCGCGAATCCTTTGATCATAGTTTCCTCCCGCAATAAGCGCATACGCCTGAGTTCCCGGGATTCTCCCCACCGCAGGCCGGGCAAACAAATGTAGCCACCTCTACTTCGCCTGGAGTGGAGGCGGATTTCAGGTCACCGCGCGCAAAACGATTATCCGCGTTTTCAGGATCGACGGTTTGGGCATCCTCATCCGCGCGCTCTTTCAATCCCTGGCTGATCACGCGTGAGCCGCGTTTTAACGCGATGAAGATTAAGACAACAGTCAGGATGATCACCCCGAGGCAAAGAACAGCGCCAGCCAACAGCCAAACAGGAAAACTCATGATGCGCACCTCTTGATCGAAGATTTCATTTTTCTAATTATCCCAGATACGCGCCCTGGTCTAAAAGTATCTTTTGGACGCTGGTCGAATCTACTTCCTGGATGGAAACACCTTCCCTAAGACCTACGGCGGCTGCCGCGCCGCCTGCGTGACCAGTGAGCAGGGCAGCGCCGATAATGCGGGCGTCCTCCGCCAGGGCGGCTTTGTATGAGAAACAGCGCCCGGCCACCACCAGGTTGGCGGTCTTTCGCGGGATGATCGAGCGCAGCGGGATCTGCCACACCGGTCGTTCATTTCTGGGCACCATCGCACCGCGGTACTTGATCTCACGCCAGGCGCCGCACAAGCCGATCACGTCTGGAAATTGTTTATAGGTGAAAGTATCTTCCAGGGTTAATTGATATTGCCCCTCAAGGAGTCTGGTCGCGCGTACGCCGGTCTGCGAAGCCGTATCCAGTAGAAAAATCTTTTCACAACCCGGCATTTGTTTGAGCCGTTGGACTTTTTCCCAAATCGAACGACGGGCTTCCCGAGTGAGACGGGATAACGTATAGATATCCAGCCCATCGCTGCCGTCCTCCCCGCGCATGTTCACCCAACGCACCCCCGGGAGCGGCGTGGGATCGCCCAACTCCTTGCCCATCTTTTCAACTAACTCCGTCTCAACCTGATCGACATTACCCAAGCGATGAACTAACCCGATGTGATAAGGAAGATTGGTGTAATCTTCTCCAGCCCAGGCAAAAATATCCCCATCGCCAGTGGCATCCACAACAAATTTGGGTTGGATTGCCAGCTTCCCGGATTTGGATTCGATGATCACGGTTGTTATCTTCCGGTCATTGATGAGGATGTTCGATGCCCAGCAGTAGAAAAGGACCTGGACGCCGGCTTGATCGAGGAGCCGGTCAAAAAGGTATTTTGCCGCCTCAGGATCGACGATCGGATTCTCTTCCCTGATGGCCATTCCCATCGAATTAAGACCCTGAGTGATCTCCTCGGCAACGCCAAAAATCACCTTCTGTTTTTGACCTGACTGGTTTACGGCGTGAGTGGAAAGCAGCGGCAGCACCAGCCCGCCGGTCCACAATCCGCCCAAGTGGTTGTAGCGTTCAACCACTAGGGTTTTCAGCCCGCAGCGTGAAGCCGAGAGCGCGGCGGCAATGCCTGCCGGTCCTCCGCCGACCACCAGTAAATCGGGATTTTCGATTACGGCGATCTCCCGTTCGGGTTCAATGACGGAATTAAGATTTTGTTTGGTCATGAGCATTATTTATAAATTGCATTGTTTGGGATGCACACATATTATAGAGTAGCATTGAACCAAGAAAAGGCGCGAGACAGCTGTTTGATAAAATAGAACATATAATCTAAAGGAAAGATGAGGAAGTATGGACCTCTTTGATCATGCCATGCACGAAAATCTGAAACGGGAAGCGCCGCTGGCTGCCCGCATGCGACCGCAGAATCTGGATGAATTTGTGGGGCATGAGGACATCATCGGCCAGGGGCGCATGCTGCGTCGGGCGATCGAAGCGGACCGGTTGTTCTCATCCATCATCCTGTGCGGGCCTCCCGGCTCGGGAAAAACCACGCTCGCCCGGCTGATCGCCGCTTACAGTAAGTCGCATTTCGCAACGATTTCCGCGGTGATGGCCGGCAAAAGTGAACTGAGAGACGTTATTGCTGAGGCGCGCGAGCGGCGCCGAATGCAAAACCAACGTACGATCCTGTTTGTGGACGAGGTGCACCGCTGGAACAAGGCGCAGCAGGACGCGCTGCTGCCCAGCATCGAAAGCGGACTGATGGTGCTGATCGGCGCCACCACCCAAAATCCCTATTTTGATGTGATCCCCGCGCTTGTTTCACGTTCGCGCATTTTCATGCTTAAACCGTTGAGCGAACAAGCGCTCAACAGCATCCTTGACCGGACGCTCAGTGATGAAAACCGTGGTTACGGATTAAGAAAGATCGAATTGTCCGATGAAGCCCGCGGCCATCTGCTCAATATGTCCAATGGCGATGCGCGCTCGCTGCTTAACGCGCTGGAATTGGCAGTGGAATCCACCAAGCCGGATGAGGCCGGTGTCATCCAAATTGACTTGCAAGCCGCGCAGGAATCCATCCAGCAGCGGGCGGTGCGTTATGACAAGAATATGGATGAGCATTACGACACCATATCCGCATTTATCAAATCGGTGCGCGGCTCCGACCCGGACGCCGCGCTTTACTGGCTGGCGAAGATGATCAAAGCCGGGGAAGATCCACGGTTTATCCTGCGCCGGCTGTTGATCCTGGCGGGGGAAGACATAGGGCTGGCTGATCCGCGCGCGCTGCAAGTGGCTTCGTCAGCCGCTTACGCGTTTGAGTATGTTGGACTGCCGGAAGGCATTTATCCGATCGTGGAAGCCACGTTGTACTGCGCCACCGCGCCGAAATCAAATTCGTCGCTGGGCTATTTTGAGGCGGCAAAAATGATTGAAGAACAAGGCGCAAAACCCGTCCCAATCCATTTGATGGACAGCAACCGCGACGCCAAGGGTTTTGGGCATGGGCAGGGATACCATTATCCGCATAATTTTCCCTACCACTGGGTCGATCAGCAATATTTACCGGAGGACCTGGCGGGAAAGCATTTCTATTCCCCTTCGGATGTGGGGTACGAAAAAGAAGTCAATGACCGGTTAAAAAACATCAAACAAAAGCCGTAATTATTCAGATTTGACGCAACGGGTGGATGGAATCGTGTTTTAATTTTCAGAGCAATTTTCAGGAGGAATAACTTGGACGATTTCTTCGCACTTAATTACACCGGCAAACCATTTGGCTTTTTTGACCTTGCCCATATTGGCGCGTTGGCAGCCGTTTTCTTGTTGAATTTATTTCTGCTGCGGTTCAAGAATAA
>CAYPAG010000001.1:33968-40613 GCA_964408645.1 uncultured Pelolinea sp. | reverse complement strand
ATTTACGGCTTTCCCCATTTCAGGTTCATCCAAACCTATATTTCACATGGCCTGCTGCTCACTTCGGCAATTTACATGACTGTTGTTGAGGGTTTCCGCCCGACCTGGCAGTCATTGAAACGAGTCATCATTTTTCTGAATATTTACATGCTGGCGGTATTTGGTGTGAACCAATTAATCGGTTCAAATTACCTGTTTGTGGCGCGCAAACCACCGGGTCCGACCCTACTGGACGCGTTACCTGAATGGCCGGTCTATATTTTTTATATGGAAGCGATTGGGCTGGTAATGTTTCTGCTGCTTTATCTGCCTTTTGTGGTCAAGGATTGGCGCTCTGCCAAAAAGGAAGCTGCAGCCCGCTTATAACCATTCCAAATAAGGAATGATCCCCTGAACCGCTTTTGCCCGATGGCTGACGCGGTTCTTGGCTTTTAATCCCAATTCAGACATGGTCGTGCCCAATTCAGGGAACAGAAAGATGTGGTCGTAACCGAAACCATCTTCGCCGCGTTCCTCGGGAATGATCTCACCTGCGCAATCCGCTTGAAATTCAGCCAAAGGACCATCCGGGACTGCCAACGCCACCGCGCAAACAAACCGCGCTTGCCATGGACGGGGGTATCTGCCAAGGTTGGCGATAAGCAGCCGGCGACGGTCAGCATCATCAGCGCGCGGATCGGGTGAATAGCGCTTGGAGTGAAGCCCAGGAGCGCCATCGAGCGCTTCCACTTCCAGCCCGGTATCATCCGCCAGTGAGGGCAGGCCGCTGGCTTCACAGAACGCCAGGGCTTTGAGCCGTGCATTCTGCGCGTAAGTACTGCCGGTTTCCTCCACATCCAGATCAAGTCCAATATCCGCCGGAGTCAGCAGTTCAAGATCAAGCGATTCCAGGAGCGCTTTGATCTCTTTTACCTTACCTCGATTGTTTGTGGCGATGAGTAATATTTTTGACATCAAATGTTAAAATTTATGAAAAATATTAAAAAAACTTGACTCGCAATATCCCGCGTGCTATAATTTGGCAAATTACACCAATTTTACTGGAATTATCGTGAATCATACCGCTCGTCCCCTTCGTATCAACGTGGGTTTTCTTGTTAACCAACCCCCGGGATTCCAGAGAGAAGTACCTGTTGAATTTGACACCTACAAATTCGAAGACGACTTCGAAGTTAATGACCTGCACGGGATGATCACATTGGCACGCACGCAAAACGGTGTGCGTGTATTGGCTGATTTGGCAGCGAACATCCCAATGGAATGCGGCAGATGCCTGGAGCCATTTACACAGGAACTCCACTCGGAATTTGAGGAAATCTTCACTTTTGCTCACCGGCCGCTTTCAGAAGACGAAGCCATTATTCCGGAGGATGGCAATCTCGATTTCGATCCGATTATCAGGGAATACATGCTTCTGGAAGTTCCTTATACGCCAGTCTGCCAGCCTGACTGCAGGGGATTATGTGCGATTTGCGGGCAGAACCTCAACAATCGCATTTGCGAGCATGTGGAGAAGGCTGCGGAAAGCAGCGGGGATTCAAGCGCGGTCAAAGGGCCGCATCCATCAAGATAACAGGAGAATACATTGGAAACAGCCAATCCAGATCCTAGTGACAGCGACTCGATTCTGGATTCGCTGTTGGAAAAAGCCGACCTACAAGGCCATCTAACCATTGATGACCTTGAAGAGATTATTCCACGCAGCGGGTCGTCCACCGAGGCGCTGGACGAACTGGTTGGCGTGCTGTCTGAGCAGGGGGTGGAGATCCTGTATCAGGAAAGCGAAGAAGAGGAAGCCGTTGAAGAAAGTGATGAGTCTGAGACGGACATGGATCCTTCAGCTGTTTTCACCCGAGTTCCGACAGACGATACGATCAGCCTGTATTTACGGGAAATGTCCCAGGTGCCTTTGCTCAATATGGAGCAGGAGGTTTCCCTGGCTAAACGCTATGAGGCTGGCAGAGAAGCCCGGGATATGTTGATCAAACTGGATGGTGAAAGTGATCCGCAAGAACGATTGAGATTGGAAAAGATCGAAGAAGATGGATTACTGGCGCGCGAGCATCTGATCAAAGCAAATACGCGCCTGGTGGTGAGCGTGGCCAAACGTTACACGAGCCGCGGAGTGCCTTTCCTTGACCTGATCCAGGAAGGTAATCTGGGTTTAATGAAAGCGGTCGAAAAATTTGACCACCGGCGCGGTTTTCGCTTTTCCACCTATGCCACCTGGTGGATACGCCAGACGATTACGCGCTCCATCGCAGACCAAGGCCGGACCATACGGGTCCCGGTTCACATGGTTGACCGGATCCGCATCATGTATAAATCGATTCACGAGCTTGAGCAGCGCCTGGGGCGGGAACCAACCATCGAAGAATTATCTGAAATGATGCAGATCCCCAAGGACAAGGTGGACTGGATGATCCGCGTCTCCTGGTTGCCTTTATCCCTGGAAACGCCGATCAATGAGGATGAGGATGAATCGGAATTGGGGAATTTCGTCGAGGACCGGGACACCCCAACGCCGCCGCAGAGTGTTTATTCCAAACTGCTCAGCGAGAAGGTGGAAGAAATCCTTGATTCGCTGCCTTACCGTGAAGCACGCATCCTGCGCTTGAGGTTCGGCCTGGAGAACGGGCGATTCTATACGCTTGAAGAAGTGGGAAAGAAATTTGGGCTGACGCGTGAACGCATCCGCCAGCTGGAGACCAAGGCTTTAAGGCGATTGCGCCACCCCAGGCGGTCTGATCAGCTGCGAGAGTATTTGTAGCATTTATTTCCACATTTAATTTTTGAGAAATTCGACCAGGAGGTCTCTGACCTGCCTGGTCTTTTCATAGATAACCATATGGCCTGCGGCGGGGATCAACTCCACATGGCTGTTGACAGAAAATGAGGTCAGCAATCGCAGTGACTGTGGAGGAGTGATTTGGTCGTCGGTCCCGCCGATCACCAGCAGAGGATTTTTATGTTTCTTTTCAGGGGCGGGCGCGCGAAAATTGCGGCCGATGTGAAAATCAGCCGCCAGGATTGCCGGATTGATACCATGAAGCGGTTCAATGATTTTTCTACGAAAAGCCGGGGTCATTTTTGGGTGGAAGGCGGCCTGGCTGAATATTTCGGCTGCCTTGACGGTGTCGGCTGGCGGCCTGAGATGGCGCATGATTCCGTCAGGAACGACAAAGCGATCGCCGCAGCTTATCAAGGCTAATTTTTTGACCCGCAAAGGATAACGATGGGTGAAAGTTAGGGCAAGCGCCCCGCCAAGCGAGAAACCAATCAGGATCACCTGATAGAACCCCATGCATGATATAAACCCGGTCAACCTTTCCAACAAACCATCCAGGGTTAGACAGGCTGGAAGTTTTGATAAACCATGCCCGGGGAGATCGATGGCAATGACATTCTGATCCGGGAGCCGACGCAGGTCGGAAGGCCATCCCATATGGGTACCTCCGCCGCCATGGATAAGCAGGACAGGTAATCCAACCCCTTCTTTGACCCCATTGTATTGTCTGTAAAAAATGTTGGCGCAGAAGGGCATGGGTGAACTTTTCTTGTATAGGTTTTATCCCAGATTCTTGATCATGTAAAGTTGTCCGCGTTCAAATCCGCGGTTTTGGTAATACAAACGCGTGCCAACTGCGGCGATGACAGCTAATTTGCGATAACCGGCGTCCATGCTGAGTTTTTCCGCTTTTTGAAGGAGAGCTGTCCCCAATCCGCTGTGCTGTGCGGCTCCGGGCTGGTCTGATCCAACTTCCAGTGACTGACCATAGACATGAACTTCACGGATCAGCGCTGCGCCCCTGAGTTCGGGAATGAGATTGTGAAGCTGATCACGCGCCGATTCCCGATTTACTGAAGAAGATTTCTCTGGGAAGGATAGGCGTAGATACCCTGCCAATCGATCGTCATTAGTGGAAAAGCTGATGAAATGTTCCCGGCTGTCTTTTGGTGAGTACTCAAAATCGCGTAATTCCAAAGTTCGCGGATCCACGGGTTTCCCTTTGATCTCACGGCAGCGCACGCAGCGGCAGCGTTGATGCCGGACTTCCAATTCGCGCTGTACATCCTGGCGCAAGCTCGATCGCCGGCTGCCTGCCACGATGTAATTTGAGGGAATGTCGCGCACGATGCGATTAACTCGGCAGTATTCAGGAATGGATGGTTTGATGGAAGCGATCAAGTCGATCAATTGTTCAGTTGTGTAAGGTGAATATTCTCCCCGCTCCCAGAGCTTATACAGCGGCGCTTCCTTGACCAATTGGGTTGGGTAGATCTTGATCTCGTCAGGCGCAAAGCCACCATCCCACATGCGTTGAAAATCCAGCCCGTCGGATTCGGGTGTCGCGCCGAGCAGATTGGGCATCCAATGGAGCACCACCTTGAACCCTGCCGCGCGCAACAGGGCGACCGCGTTGAGCGAATCTTCCACGCTGTGGCCGCGACAATTCTTGTCGAGAATGCTGTCATCAAATGACTGAGCGCCCATCTGCACCTTGGTCACGCCCAGCTCGCGCATAAAAACGATCTCACGGGGGGAGATCATATCCGGGCGGGTTTCAACCACCAATCCCACATTTCGGCTGGACGCGGATTCATTTAGCCGGTGCGCGTCATCCAATGATTGGGATGGGGAGCTGTTCATTGCGTCAAAACATCGTCGGATGAATTCTTCGCGATAGTCCGCTGGATAAGCTGACCACGAACCCCCAAGAATGAGCAGCTCGATCTTGTCGGTGGGATGGCCGATCGCCAAATAAGATTCGAGGCGCGAGGCAACCTGGAGAAAGGGGTCGAAGCGGTTCTGGTACGCTCGGGCCGCACCGGGTTCTTCTTTCAGATAGGATTTTGGCAAGCCTTCCTCATCCGGGCAGAACAGGCAATTTCCCGGGCAGGAGTAGGGCTCCGTCAGCACGGTGACGGTGGACACGCCTGAGAGCGAACGCACCGGTTTCATGCGGATGCGCGAGAGCAGCACAGGATCTTCCTCGATCAACCCGTCTTCCACACGCTGCCTGTACACGAACACCAGGGTGTGTTTGGCTACATAACCGCCCTTGGGCAGGGGGTGGGAGCGGATGCTCTTCAACGCCGGTTGCCCGGCGATGATCTCATCCAACACCCGATTGGCTGTCTCAATCTGTTCAGGGGTATAACGTCGGGAATTGTGCCAGTTGATCTGTCTGTTTTCCATCAAACTTCCCATTCAGCGCGCATTTGCATTCAACTTATAATCACCGGTATGAAGGATGAAATTGTTGAACGGCTGCGACGTCTCAATCAAGAATTCTATCAAAGCTTTTCAGATTCCTTCTCATCCACGCGCGGACGGATTCAACCAGGCGTCAGGAAGCAACTCGAAGAAATGCCGATGCGGGGAAAATTCCTGGATATTGGGTGCGGCAACGGCAACCTGGCAATTGAGTGGCAAAAAAGCGGGAGAGAGGGTTCTTATCTGGGAATCGATTTCAGCGATGAATTAGTCCAGATCGCGCAGGATAAGCTGAAATCCGTGCCGCCATCTGACGGCCAAATAATTTCATTCACATCAATTGATATCAATGATGCCAACTGGATGGATCAACTTTCCAGCCAACTATGGCAAACGGTGATGCTGTACGCGGTTCTTCATCATATTCCGAGTGCACTTAGACGTGAGCAGCTGATGCAATCGATACATCACATCATGCCGGAGGGTGGCGTTTTTTTTCTTTCAGTTTGGCAAATACATAACAGCCAGCGTTTGATGAAGCGCATCCAACCCTGGTCAACAGCAGGCATTGATGAAAAAGATGTTGAACCGGGTGATGTGTTAATGGATTGGCGGGCAGAAGATCAGATTGCCAGTGGAAGGACTGGCTTGAGATATGTCCACATTTTTTCGATGGAGGAACTTGCTTTTTTAGCTGAAAAAACGGGTTTCAAGGCTGTAAATAGCTTCTTTTCGGATGGCAGAGAAGGAAATTTGGCACTCTACCAAAAGTGGGAAAAAGTATTAGTATAGTTATAAGATAGATTGTCTAAATTTCAAAGACAATCAAGAAAAATATTGGAGGATTTAATGGCACAACAAGGACAGCTCGATCTGCTTTCCATTTTTAAGCAGGTGTCGAAATCAGTCAAACAGAACAAGGATACGCTAAACCAAGCGGATTCTTACAATCATGACCATGGCGACCATATGGTCGAGATCTTCGATGTGATCACGCAAGCGATGAAAGAAAAGAAAAATGCTGAACCCGCCGATCAGCTTGAGTACGCCGCCCAGATCTTACGCAGGAAATCCAGCAGCGGATCGGGTAAGGTTTACGCCGATAACCTCGAGAGCGCGGCCAAACAGGTAACGGGAAAAGACCTTAATATCGGGATGATCCTGACCATCCTGCAGAGTCTGATGGGCTCATCGCAGAAGACGGGCGGCGCTGGCGGCAATGATTTGCTGACCACTTTATTAGGCAGTCTGCTTGGCGGTGGTTCGAGCAGCTCGGGCGCAGGCGATCTCTTGGGATCGCTGCTTGGGCAAAAGGGCGGCTCAACCATGGGTTCAGGTGGATCTGATGACTCAGGCGCCGGCGATCTGCTGGGATCATTGCTTAACCAGATGGGCGGCTCATCACCTCGATCAGGTGGTTCAGGCGC
>CAYPAG010000001.1:2464-33868 GCA_964408645.1 uncultured Pelolinea sp. | reverse complement strand
TGATGGGTCAGATGGCTGGCGGTTCTTCAAAATCCACTGGCTCTAACCAGGGATTGGATTTGAACGACCTGCTCGGTGCGGGATTGAAAGCGATGGCAAATTCCCAGAACGGCAAGGGCGGATTGGATTCATTGGCCGGCACGCTGCTCTCGGGCAGCCAAATGGCAGAATCGGATTACCGCAAGCAATCCGGCGAGGTAGTCACAAAAGCAGCGTTGGAAGCGCTGAGCTCAATGCTTAAGAAGTAAGGAAACTCTGTTGAACCAGAATCCCCGCTGAAGGCGGGGATTTTTTAACACTATAATAGCCACTATTAAATTTCTTTTAGGAGAAATCAACCATGAGCTTTTTTCTCGTTCCACTGGCCCTGATCATTTTTCTGGCAGCATTTATGCTGGTTCGGACACTGCAGCTGCACAAGATTCCTGCTGACGCCCCTCAGGCAGAGAAACCTCAGGTTGACCGCGAAAAAGTTTCCCGCCATCTTTCCGGCGCCATTCAGGTGAAGACGATCTCCAAACCGGTCATGACGGATGAGGACAGGAAGGTTTTCCTGGATATGCATGCTTGGATCGAAGAAGCCTATCCGTTGCTTTCCCGGAATTTGGAACGCACAATCGTCAACCAACACAGCCTGCTGTACAAATGGATTGGATCAGACTTAAGATTAAAACCTGTGCTTCTAAACGCGCATATGGATGTGGTGCCGGTGGATGAGAAAACGCGCGGCGAATGGAAATCAGACCCATTCGGAGGCGAGATACGTGATGGGTTCGTCTGGGGACGCGGCGCCCTGGATATGAAGAGCATCATGATTGGGCTGTTGGATTCAGTGGAAAGCCTCTTGGAATCCGGATACCAGCCAAAGAGGACCATTTATCTCACTTTTGGTCACGATGAGGAGATCAGCGGCTTCCAGGGATCACTTAAGATCATGGAGTATCTAAAGTCCAAAAGCGTGCAGCTGGCTGCTGTGCTGGATGAAGGCGGGATGCTGACGCTGGGATCGCTCACCGATTCGGATACGCCTGTCGCTTTGATCGGCACCGCAGAAAAGGGTTACCTGACGGTCAAACTTACAGCTGAGGGTAAACCCGGACATTCATCACGCCCTCCACGTCAAACAGCGGTCGGGATCATCTCGCGGGCTATTGCCATGATGGACGACAACCGCATGCCTGCCTCATTAAAATATGTCATCCCCACTCTCAAAAAGATCGGTTTTCTGCTGCCGTTTTCCACTCAATTCGCGTTGGCCAACGCGGATATCCTTAAAGGATTGCTGATCAAAGCCCTTGAGAAATTACCGGAAACCAACGCGTTGATCAGGACAACTCATGCTGCCACCATCATTGAAGGAGGCATCAAGGATAATATTCTGCCGGCTTCTGCTTCCGCGACTGTCAATATGCGGCTGCTCCCCGGCGATACGATTGAAGGTGCAATGGCTCATTTTGGCAAGGCGATCAATGATCCGCGGGTTAAGATTGAAGTTGCCAACGAAACCAGCGGCTGGGAGGCTTCAAAGGTCTCTTCCATTGAGGAATCCGCATATCTTACGCTCGAGTTGGTTGTGCGGCAGATGTTTGATAATGTGCCAGTCGCGCCGTTTGTGTTTCTGGCAGCCACAGATTCGCGCCACTATCAGCCAATCTGCAACAATATTTACAAGTTCTCACCTTATCTTATTTCTCCAGAGGATCAGTCCGGCGTGCATGGCATCAATGAGCGCATTTCCCAGGACTCACTGGTGAAAATGGCGGCATTCTACCTGCGGCTGCTGCGGGTGTGGGGAGACGCGGAGTTTTAAGCTTTACGCTCGGTTGAGGCGTGCGCGCATGACAAAGCCATCCTGCGCGCCAAAGCGGTATTTGTAGGTTTCATCACCGCGCATGAAATCGAAATAAGACTTGCCGGTGTTGATGGCATGCTGAATGAGGTAGCTCAGCAGCACCCAACCGGGTGAATATTCACTGAAGCTGTAATCGAAACCCGAGTTGTACACCAGCAGGTGCTGACCGTAATCGAAACTCAAATAGGCAGACGCATTTTTGCCATCGATCTGCATAAAGGAAAGTTGAAGATAACCCTCATTAAAAGCCCAATGAATGACATCCGACATTTGCGCTCTCATTTGCGGAGTTAAGAATTTTTTCTTGTCGGCATCCATCTCCATCAGCGTGAAGAAGGCTTCAATTTCGCTATCGAGAGTATCACGGTTGTTGGCGATATACCATTTCACGGTATCGGAATTCTCATCCGCGCGGCGCAGCTTGCGGCGGATTTCGTGGCGCTGTTTTTTGTCAATCCCCGCCAGATAAGTCTCCCAATCCTGCGCGAGATGAATAACCGGCGTATGGTATGCCGGCTGGATATCAGACACCCAGCCATATTCACCGGAGATCACCTTGAGTAATTCAATGGTGGTTGATTTATCGGGGATGTTGACTAAATCGATCTGCCTGATCTCATTCATTTCAGAATGAATAAAATTGAGCAACAACCCTAAAAATTCCTTTTTATCATGATGTGGGCAGATGAAGTCGAGGTAGTCAGAGATTTCAATGCTGCCGAGCAAGAGCAACTTTTTCTCATCGGTGTTTGAAGGGGAGAATAATGGGGCGATTGCCGCCAGACTCCCGTCCTGATAACCCGCAATCAGGTGCAAGTCAGAATCCAATGGCCATTCTCCGCCGCCCTTGAATTCCCACCAGCTTCTTTGATATCCAAATTTCAAGAATGGGAAATCAGTTTCGCTCTTCACAAGCAGCGCATCCCAATCTTCCCGCCTTATTTCTGAAAAATTCCTAATATTTTTTAGTTCCATAATTACCCGGTGGGATTATACCTGCTGCCTGGTTTAAACTACTTGAAGAACTTGTTTCGACATTTGTTAATGGTTATATGATTAGACCGGAGGAAACATGAAAACCAAATATGCGGTGATTACAGCTAAACAAACCTGCGAAATCCAAACAGAAGAAATCAACCCAAAGGGCTTGAAAGAAAGAGAAATTTTGGTCGCGGCTCATTACAGCATGATCAGCGCGGGCACTGAATTGGCAGGGTTCAGCGCGCTTTCGCCTGGTGTGTATAAAAAGGGCGCATGGAATGCATATCCCTGGCGCTCCGGTTATGGCTTGATCGGAAAGGCGGAAGCGGTCGGGAGCGAAGTCGACCACATGGCGAAAGGCGACAGGATCTTCTGCTTTGGCAATCACGCACAATACCAGGTTTGGCCGCTGACTGGCGAGCGGGACAACCCAATGTTTTCCGCCTTCGCCGTAAAAAATGATCTGGATGACCGAACACTGGCGGCAGCGCGAATGGCGCTGGTTGCGGTCACGGGACCGCAGATCTCGGGAGTAGAGCTGGGTGAGACTGTCGCGGTTTTCGGGCTGGGTATGGTGGGAAATATTGCGGCTCAATACTATCGGCATTTGGGGGCGCGGGTCATTGCTTTCGACTCATCCAAAATGCGCTGCCAGAAAGCGCGTGATGTTGGGATAGATGAGGTTTTTGACGTAGAGCCGGGCAGGCAGGTGGAAGTTGTTCTCGATCTTACCCAGGGAAAGGGCGCAAACATTGCTGTTGACGCGGTGGGCAGCAGCGCGGTGGTGATCAACTGCGTGAAAGCTGCCGCGACTAATGGAAAGATTGTTATTCTGGGTACACCAAGGGCTGAGGTATCGGGAAATCTGACCGAATTGCTGCGGCCGGTCCACATGCGCTGCCTACAGATCTTGGGGGCATTCGAATGGAGAGTGCCGGCATACCGGCAAGTTGGCGTCCCGCACAGCATTGAAAGCAATTTGTTGATGATCTGGGATCTCATTGCCAGAGGACGGCTTCATGTAAGTGAATTGATCACCCATGTGATTAAACCAGAGGAAATGCAATCGGCTTACATGGGGCTGTTGAACGATAAGGAGAATTACCTGGGCGTCCTGGTGGATTGGCAATCGTAGATATTTACACATTTCATTGTGTTAAAATCATGCCGCGAATGAACCGCTATCAGTTTTGGCTGGCGTCCACCTCCCCCCGACGAAGAGAAATGCTTGGATGGGCTGGTTGGCGTTTAAATTTTTCCGCCTCCAACGTGGATGAATCGCTTTTTATTAATGAACTTCCCGAGAATCACGTGCGACGTTTGGCTTTGGAAAAATGCCGATCTCTGAAAGATGTGCCCAAGGAAGATTTCATCATCGCGGCAGATACGATTGTGGTGCTGGATCATATGATTCTCGGCAAACCGGCCAATGAAACGCATGCATTTACAATGCTGTCTGATCTCAAAGGCCGTTCGCACCGGGTGATGACAGCGATCGCAATCCGACGAGGGAATCAAACAGAACCGTTCCTGGATATCTGCAGGACAGAAGTGAAAATCCGAGCGTACTCGGACACCGAGATCTATCAGTATATTCAAAGCGGCGATCCAATGGATAAAGCCGGGGCGTACGCTATTCAAAACAGGGGTTTTAACCCGGTGGTTGATTTTAGCGGCTGCATGGCGAGCGTGATGGGGATGCCCCTCTGCCACCTGGAACGCGCCTTAAGAAAATTTGACGGATATGAAAAAACTGATTGGCCTGGAATCTGCCAAACCAATTTAAAATATGGTTGTCCAATCAGCGAGCGGGTGCTTGCCGGTGAGGATATCGGTTGATGGTTAGAGGAGATCAAGATAAATGAAATCACTCAAAAGATCCTGGGTTTTGCTGCTGTTGGCGGCTTTCATCATTAACGCATGCGGCGGGAAGACGCCGCTCCAGACTGAATTGCCTACCCCGCAGATCAGCGTGACATCAGTACCTGATGTGGACACCACCGTCAATGGTTATCTGAGCGCCTGGAAATCACTTGATTACGCCGCGATGTACGGGCTGCTTTCCAGTCAATCCAGGCAAGCTATCAGCCAGGATGACTTTCTCAACTATTACAAGGAAGCTGGTTTCAGCTTGAATCTGCAGTCATTAGACGCCAGTGTGGTTTCAACCACGAAGAATCCTACCTCTGCATCAGCAGTTTGCGCCATTGCCTTTGACACCGGAATCTTTGGTTTGATTGAACGCGAGATCACCCTGCCGCTCACACTGGAGAACGACGGCTGGCGCATCAATTGGGACACCGGTTTGCTCATGCCGGAGCTCGCTGGGGGAAACCGACTGCAGCTTGATGCCGTGAGCGCGGAACGCGGTGCAATCTTTGATAGAAACGGGGAACCAATCGCCGATCAGGCCTCTGCCTACGCGATCGGCATCGTGCCCAACCAGATCGAGGATGGCCGAGAGGGGCAGCTGCTCACGCAGTTATCCAACCTACTTGGTCGAACTTCGGAATCCATTCAGCAGTCATATGAAGATATCCGATTGACCAACTGGTATGTGCCGGTGGGTGAGGTGGCGGTGGACGAGATCCCGGAAAACAGCTCGGTGTTTGACTTTAGCGGTGTGCAATGGAGTCCTTTCACCTCCCGCTATTATTACAATGGTGGCATTGCGCCGCAAGCGATAGGATATGTTCAGCCGATCCCCGAGGAGCAGGTGGATGATTACCGGGCGCTTGGTTATCTGGGAACTGAAGATGTGGGACAGGCCGGCCTTGAGAGATATGCTCAGGATTCATTGGCGGGCAAACCCGCCGCGTCGCTGTATGTGGTGGATGCCAACAACCAGGTGATTTCAAGGATCGCGCAGGCTGACCCCACCGCACCGCAGGATATCACCACGACCATTGATAAAAACCTCCAGATTGAAGCGCAGAAAGCTCTGCTCGGTTTCCGCGGCGCGATTGTTGTGATGGAAGTGGACACCGGGCGGGTGCTGGCGATGGCCTCATCACCCGGTTTTGATCCAAACCTTTTTGAACCGGACAATATCAATTCAGCTCAATTGCTTGGCAATATCCTTAATGACGGCCAGCAGCGCCTGCTCAACCGGGCAGCCCAGGGTACATATCCAGCCGGGTCGGTTTTCAAGATCATCGGCATGGCTGCCGCGTTGGAAAGCGATCTTTACACACCTGAAACCATTTATTACTGCGGATCATATTTTGAAGAATTACCTGGTGAACGATTTAAAGACTGGACAGTGGATAAGGAACTGCCTCCCAGCGGCAACCTAACGCTGGTGCAGGGGCTGATCCGCTCCTGTAATCCCTGGTTTTACCATATCGGCTTGGACCTGTTTCGACAAGAAGGAGCCACTTACCTGTCTGAATTCGCGCGGGGTTTCGGATTGGGCAGGGCCACCGGCATAGAACAAGTGGCTGAGAGCACCGGCCAGATTGTTGATCCGAAGACTGACGGCGACGCTGTTCAGCAGGGGATCGGGCAGGGTGACATGCTCGTCACTCCGCTGCAGGTGGCAAGATTCACAGCTGCCTTGGCTAATGGGGGCACGCTTTACCGGCCGCAGATAATTGAAAGCATCACCAATGTATCAGGTATCGCCACCTATACGTTCACGCCTGAATCCAATGGAACGCTGCCTGTTTCAGCGGAAACTTTGGAAGCCATTCTTGCAGGCATGCGTGGTGTGGTGCGCTCGAATATCGGCACCGCCAACGATCAGCTGGGCGACCTGGGCATAACACTTTACGGGAAAACCGGTACCGCTGAAAATCCGCTGGGCAACTCCCATGCATGGTTCACCGGTTTCAGCGAGACCCCGCGCACCGATCGGCCAGACATCGCGGTGACTGTGATCATTGAAAATGGCGGTGAGGGGTCTGAGGTGGCGGCACCGGTTTTCAGACGCGTGATCGAGACGTATTACTTCGGCTCACCGCAAAAGCTTTATCCCTGGGAATCGCGGTTCAATGTTACCCGAACGCCAACCCTGGAAGCCACAGCCACTTCTGCGGGAGGGGCAGGCGAAGGCGCGCAGCCGCCATCGCCTTCAGTGCCCGACCAGATCCTGTCAACGCCTACACCCTAAAAACTTTGAATAAGTTAACGGGGACGATCACCAGGCTGCAATCCGGTTTTTACACAGTCCATTCAACGGACGGAATGATCACCTGCCAGTTAAGAGGAAGATTAAAACAGGAACGGCAGAATGAGACGATCGCGGCAGTTGGAGACCATGTCATCGTCACCGCCTTGAATGACGGCAGCGGGGTGATTGAAGAAGTCATGCCACGCGAAAAAGCTTTCTTTCGTATGGCGCCGTCTGCCAGAGGGGAATTCAAACAAGTGCTGCTGGCAAACCCCGATCTGGTCTGTCTGGTCTTTGCCTGCGATCATCCAGCGCCCAGTTTCAGGATGCTGGATCGGTTCCTGGTCATCACCGAGAAGCAGCAGATTCCGCAGCTGATTGTCGCAAACAAGATCGATTTGGTTGGCAGAAGCACGGCCGAATCCATGTTCTCGATCTATACCGGGCTTGGATATCAGGTGGTTTATACCTCGGTAAAAGAAGCCGTTGGAATAGAAAGATTACATGACCTTATTTCAGGGAAGATCACCGCGTTTTCCGGCCCTTCAGGCGTTGGCAAATCCAGCCTGCTGAATCAAATTCAACCCGGGCTGGGGTTGGTGATCGGAGATCTAAAGGAGACTCAAGCCCGAAAGGGCAAACACACCACGGTTGTACGTGAGCTTTTCGAGTTGAAAAGCGGAGGATTTGTCGCGGATATGCCTGGGTTGCGATCACTCTCGCTTTGGGACACGGAACCCGAGGAGTTGGACGCGTATTTCCCCGAATTGTGTGATCTCGTGTCGGACTGCCAATTCAGCAACTGCAGCCATCAAAGTGAACCTGGCTGCGCGGTGAAACGGGCAGTTGAGAATGGGACAGTATCTCCTGAACGGTATGAGTCTTATATCCGCTTGAGGGCGGGAGATGGCTGATCCATTCTGGCATGGGTATCGCTTATAATTCGCAGGATCTTTTTGGAGAAATCTGATAATTAATGAGAAAATTCCCGCTGTTCATACTTGCTGCCGTAATGATTTTTTCCGGCTGCCAAGCCCTTAATCCAGTACCCGCGACGGCCACACCGAACCCGCCGACACCCACCCCCCTTCCTCCAAAGGAGATCAGTATTTGCCTTGGCTACGAACCCGAATCCCTTTTTATTTACAACGCGGCTTCAAAAGCAGCCAGGGATGTGATGGCGGCTATCTACGATGGGCCGGTGGAGTTGATCGATGGAAATCAAGTTGCGGTGCTGCTTGAAGCTATTCCGAATTTTCCTGATGGCAGCGCCAGATTCACTCCGGTGGGAGTGAACCCCGGTGACCCGGTTGTGAATACTGAAGGTCATCTGGTTACACTCTCTGCCGGCGCGCGCGTATTTCCAACAGGCTGCACCAGCCCTGCCTGCGCCATCATTTATGATGGGGTCAGCCCGCTGCAGATGGACCAGCTCAGCGCAGTTTTTAAATTGAAGCCGGGAATCCAGTGGTCTGATGGCCAACCCTTGACCGCCAACGATTCGGTTTTTTCTTTTGAAACCGCAGCTGACCCGATCATTCCGGTGAGCAAGAAACTCGTTGACCTGACCCAATCTTATACAGCTACGGATGACCTGACGATTGAATGGGTGAGCGAACCGGGTTTGGTCACAAAAGAATTATGGAGTTTCTTTTGGACACCTCTTCCCGCTCACGCATGGGAAGGAATGGAGCCAGATGAGCTCCTCTCCTCGGAAGCGGTCAATCGGCTGCCTTTGAGTTGGGGCGCGTATATGGTCGATGATTGGGCGCCCGGAGAGTATATTCAACTGGTAAAGAATCCTTATTACTTCCGTTCAGGTGAAGGTTTGCCAAAAACCGAGATCGTAAATTTTGTCTTCATCAACGAAGGCGAGATTGAAAACCTTGATCAGTTGGCTGATGGACGCTGTGACATCGTTTCGGATACGTTAGTTAACGTAAAATCTCTGGGTTCTGGTGATCCAGAAAGCTTCGGGTTTAATTTGATCAGTAATGAACCCGGCCGATTGGAGACCTTGGCGCTGGGTATCAAACCTTCATCTTATGATGATTATTACTATCCTTTCGGGGTAGACCGACCGGATATTTTTGGCGACGTCCGCGTCCGGCAGGCAATCGCGCATTGCATTGACCGGGACGCATTGATCAACCAATTACTCAATGGTCATGCGGTCATTGCGGACAGTATTGTGACAAATCAAAACTCAACCGGGGCTGCCGGGTCTGTCACCACTTACCCCTATGATCCCGCTACCGGCAAAGCGCTGCTTGATGCAGCAGGATGGAAAGACCTGGATCTCATTCCTGAAACAGCGCTGACTCACATTGGCAACCCGCAAATCCCCTACGGCACCCCGCTTTCACTGAGTTTGCTGGTTTCAGATTCAGCCCTGCAGCAGCAGATCGCCTCAAATATTTCCGCCAACCTCGCGGAGTGCGGCTTTGAAGTGGCAGTTGAGTCGATTCCCGCTGGTGAACTTTATTTGCCTGGCCCTGAAGGAAGGATCTTCGGAAGACAGTTTGACCTTGCGCTGCTGCCTTGGGATACGGGAAGCAGTTTTGCATGTGAAATGTTCAAAACCGTGGAAATCCCATCAGATGCAAATGACTGGCTGGGTGAAGCCACCGGTGGAGCGAATTATTTCGGTTACACCAATACGCAATTTGACCTTGAATGCGATAACCTCAAAAGCGCGGGATTTGATGAAGCTGCAAGATCGAATGCTTCAAATTACCTGCTCAAGACTTTAAGTGATGAGTTGCCGTTTATTCCGCTTTTTCAATTTTTAGATATTTCATTGATTTCACAAGATGTTTGTAGTTTCAATGGTGAGAACAATCTCTTTAATCAACTTGAGTTCATTCAGGTTTGCGGAGATTGTGAATAAAAAACGTTCTCTTTTGGATAAATTTTCAGGATTAGTCAAGTTGACATTGATTTTCAAGTGATGTAAAATCCTATAAATCACTGCAGACATGCTGGATGTTAATTCGTACCCAAATACCAATATCTGGAGCATCGAAAGGGAAGTTGAAGATGCTTCGTCCAGTTTACATGCCAATTCCCCCTTTTGTCTCAACAGAAGGTTTTAGTGTACTGATTAGGAGGTGATCGTATAGAAATTGACTGATCGAATTTTTACCAACCAAAAATTTTTGAGGAGAAAAGAAATGCACAAAAAAAGTTTATTATTTGTTCTCGGCATGGTTCTTGTTGCCGCTTTAGCTTTGTCTGCTTGTGCTCCCGCAGCCGCACCTGCTGCTGAGGCCCCTGCCGCTGAAGCTCCTGCTGCTGAAGCACCTGCTGCTGAAGAACCCGAACCAGTCCCCAGCACTCGCAAGGGCGGCTGGCTGGATGAAATCGTTTACTCGGTGATTGACTCCGACTCAGCGATTACGCAATTGGAAGCCGGCGCGATTGACATCTACGCCAATGGCCTTTCCTCTGCTGACCTGCCCGCGCTGAAAGAATCCGGTCTGCCGTACTCGACCAACAATGGCCTGTATTACGACATCCTGTACAACCCCGCGGTTTTCAGCGATGGTAGGATCAATCCTTTCACCAGCCGCAAGATCCGCGAAGCGACCAACTGGCTGTTTGACCGCAGCTACTTGAACCAGGAAATCTACAATGGCGGCGCGCTGGAGAAATTCTTTGCCATCCAGACACAAGGCCCCGACTATGTGGACCTGATCGATGTGGCCCGCAGACTGGAAACCTACTATGCTTATGACCTTGAGAAAGCACGCGAGGTCATCGCTGCCGAGATGGAAGCCTTGGGCGCCACCTTGGTGGATGGCAAATGGAATGACAGCAAAGGCCCGATCACCCTCATTGGCATCATTCGCAATGACTCTGACGGCACCCGCATCCCGATGGGTGAATATGTTGCCGCGCAGTTTGAAGCGGTTGGTTTCACCGTTGACCGCCAGTTAAAGACCGGCGGCGAAGCGTCCCCGATCTGGATCGGCTCCATCCCCGAGGATGGTTTGTGGCATTGGTACACCGCTGCCTGGAGCGCCTCCATCATTGACCGCGATGAGGCCAATATCTTCCAGGAAATGTATCTGCCTTCCAGCCAACAGGGTATTCCTGCCTGGTATTCAAACGTTCCTGATCCTGAATTCCAGGAATTGGGCGACAACCTGTATGCCGCAGTTTATGACAATCTGGAGCAGCGCCGTGAAATGATGGCGCGCGCGATGGAACTCTCTTTGCAGGATTCCCTGCAGGTGTTCTTGATCGACGGCAAGGGCTATATCCCCTACCAGGAAAATGTGGTCGCAACCGCTGACCTGGCTGCTGGTATTGAAACCGGCCAGATGACCCCCTTCACCCTGCGTTTCGATGGTGTTGAGGGCGGCAGCATGCGCTGGGCAACCCAGGAAATGTTTGCTGAACCATACAACCCCTATTCCGGTTCCAACTGGACCTTTGACCACGGTATTTACGGCATGACGATGGGCAATGACCTGATGTACGATCCATTCACTGGATTAACCTGGCCGCTGCACCAGGAACGCGCTGAAGTGACCGTTGTTGAGGGCTTGGCTGTTGGAAAGACCCTGGATTGGGTCGATCTGGACTTCGCGGCTGAAATCACAGTTCCTGAAGAAGCCTGGGTTGATTGGGATCCTGTGGCGCAGAAATTCGTCACCGCTGGCGAGAAATTCCCCGAAGGTTTAACCGCAAAGCGCAAAACAGTTGCTTACTACCCGGCAGACCTGTACGAAACCATTAAATGGCACGACGGTTCCGCTTTCTCAATCGCGGATGTGGTCATGAACATGATCTTCACCCATGACCGCGCCAAACCCGAGAGCGCTGTTTATGATGAATCCTATGTGCCTCTGTACGAAGCCTTCATGCTCACCTTCAAGGGTTGGAATATCATTTCCACCGACCCATTGGTGGTTGAAGTCTACAATGACACTGTCTTGACCGATGCCGAACTTCTTGGCTTCGGCGTATGGCCGTGGTGGAACCTGGGTGAAGCTTCCTGGCACACCACCGCGATCGCCAATATGGTTGAAGCTGCCGGCGAAGGCGCCTACAGCATTGACAAGGCCGAACCGGCCGGCATTGAGCAGATCTCCTACATCGGTGGACCTACACTTGAACTGCTGGATGCCAAACTGGCTGCCGCAACCGCTGAAACTCTGATCCCGTATGCGCCCACCATGAGCGAATACCTGACCGCAGAAGAAGCCGCTGCCCGGTATGCCAATTTAAAAACCTTCCGCGATACCTTCGGTCATTTCTGGCTGGGCACGGGTCCTTATTACATTGATTCCGTGTTCTTCACCGAGAAAACCGCTGTTGTAAAGCACTTTGCGGATTATCCATACCCGGCCGAACGCTGGTCTGCCTTTGGCGAACCGGTTGTTGCTGAAGTCGACATGGAAGGCCCCGCACAGGTTGCGATTGGCGAAGAAGCCAAATTCGATGTGTTTGTCACCTTCAAGGGCGAACCTTACAAAGTTGACGATGTGAAATACGTCAAGGCAATGTTGTACGATGCCGAAGGCGCGACCGTGCTGGTGAAAGAAGCCGAATTGGTTGAAGAAGGGAAGTACGTTGTAACCCTTACCGCTGAAGAAACCGCCGGCCTGGCTGCTGGTTCCAATAAACTGGAAGTCGCAGTCGTCCCGTTGGTTGTCAATCAACCGACATTGGCAGCTGTTAAATTTGTTACCCAATAGTCTGTCAATCTCAATAGAATATTAAATCCAGTCAGGGGCAAGTCTAATCCACTTGCCCCTGACTAATCTGATGGTGGAGTGAATTTTATGGTGGGAACAAAACCAACGAATGAGATCACAGAATCCGTGATCAAACCAGACACCGCCTCATCCGTGAAGCGGGTTTTGCGCTTTATGGGATTCAGGGTGTTAATGCTTTTTGTCACCGTGGTCATTGGTGTTTACGCCACCATTATGATCGCCAATATGGGCGGATATGTTGACACGATTATGCGCAACAGTATTCGGGAATCCTCCATCATGAAAGTTGCTGCCATGACGGCGAACAAAGCAGTGGCACCGGAAGCCAGGCAGCAAATGGTGAGCGACCTGATTCGCCTGGAAGAGAAACGTCTTGGATTGGATACACCGTTTTTGGTAAGATCTTTTCGTTATTTGGAAAATGGGCTAAAGCTTGAGCTGGGGCGGGCGCAGAATATGACCAGCGACAGTGGATCTCGAACGGTGAGACTGATATTACTGGAACGCCTTCCCGCGACTTTGTTATTAATGGGCACTTCGCAATTATTCCTGTTTTTCATCAGTGTGTTTTTAGCTCTTTCTTTATCGCGTTCCTATGGCAGTTTTTGGGATAAGCTGGTGATCGCTTTATCCCCAACCTCTGCGGCGCCGCCCTGGTTTTATGGAATTTTCTTTATTTTGATTTTTGCCGCGTTCTTAAAAATTCTGCCTTTTGGTGGGATGGTTTCTTCCCCACCTCCTACCTCAAAAATTGAGTACGTTTTTGATCTATTGAAGCATTTAATCCTTCCTGCTTCATCGCTCGTAATCTCTTACTTATTCTTGAGTATTTATAACTGGCGCACTTTTTTCTTGATCTACTCAAGTGAAGATTATGTGGATATGGCAAAAGCCAAGGGTCTCAACCCGCGGGAAATCGAACAGCGCTATATCCTGCGGCCAACCTTACCGACCATCATCACCAACTTCGCGCTGTTGATCATTGGCTTGTGGACAGGCGCAACCATTACGGAGACCATTTTCTTGTGGCCTGGTTTGGGGCGGACGATTTACACGGCGATCGGACATTATGATACGGCTGTGATCGTCGGGTCCACCATCATCTTCGCGTATTTGTTAGCGATCACAGTGTTTGTGCTTGATTTTGTATATGTACTCGTTGACCCGCGGGTTAAACTGGGTGGAGGAAGCAGCCAATGATGAACTCACTGAAACGAGGTTATAAGGAACTTAAGCGTTATCCTTCCGCTGTGATTGGCGGAGTGGTTGTGCTGATGTTGGTCGCTTTAGCTATTTTCGCAATGGTGAAAATCCCTTATGGGGAAGCCATCCGATTATGGCGCGGGGGTGAGGATGTGTGGTATCAGAACCCCAAAAATGTTCCTCCTGTTTGGTACAACTGGTTCACCAAAGAAGATCTGCCCGCTTCATTTGCAGTCAAGGCGGGTGAGGATGATGAATTTGTCAAAGAAGTGACAACCAGACCCAATGGAACAGCAGATATCCGCTTTGAGTATGATTTCGAATTTGATTATGACGCATTTCCTCAGGAAATGATCTTGTACTTCAATACCCAGTACAAGAGCAAGCAACCTTTCGTCTCGGTCAGTTTAATTCGGCCGGACGAGAGTGAGTTGAAGATCGGTGATTTTGGAATCGCTTCAAAGTACACCTATCGTTTTTCCCAGGATGAAGCGCTATCCAAAAGAATCAACCGGCTCATGCGGCGGGAAATTGTTAATCCGGTGGATGGATTGTTCGCTGTTTATGAGTCTGAGCCAACCCAACCGCTTAAGGGAACCTACAAGCTGATCATTGAAGGCATCACCTTTGAGAAGGACTCGGACATTAATGTGGAATTTGTTTCTCATGGAAAAGTTGCCGGCTGGTTCGGCACAGATCACAATCGACGCGACCTAACGGTGGCCATGTTATGGGGCGCCCCGGTCGCTTTGGCTTTTGGTTTGTTAGCCGCGATCTTTACCTCTGTGTTGTCCATGATCATTGCGGCCGTTGGCGCGTGGTTTGGCGGTTGGGTGGATGAACTTATTCAACGCATCACCGAGATCAATCTTGTGCTTCCTTTCCTGGCCATTCTTATTATGGTCGGCACTTTCTATTCGCGCAGTATCTGGGTGATACTTGGCGTCACTGTGGCATTAAGCATTTTCACTGGCACCATTAAAACGGATCGAGCAATCTTTCTGCAAGTGAAGGAGTCCACCTATATTGAGGCGGCCAGGGCATATGGCGCTAGCGATCTGCGCATCGTTTTTCGTTACTTGATCCCACGCATCATTCCGTTGTTGATCCCCGCGCTGGTCTCAGCAGTCCCCTCGTATGTGTTTCTTGAAGCGTCTTTGGCTGTCCTGGGGTTAGGCGACCCGGTGTTGCCCACCTGGGGAAAAATAATCAATGACGCGCAAACGTTTGGCGCTTTGTACAAGGGTATGTATTACTGGATTTTGCAGCCTGCTGTATTATTGATGTTCACCGGGCTTGGTTTTGCCATGCTTGGTTTTGCCCTTGACCGAATTTTCAATCCTCGATTAAGAGAGATGTAAGATAATGAATAAAAATCAGAATGTTCTTCAAGTTGAAGATTTAAAACTCTATTTCAACACCACCAAGGGTATTGTACAAGCCGTTGACCAGGTCAAATTAAATCTTGCTGAAAAAGAAGCGATTGTAATTGTCGGTGAATCAGGCTGCGGAAAAAGTTCGCTGGCAAAAGCGATCCTGCGATTGCTTCCAAGAAATGTGTCCGAGTATTCAGGGAAAGTATTCCTGCGCGGCACCGATACTATGGCCATGGATGATGAAGAGTACCAGAAAAAGATCCGCTGGGTTAAAATGTCTTTGGTACCTCAGGCAGCCATGAATGCCTTAAACCCCGTGATCAAAGTGGGGGAGCAGGTGGCTGAACCGATGATGGTTCATTATGGGTTCAATAAAGCACAAGCGTTGGAGCAGGCGCTCACCATGTTCCAGCATGTCGGCGTTCCGACGGATTTCATGAACCGTTATCCATTTGAGTTATCTGGCGGCATGCGGCAGCGGGTTGCGTTAGCCATGGCGTTGGTTACAAGCCCTGAATTGATTATTCTGGATGAACCAACTTCTGCGCTGGACGTGTTGACGCAAGCCAATATTTTCAATTTGCTGAAGCGTTTTAAAGCAGAATTAAACACCAGCTTTCTGCTCATCACTCATGACATTGCCACGTCCAGTGAGTTAGCTGATCGCGTGGCGGTTATGTATGCAGGGCAAATGGTGGAAATCAATGATGCCGGACGATTTTTCACCAATCCCCGCCATCCTTATTCCATTAAATTAATGAACAGTGTCCCTCGATTGCGCGGGAGCGAGACGCCGGATTTTATCACTGGACAACCGCCAAGCTTGATCAATCCACCCACTGGATGCCGTTTTGCTGACAGGTGCCCAAAGCGATTTGATAAATGCGCAACCGAACCGCCCATGTACAATGTTGACGGAGATCTCGTCAAGTGCTGGTTGTTTGACCAATCCTGAGATGCCGAGAAATGTGATCAATATGAATAATAAAAAAAAGACTGTGAAAGATCAATTTGTGGATATGCCAGACAACACCTTGATTTCAGTCCGCAACTTGCGAGTTTGGTTTGAATTAAAAAAATGGGGTTTCCGACATGCCGGGTATGTTCACGCGGTGGATGGCGTCAATTTTGACTTAAAAAAAGATGAAACTATCGCCATTGTGGGTGAGAGCGGCAGTGGTAAAACCAGTTTGATGCGCACCATCCTGCACCTTAATCGCCCAACCGAAGGGCAGGTGATTTTTGAAAACAGAGTCATCAATGATCTGAAAGCAGATGAATTAAAGAATTATCGTTCTCAGGTGGGGTATATCCAACAGGACCCTTACGGCGCAATGCCGCCATTCATGAATGTTCAAACGATCCTGGAAGAACCATTAAAAATTAATAAGGTAAAAGATCCAGAAGAAAGGCTGCAGCGGGTCATCAAGGTATTGGAAGAAGTTAAAATCAGCCCCGCGCTGGAATTTCTTCCAAAGTTTCCTCACCAGTTGAGCGGCGGGCAGCAGCAAAGAGTAGTCATTGCCCGCGCCATGATCATGAATCCCAAGCTGCTGATCGCTGATGAACCCGTATCGATGCTTGACGCATCCGTCCGTGTTGAAATTCTGAAATTGCTCAGTAATCTGCAAAAAAAGCGAAACCTGGGTGTGATCTACATCACGCATGACTTGTCCACGGTCAGATATTTTTCTGAAAGAATCTTTGTCATGTATGCGGGAAAACTAGTCGAGATGCGCGATGTTCAAAGAATTATTGATGATCCCAAGCATCCTTATACTATGGCGCTGCTTGAAGGGACATCAGATCCCGATGCAGAAAACGCAACCAAACAAAAACAAATTCCACCAGGGGAACCGCCAAGCCTGGTTAATCCGCCAGCTGGTTGCCGTTTCCACCCGCGCTGCCCTCACATGATTGCGGGATTATGTGATGTCGAAGATCCGCCAGAATTCAAGATGGAAGAATCCGGGAAAGTGGCTTGCTGGTTATACAAGTGATAGAAAGAACGAAAAGATTATTTTTTATTGCCACCCTGCTGCTCCTGATTGGAGTTATTCTGCCATTGTTAATGGTGATTAAAGTTATCCAATCCACATTTTTTCTCAATTTCTTTTCTTATGCCTCATCATTAGCAGGATTTATTCTGGGATTTTACGGAATTGTCAGTCACATAAAGGCAAGGAAGAATTAGAAATATATTTTTTAAGATAAAAAACCATCTCGGTTTGATCCGGCTGTGGATATCCGAGATGGTTTAGTTAATTAAAGCAGACTAATATTCGGAGGTTTGATCCAGCAACCCCTTTTTTTGCGCGATTGAGCTGCATTTTAAGAACACCAGGTATCCAGCTGCCATGAACAAGAGATCAGTCACGATCAAGATGCCCAGAAGGTCATTGGTTGAATATGCGGCCAACAAAGAAAATCCCTGCAACGTCTCTCCGATAAGCAGCCGCCGCATTAATTCCAGCCAGTAGGTTATGGGCAGTGATAATCCAACCCCGCGCAGGAATCCGGGAAGGTAATCCAATGGGAATAAGGCGCCGGTAAAAACCAGCAAGCCTGCTGCCACTACCTCGCCTATGTAATATGAATGCCGCACAGTAATGAGGGAAACACCCGCAAGCAGCAGCCCAAAGAAAAGCATGTGAATGATTCCCAGTATCATCGCAAGGAGCAGCAACACCCAATTAATTTGGGATGGAAAGATTGGCAAGTCAAAAAAAATCACTCCAAATATGATGGTGATAACCACACAGATGGTCGCTGCAAGGAATTTTGCCAGACTTCGGCCGAATAGGAAAACAGTCATACTGATGGGAGCGATGAAGAAATATTTTAGCGTGCGATAATGCTCGCGATCGTCAATAATTGACCAGGATACACCCGAGAGCAGCGCCGGAACATACTGATAGAGCGCGTTTCCCAGGAATAAAAAAGCAAATGTGGGCGAATTGAAATCTCCCTGTGTGATGATGCTGTACATGATCACAATCATGAAGGCGGCTGATATGGGTTTGATGATCGAGTAGACGGCAAAAAGAAAAGGATCTGTCCAGTTTGACTCAATCTGCCAGCTTAGCCAGGCGGCCATCTTCAAAGTGCGAAATGAGGATTCTTTTTTATTCATTTTTCTCAGCGTTTATTTTCAGTTAGTCGTCCTTCGCGGATAGCCAGCTTTTCAATGTATTTGATCAAGAAATAAGAGCTTACCAAATAAACCACGAAGAGCGCCGCGAGGATCATGATTTCCAATTTGACGTCCAAAAACCCAAGTAAAGCCCCGTTGGCAAAGGACACTTGACGCATCGCATCCAATCCCAGTGTCAATGGAATGAATGATGCGAATGCACCTGTCCAGAAACCAAGATTCTTTACAGGAAAATACATGCCTGAAATGAGATATACGGGTTCACTGGCCAAATTTGCGAGGTGCCAGGCTTCCCGGGAAAGCAGTAGAAAAAAGGACGCGGTCATCATTCCCAAACCGTAAAGCGCGCCCATGCAGAGAAAGAAAATCCACAAGAGCTGCGAAAGACTGGATACAACATAAGTGACTTCAAAGATCCAACTGCCAATAGCGATGATCACCACAGCGCGCAGCAAGGTTGAGAACCATCCGCCAACCGCCATCCCTAAAAGTATTCCCATCAAAGAGGCAGGTGAGAGGATGTAGAGCGGAAGGTTGCCGGTCTCTTTTTCCCAATACAATTGGCTGGACATGGCCCAGAGCACATTCATCCAAAACGAGGTCATCGCGCCGCCAATCACCACAAAGCCGAGATACTCTTCCGGGGCGCCAATGGCTTTATACATGAGCGCGAAAGCAGAAACGCTTAAGAGCGGCAGGAAAATATCAAAAAACATCCAGGTCTTTTCACGAAGCATTCCCACTACTCGTGGATAAGCTCTCCCCTGAACCGTTTTCAGGAAGAGCCCGAACCCGCTTGATTTTTTAGGACTGGCCAGATTCAGCATTTTCGGCTTCCTCCATTCGGTATCCGACCAGCTTGACAAAGACATCCTCAAGCGTTGCCTCGCGTTTATTCAAGGTCATAATCTGACCGGATTGATTCGTTATCTCGGTAATTATCCTGGGTAGAACAGCGTCATTTTCAAGGATGATTTCCAACGCTAGTTCATTTTTGGATAATTTTTGGTGGAAAGAAACCAGCCCGGCCACCTGATTAAAAGGCTCCTGGTTAAGTAAGCTCGAGCGGCTCACTGTAATTTGATAAACAACATCGGTTGTGATTGAACGCATCAGCTTTTTTGGCGTATCGCAGGCTATTACAGTTCCCTGGTTTATGATGGCCACCCTGTCGCATAATTGCTCTGCTTCGTACATATAGTGAGTGGTCAGCAGGAGCGAGCGCTTTCCATCATCTTTCATCCAACTTTTAATGAAACGCCTCACATCATGCGCCGCGCCTACATCCAACCCCAGGGTGGGTTCGTCCAGGAAAAGAATTGCTGGATCGGTCAGGAATCCACGGATAATGTTCATCTTTTGACGCAGGCCAGTCGAAAGATCGGCGATTTTCGTCTGCAGGCGATCGGAGAAACCCATGATCTCACTTAATTTGATGATGCGTTCATTGGCATCGTTGGTGTTGAGGCCGTAAAACTGCGAGAACATCCATAAGTTTTCACGAACCGTCAACAAACCATACCCTGACGTTTCCCCTCCGGACACCATGTTGATCCGCTTTCTAACCTCCTTGGCGTCTTTGGTTACATCGAATCCTGATACGAAAGCGCTGCCTGTGGATGGAGCGAGCAGTGTGGTGAGAATTTTAATCAGGGTGGTCTTACCAGCGCCATTTGGGCCGAGCACGCCGAATAATTCGCCCTCATTAATATCTAAATTGATATTTTTTAAGGCGACCAGTTCTTTTAATGGCTCTTTTTTGTTATTTCTGATTTTATAAGTCCTGCCCAGACTTTCAGTGTGAATAGATAATTGGGCTTTCATCGTGTTCCTTTACAAATTAAATAAATAAAGTTTAGTGGGATTTAAAACTAAATACTTGCGGTCGAAACCATGCCCCAAGCAAGAAAATTTCTAGATCATCATTTCCAATTGTAATATAAAATCCGATCAGTAATTATGAAAAACTTTCTTAAATAATGTTAAAATACTTGTCTATTCACCTTGGATACTGGGGCGTGGTGCAATGGCAGCACACCGGACTTTGAATCCGTGGATCTTGGTTCGACTCCGAGCGCCCCAGCCTTTTTTTCCCAAAGAAAACTCAAATGGACATAGATGTTATGAACAATAAGAACCACAAAATCGACACTATTATCCTGGCAGCGGGGATGGGAACGAGAATGAAATCAGCCACACCTAAAGTGCTGCATGAATTACTTGGCAAGCCGATGGTGAGTTATATCCTTGAGGCTGTATCAGACATTTGCGAAGACGCCCCGGTGGTGGTAGTGGGCAGCGGAGCCGATCAGGTTAAAAGCACCATCGGCGATAAAGCCAGATTTGTGCTTCAGGAGCCGCAATTAGGCACAGCGCACGCGGTCATGTGCGCTCGAGAAATTCTTCGGGGACGATCGGATCTGGTGCTGGTGGCGAACTCGGATTTTCCGTTGATCACCCGTGAGACATATAGTTCACTGATAGAGACTCACATGAAGGGAAACTCGCCACTGACGATCTGCACTGTGGTCGCAGATGATCCGCGCGAATTTGGGCGGATTGTGAGAGATTCTGAAGGCCGGATCTCGGGCATTGTCGAAGACAAGGCGGCGACTGAAGCGCAGAAAAAAATCAAAGAGCTCAATTCCAATCCTTATTGCTTTGACGCTGAATGGCTTTGGGGTTCGCTGGAAAAAATCCAAAAATCTGCTGTGGGCGAATATTACTTAACCGACCTTGTGAAAATTGCGTATGAAGAAGGTTATTCCATTGGCGCTTTTGAAGTCAAGGATCGTGATGAGTCCATCGGAATCAACAACCGAGTGCACTTGGCGGAAGCTTCAAAAGCACTGCAAAAGCGGATCAATACTCGCTGGATGATCGAAGGCGTCTCTTTCATTGACCCAGACAAGACATACATCGAACCATCTGTCGTGATCGGCAAAGATACCATTCTATACCCGGAAGTGTATTTAAAAGGGACCACGAAAATTGGTGAAGGGTGTGTTCTGGGGCCATCGGTGCTGATCCAAAATACTACGGTTGGAGATCGCTGCCGTGTCCTTTTTGCCATGCTTGAATCTGCCCGATTGGAAAATGACGTGGATATGGGACCGTTTGGCCACCTGCGCAAGGGAGCTCACCTTGATAATCACGTCCATATGGGTAATTTTGGAGAGATCAAAAATTCGCATTTAGGTCCAGGCACCAAAATGGGCCACTTCTCTTACATCGGCGACGCGGAAATCGGCGCTGATGTGAATATCGGCGCGGGCACGATCACCTGTAATTTCGACGGAATGAATAAATTTAAGACAGAAATTGGCGACGGCGCTTTCATTGGCAGCGACACCATGCTGGTCGCGCCGGTAAAAATCGGCAAAGGCGCCAAAACCGGGGCAGGCGCTGTTGTGACCAGGGATGTTCCGGATGAGACCACGGTTGTCGGTGTTCCAGCCAAACCGCTGCAGAAAAAATGAATCAGAGGGAAATGAAGATGGAAATGGATATTGAAAGCAAGATCAGCCTGATCAAAATCGCGAACCAATCCAGGAAATGGGCGCATGTTCCCTATTCCAATTATCCGGTAGGAGCGGCGGTGTTAACCGAATCCGGGAAAATTTATGATGGCGTCAACATTGAAAACGCGGCTTTTCCAGTGACCATTTGCGCTGAACGTGTCGCGATTTTTAAAGCTGTTTCGAACGGGGAGACAGATCTTAAAGCGATCGCTGTGGTGACCAAGAATGGCGGTATGCCCTGCGGCTCTTGCAGGCAGGTGATGGCAGAATTCAGCCCTGATCTGCTTGTGATTGTCGCGGATGAGAATGAAAAGATTGTGGCTGAAAAGAGGCTGTCTGACCTTTTACCCGGTGCATTTAGATCGGATAGTTTGGTTTAGCCGGAATGTCTGGTATGAACGCCTCGAACCGAATTCAAAAGGTCGAAGCGGTTGTCATCACCCATCGCGATTTTGGAGAGGCTGACAGGATTCTGCACGCGTTCACCGCTGAACTTGGCAAAATTTCAATTATTGCAAAAGGGGCAAGGAAGTCGGGTTCCAGAAAAGCGCCGCATATTGAGCCGTTCACTCATAGCTCCCTGGTGCTGGCTCAGGGCCAAAGTTTTTGGATTCTCACCCAGGCAGATACACTCGAGCAATTTCAAACGACTGCAGGCAGCCTTTACCGCACCGGATTAGCCGCTTATATTTTAGAATTGGCTGACAGACTCTCTGTGGATGAACAACCTGATGCGGCTCTGTTTAAATTATTGGTGGATGCCCTACAGCAGATCAACTTCTCCGAAGATGCGTTTGTCCCTGCCTGTTATTATGAATTGCGAATTTTGGACCGCAGCGGTTTCCGCCCGGAACTTATTCATTGTGTCAACTGCCGGAAAGAGATCGTCCAGCAAGACCAGTTTTTTTCCTTGGACCAGGGCGGCGTGGTCTGTCCGGATTGCGGCGACCTGAGAAGGGGTTTGATGCCGGTTTCACAAGGGACTTTAAAATACCTGCGGCATTTTCAACGGAGCAATTTTGACCGGTTGAAAAACCTGCGATTAACCCCGGAACAAAAGAAAGACATACGAAAAGTCCTTGATCCTTACGCGGCGTTCATTACGGAACGAAAATTGAATTCCCCCATGTTCATACAACAAATAGATGACTTGGGGAAATAATTAACCATATTGCCATACAATGATAGACAGGGAGAACAAATGCTGATCGATAAATATGAACACACACATGGCCATACACGCGAGGAAAAGATCCGTGGATTGGTTGACCAACTGGACGCATATATCGCGCAGTTCCACGGCGGGAGAGTGGAATTTTGCGCTTTGAAGGGCAACACAGTCTATGTGCGAATGGGCGGCGCCTGTGAGAAATGCCCGCTGCAACCAGCGACCCTAAAGGGCTGGGTGGAGGGGACTCTGCGGCAATTTTTCCCTGACATCGAAAACGTCGAAAGCTGCGATTAAAACCGAATTTGGCAGAACGATCCTTTAAATGCCGCTTGACAATAGAATATATGTTCTATATAATGGGGTTATGACCCTGTGGCAATATTTGCAGACCAGCGCTTCAGGATCTTCGCGATCCAACACACATCCCCGGGTTAACAGGGACCTGATGCGCGACCTGGAATCCCTGGCTAAACGGGAAGGCCGCGCGCCTGATGATCTTATCCTCATGCTGCTCAATCAGGGGCTGGACGCTTACTGCCAGGCGGACCGCGACCATCGCAGCTGGGAAAGGTTGTCGGCGCGCGAAAAAGAGGTGGCCGCGCTGATGTGCGGGGGGCTGACCAACCGCCAAATCGCCGCGAGACTGGTGGTCTCGCCGGAAACGATCAAGACCCATGTGAGCCACCTGCTGCGCAAGTTCGGCCTGCGGTCGCGGCGGGAACTGCGAACGAGATTGAAAGATTGGGATCTGAGCGAGTGGCGCAATGCGGGGAATGACGGGCAGCGGTGATCCGCTGCTTTAATTCTTTTTATCCGACAACCAAACGAAAAGTCTGAAAACACAGCGGCGCTTGCGACGCTGTCCAAGGGTGGTAAAATTTTTCGGTTTGCGCAGCCAACATAGAATACGATGACCTGCGCCGGCTTAATTTCCTAACGTGATGACCTGCCTGAAATGACTGATATCTGGATCATGATCGTGATCGCTGTTGGCCTGGCGATGGACTGTTTCGCTGTCTCGCTGGGCATCGGCGCGTCGCCTTCCCCCTGCACGCCGCGTTCAATCTTTCGGCTTTCCTTTCACTTCGGTTTGTTCCAGGGCGGGATGACCCTGCTGGGCTGGCTGCTCGGCAGCACGGTGGTCAACCTGATCGCGGGCGTGGATCACTGGATTGCCATGGCGCTGCTGGCCTGGGTGGGCGGGCGCATGGTCCTGGAAGGCGTTTCCAGGCGCGATGAAGCCGCCGAGATCGAATGCAATGACCCCACGCGCGGCGGTTCGCTGGTGATGCTGTCAGTCGCGACCAGCATTGACGCGCTGGGCGTGGGCCTGTCCATCGCGGTTCTCAAACTGAACGTGCTTGCCGCCAGCCTGTTGATCGGCCTGGTGTCGCTTTCGCTGTCCATCATCGGCCTGCTGGGCGGCAGCCGCCTGGGGCACCGGTTTGGGAAAAACATGGAAGTGCTGGGCGGGCTGGTGCTGATCGGTATTGGCGTGCGGATCGTAATCACGCACCTGATGGCTTAACCTTCGATTGACCAGCTGTAAAACAATAGGTTCGGGTGAGCTGCCGGCGCACCCCAAGCTGTGGGTCACCTGGTATTCACCCCATTTTTAACCCTTTTCTGTCCTGCGGGGGATGACATAATAGAATAATTGTTCTATTATTAAGGCATGGACGCACTCACCTTACCCCTCAACAACCAATTGCTGGTCCTGACCGCCCCTCACGCGGCGGTGCAGATGATGCTGGAGCTTTCGGCGCGGCTGGCGCTGACCGGCGAACTGCGCGTGCTGGACGGCGGCAACCGCTTCAACGTGTATCCGGTGGCGCGCTCGGTGCGGCGCTATACCGCGGAGCTGACCTCCGCCTTGGCGCGCATCCAACTGGCGCGGGCCTTCACCTGCTACCAGGCCGCCGGCATGCTGGCGGAGATGCCGGCAGACGCGCGGCCGCTGCTGGCGATTGACCTGCTGGCGACTTTCTATGATGAAAGCGTGCGGGTGGATGAAAGCCGGCGGCTGCTGGCTGGCTGCGTCACCCATCTGCAGCGGCTCAGCCAGGCCGCGCCGGTGGTGGTGAGCGCGCGCCCGCCGGCCGCGCCCTTCCCGGAACGGCGCGTGCTGCTTGAGACCCTGCAGGAGGCGGCGGCCGGCGCGTGGCAGCTGGAGCCCCTGCCGGCACCCCAGGCGCAGACGCTGTGGGGGACGGAGGCCTGAGCCATGGGACGCACGCTGCCCTCCATCACCCAGGCCTACATGCAGGAACAGGCGGCCTTCACGCGCTTCCGGCGCGCGCTGCGCCGCGCGGACCAGCTGGCGCTGGATGACCTGTTCGCCGCCGCCCGTCAGCATCTTTCCGCGGCCGCCTACGCGGCGCACGCCCTGCCCATGGAAACCTTTTTGCTTTCCATGCTGCTGGAGGAACACAAGGAAATGCTGCGACTGCGCCGCGAGCTGGACGAGCTGCGCGGGGCGTTGAATGCCTGACCTGACCGGCTGGCTGCTGGACCTCTACGAGGACGAATCCGGCGGATTGACGCTGTGGCTGGCCGGGGATGACGGCGGGCGGCACCGCCTGCGGCAGGACTTTCCGATCATCTTTTACGCTGCCGGGCCGAACGCGCAGCTCAAGGCGCTTTGGGCCTGGCTGAAGCGCCGCCCGGAGAAGCTGCGCCTGAGCCGCGACCAGCGGCGCGACATCCTGCAGGACGGGCTGACGACGGTGCTGAAGATCGAGACGGAGAACGCCTTCCGACAGCCGCAGCTGTTCCAGGAGATCACCCGGGAGTTCCCTGAACTGGACTACTACGACGCGGACGTGGGGATCACCCTGCGGCACGCGGCCAAATATGGCAGTTTCCCGCTGGCGCGCTGCTACGCCCGCGCGGACGAAAGCGGGCGGGTGGGTGAACTGCGCGTGCTGGATTCGCCCTGGGAACTCGATCCTTCGCGCGTTCCGCTGCGGGTGCTCTCGCTGCGCCCCGACTGCGACCCGGCGCATGCTGAACCGCGGGAACTGATCGCCGCGCACGAAGACCGCGAATATCATTTTTCCCTGGAAAGCGAGCGCCCGCTGCTGATCAACCTGCGCGCGCTGCTCACACGCCTGGACCCTGATCTTCTACTGACCGCCTATGGTGACACCTGGCTGCTGCCGCGCCTGCTGGAATTGGCCGCGAAGCACAACCTGCCGCTGCCGCTCAGCCGCGACCCCCAGCGCGGGGTGATGCACAAAAAGGAAGGCAGCTACTTCTCTTATGGACAGATCATCTACCGCGGCCAGCAGATCCTGCTCTACGGACGCTGTCACATTGACGGACGCAACGCCATGATGTGGCAGGATTACGACCTGGACGGCGCGCTGGAGAACGCGCGCATCACCGGGCTGCCCATCCAGACGGCCGCGCGCGTTTCACCCGGCACGGGCATCTCCTCCATGCAGATCATCACCGCGCTGCGCAATGACATCCTGGTACCCTGGCGCAAACAGGCAGCCGAGCGCCCCAAGACAGCCGCCGACCTGATCCGCTATGACCAGGGCGGGCTGGTTTATCAGCCCATCACCGGGCTGCACTTCGACGTGGGCATGATCGATTTCATCTCCATGTATCCGTCCATCATGGTGCGCAGCAACATCTCGCCCGAGACGCCCTTTCCCGAGCGGCTGGGCAGCTCGGACTACCCGCCCGGGCTCATCCCGCTGACGCTCGGCCCGCTGCTGGAGAAGCGCGTGGCGCTCAAGCAGCGCGCGCTCAGCCTGCCGGCCTGGGATCCGCGCAAGCGGCTGGACAAGGCGCGCTCGGCGGCGCACAAATGGCTGCTGGTGACCTGCTTCGGCTATCTGGGTTACAAGAACGCGCGCTTCGGGCGCATCGAAGCGCATGAGGCTGTCACCACCTGGGGGCGCGAAGCCCTGCTGCGCGCCAAGGAGGCAGCTGAGGAGATGGGTTTCGAGGTGCTGCACATGTATGTGGACGGACTGTGGGTGAAACAGGATGGGTTTACCCGGCCGGAGGATTTCCAGCCGCTGCTGGAGGAGGTGGCGGCGCGCACCTCACTGCCGGTGGCGCTGGACGGCGTGTACCGCTGGGTGGCTTTCCTGCCTTCGCGGCTGGACGCGCGCCTGCCGGTGCCCAACCGCTATTTCGGCGTCTTTCAGGACGGCAGCGTCAAGGCGCGCGGGATCGACCTGCGCCGGCGCGATTCGGCGCCTTTTATCGCGGATGTGCAGCGCGAGATGCTGCGCTGCCTGGCGCGCGCCGGGACTCCCGAGGCGCTGCGCGGGCAGGTGGATGAGGCTGTTGGACTGCTGCGCATGAGACTGCGCGCTTTGAAGGAGGGCCGGGTGCCGCTGCAGGACCTGATCGCGGGGAAAAAGTTGAGCAAGGAGCTAACCGGCTACCGCGTGCCGTCGCCCGGCGCGCGAGCCGCCATGCAGCTGCTGGAAGCGGGCAAGACCGTGCGGCCGGGGCAGCGCGTACGGTTGATCTTCACGCGCGGCCAGCCCGGCGTGCATGCCTGGGACCTGCCCGAGCTGCCGGATCCCGGTGCCATTGACACGGATTACTACACAGAGCTGATGCTGCGCGCGGCTTCCAGCCTGCTGCAGCCCTTCGGGCTGAGCGAGGAAGATCTGCGCATCCTGACGCGTGATGACCTGGGCGAGCAGATGAACCTGCCGCTGCATGCCTGGCGCAGGGAGCAGCCCAGCCCGATTTACCTGGAAAAAAACTAAGCAGGGTGTGTTGATACTCTTATTATTAGAGATGTGTTATTGTTGCCCGGCAGGCTTCGCCGATGGCTATAATAAAAAAAAAGTTCATTGAATAAAGGAGTATGCAAATGGCTGTTCGAAAATCAACCGCTGTCTGGAAAGGCAGCTCGAGAGAGGGCAGCGGCACGCTGCGGCTGGGCTCCGGGCAGTTTGAAGGCCCTTATACCTGGCTTTCTCGTTTTAAGGAAGGCCCTGAAACCAATCCGGAGGAGTTGATCGCCGCCGCCCACGCTGGCTGTTTTTCCATGGCGCTCGCCTCAGGCCTTTCCAAACAGGGGCATGTCCCGACCAAGATCTCGACCAGCGCTGAAGTGCTGATGGATAACAATAATGTGATCACCGGTGTTGCGCTCGAAACCGTGGGCGAGGTGCCCGGTATCGACGAAAAGACTTTTGTTGAATTCGCTGAAGACGCGAAAAAGAATTGCCCGGTTTCCAAAGCGTTAGCCGCTCTTGAGATCACCCTGGACGCGCGGCTGGCTTGACCGGATTCAATTTCAAGCTGCAAACCTGTTAAAAGAACACGACTTCCACTAATTCAAGGGGAAGTCGTTTTAAATTATCAGATTACCAGGTGTTTCATTACTCATCTGGCAATGCGGTTGTGATCTTTCCACCATCCACATACCAAACCACCTGCGCGAATCTGCGGATGAAATAGCGGTCGTGCACAACCGCCACGACAGCTCCTTTGAACTCAACCAGCGCTTCTTCAAATTCCTGCCGGCTGGGGATGTCCAGATGGTTGATGGGTTCGTCCAGGAGCAGCACATTGCACTGCCTGAGTTCAAGAATGGCGAGCGCCAGGCGGGCTTGTTGGCCGAGGCTGAGTAGATGGACTGGTTTCAGCGCTTCATCGTCAGTGATCTGGAATTTGGCTAAAAAATGACGAGCCTGAGTCTCATTCGGAAGCGCAAAAAAGATGTGGCTAACCGCGGTACTGTGGGATTCCAGCATTGAAAAGTCCTGAGTGATGACACCCAGGCGGACGCTTTTTCCCAGACGCACGACACCGGACAAAGGGGGAATCTCAGACGTGATCGTGCGAAGCAAGGTGGTTTTTCCGCATCCGTTAGGGCCATTGATGACAATGCGCTGCCCAGCGCTTACATTCAAATTAATATTTGTGATCAATGGCGAATCGTGCTCGTATCCCACTGCCAGATTTTCCAGTTCGAGAATCGTATTACCCAGGTGAGGGGATTGGCTGAATTCAACACGAATGATGCGATCCTCCTTGGGTTTCTTTACACGCTCATCTGATCCCAAATAACGTTCCAGCCGATTTTCACGCGCTTTCGCCTTTCTGGCTACTTTTTTGGCGATACCCCGGACATGATCCTTAGCGCCCGAGAGTTTCATTTCCGGCCCGCCAATGCGCACTGAACTTGATTGGCGCTCGGACCAGGCAGCCTGCTCCCTGGTCCTGGCAATATCAGCCTTTATCCGCTTAACCTCTTTCACCTGGTCGGTATAAGCTGACCACTGTTTATCGATTTCAGTATTTCGCTGGGAAAGGTATTCATCATAATTACCGGCAAAAGACCGGATGGTATGTTCACGGATATCAAAGGCCAGTATCCTGGATACCGTGTGGTTAAGGAATTCACGGTCGTGCGAGACGATCAAGACGGCTTGACGAGATTCAAGGAGCCAGGACTCCAACCACTCCAGCATGGCGACATCCAGATGGTTTGTGGGTTCATCCAGCAGGATAATATCCGGGCGACTCAGCAGTACCAGCGCCAAGGATAGCCGTGTTTTCTGGCCGCCGCTCAATCGGCCTACCGGAATCCGGGGATCGATCTCAGATAATCCCAGTTGCTTGAGCACCGTGCCAGCCTGGCCGATATCAGTGGACTGGACACGCGACAACAGCAGATCATAACGCTCGGTCAGCAAACGGTCATCTGGCGAAGAGGCCAATCGACCTGCCAAGTCTTCGATTTCCTGCTCAAGCGCCTCGATGCTTCCCAAGGCGGAGGAGACAGCGTTTTCCAATGTAAGGGAAGGTGCGAGCGGAAAATCCTGCGGCAAATAGGCGACCAGACTATCATTCGGAAGATGAACCTGACCATTGGCAGGCTGCTCCTGCCCCGCGAGGATGCGCATGAGTGTCGTTTTTCCACAGCCGTTCGGCCCGATTAGTCCAATTTTTTCACCGGGATTCAGGCTGAAATTTACATCTTTGAACAGGATTTGAGTGTTGTATGACTTTTTTAAATCAGAAACGGCAAGCATTTTAATCTCCATTTAAGTAAAGCGCGGAGCCACCGCATTGTTGGCACATGACAGCAAACCGTAGAACCGGCTGATGCTAACAAGAGGATGTAATGCTTACCGAATGATCATTTCTCTTTTCCCTTGAAAATCATAAACAATCTTCGCGTATGCGTCAAGAGGAATTTATGGATGCCATAAAAAAAGCGGTTATAGTTATTAAGAAAGGGTGATGAAATGATGAGAAAAATTGCCAAGATTTATCCCGGACAACCAGTATTGGAAGGGGCGGGAGTAAAACTCAGCCGGATTTTTGCCCACGAGGACGTGGTTGATCTGGACCCATTCCTGCTTTTTGATTTCTTTAAATCTGACAATCCGGATGATTACATCAAGGGATTTCCCTGGCACCCGCACCGCGGCATCGAAACCATCACCTATCTGATCGAAGGCGCGTTGGAACACGGTGACAGCCTGGGCAACAAGGGCTTGATCGAGCCCCTTGGATGCCAATGGATGACGGCCGGGAAAGGGATACTCCATCAGGAGATGCCGCAACCCACGAAACATTTACTCGGCGCGCAGCTTTGGCTTAATTTGCCCAAGGCACACAAGATGACTGAACCCGCTTACCGTGATATCACGGTGGATGACCTGAAGATCGTGGAGGATGCAAACGCACATGTCAAAGTGATGGCTGGTCAATATGGGGGAACGCGTGGACCGGTCAGCGGGACTTATGTGGATCCAGTTTACCTGGATGTCACGATTAATCTTGGGGGAACCTTCACCTACCAGCTTCCCGGGGAAGATACAGTATTTCTGCTCCTTCTGGAAGGGCGCTTGATGATCGCCGGAGAGGAAGTTGGCACTGACGATTCACGCGGAGTATTGTTGGAAAAAGGCGCGGACATAGAAATTTCATCCGATCAAGGCGCGCGATTTTTGCTGATCGCCGGACGGCCGCTGGGAGAACCGATTGCCTGGGGCGGCCCGATTGTGATGAACACACAGGAAGAACTGCGCCACGCATTCGCGCAGATCCGCAATGGCACCTTCATTACCAAATAAGCAGAGTCTTAATCCACTTTCCAGAGTTTGACAATTCCGCTGGTATCGCAAGTCAGCAAAACTCTGCCATCTGGTGAAAAGGCAAGACTGTTCACCGGCTCAGCACCGGCTTTCAGCCGCGCCAATTCGATTCCCGAACTTGTTTCGTAAATAATTATTTTCCCCACCGTTCCAGCCGCGAGCAGACCTCCGTCTGGGGAAAAATCCAGTGAACTAAAGTATTCCTGGTTGCCTTGCTGC
>CAYPAG010000001.1:0-2364 GCA_964408645.1 uncultured Pelolinea sp. | reverse complement strand
GAAGAAAGCGTTTGAATACGGGAATCCGGGCGTGATGGTTAGTGTATCCTTTTGGGTCAGGATATCCAGCAGTTTAATTTCCACGCCATCCAGGGAATACACCACGAAACGCCCATCGCTGGAGGTGTCATAGATGGCCGCGTACTCGCCGCCGTCGAATTTGGCTAATTGATCCAAGGTGGCGGCATCAACCAGGCTTACCGTAAAGGAGTCCTGCAACCAGAAGGACTCTCCCCCCTGCACCCACGAACAGGCTAACGCGCCGATGGAGGGCTGCAGGGAAGCCACGGTGGTCAGGCTGGCCACATTTTCCTTGGTAATGGTTGGCGTATTAGACGGTGATTGTGCCGGCGCGGATTGGGATGAAGTTTCGGCAGGAACCGCAGGCACGGCAGGTACGGTAGGCGCGGCGCACGCGGTAAGCATCAGGAAAAGGGCAGCAAACGGGAGCAAATTCTTTTTCATTCCATACCTCATATCCCTATTGTACACATTCGGCTGGGTTTTCGTCAGCCGGAATTAGCCTCATTGTTCTAATTGGGATGATCATCCTCAATAAATGATAAGATTATCAAAACTCACTCCGGGAGACCTGCAATGTATGAAAATGTGTATAACAACGAAACGTTAAAAATTTTTACCGACTTACTTTCTGTTCCATCACCCACTGGCCGCGAAGAGCTGATGGCAGCCAAGATCATGGAATATGCCAAAAAATTCGGATATGAACCTGAACTGGATTACTCCGGCAACGTACTGGTGCGAGTAAAAGGCAACGGCAAATCCAAACATGTGACCATGACCGCTTCCCACATCGACGAAATCGGTCTGGTGGTTACCAATATAGAAAAAGACGGGAAACTGAAGGTCCAAAAATTGGGCGGGATGTTGCCCTGGAAGATTGGCGAGCGGCCGGTGATGATCCTCACCGACAAACGCGATTACGTGACCGGCATTGTCAGCTTCGGATCCGGCCACACGATGGTTGGCATGAACACGGTGGACTGGAGCATGGTGCGCCTGGAAACGGGTTATTCAGCTGAACAGCTCAAAGAGCGCGGTGTGCGCGTGGGCTCGGTGGCTGTGCCGCTGCGCGAACACATCGGACCGATCGTGTTCGGCGATGAAAAAAATCCGACGATCGGCGCCTGGACCTACGATGACCGTCTGGGCTGCGCGTTTCAACTGAGCATCCTTAAGGCGATGAAGGAAAACGGCCTGGTGCCGAACTGCGATTGGCTGTTCGCCTTCGTCAAGCAGGAAGAGGTGAAGGGCAACGGCATCAAACCGCTGACATTCACCGAGAAACCAGATGTGCTGATCACGATCGACGGCGGCGCGATCTTCCACGGATCGGATATGACCCTGGATGGCGGCTGCGGCATGCTCACCAAGGACAAGCTGGCTGATTACAGCTTTGATGTCATTCTGGCGATCCAGGAAGCCGCCAAGGCCGTTGGTCAAGAGCTTCAGTATGGCGTGACAGACGCGGCTTACACCGACGCCAGCCTGGCGCTCCAGGCGGGCACGGTGAAACGCATTGGGCATTTTGGCTATACCAAAGCCAACAGCCATGGCTTTGAGCTGATCAAGGCCTCCATGCTTACACAATACTTCGAGCTGTTCTACAGCTTTGTGAAGACGTTCGTTCCGTAATAAACAAAAAAACAATAACTCCGCGTATTTCGTTCATCGAAATACGCGGAGTTTTTTAATTGTGAGTTAAAGGTAATTTGTTTAATGTGTGAAAAAGCAACAGAAAGAACCATATTGGTTGCTCTCTTTCCCACTAACCTTTTTGATTGATTAGACTATAAATCGATTTGGGAGATTGCAAGGCGTAGAGACACGGTATGCCGTGTCTCTACCTGTTTTTCCTTATAGTTTTGCCAGGCCGAGGCTCTTGCGCAGCCATTGGTTAAAGGAGTCTTTGAGTGTTTCCATCAGACTCTGCTGCTGCTCTTCCACCCATGCACCCAGTTTATCAGCGGCTTTGGCTTTCTGCGCCTGGAGAAACGCGGTCATTTTTCCTTTTAGCCCTTCGCTAGCCTGAGAGACGCTGTCTTTCAGGAAGAGTGTTAGCGCGCCTTTTAGATCGGCTGGTTTGCCGCTGATGATGACCGGGCGCTCGCTGAGCATGAGCGCGACGCTGCCGCCATTATCCACTAGCAGACCGATTCCATCGCGGTTTTTGAGCGAACCCGCATCGGCTGACCAGGCAAAGGGGTCATAGCCCTCAAACCCGGGCACCGCGGTGGCTGTAAACTGATCACCGGCGGACGGTAACCAGGCGACGACCGTCATGCGCCCGCTGCCGCGGAAACGCTTGGCCTGGAGCGCGCTGTCGGCGATCATTGAGCTGTT